>NZ_JBBCBO010000004.1:0-368783 GCF_037203865.1 Variovorax sp. CCNWLW186 | reverse complement strand
CGCAGCGAAATAAAGGAGGAGGCCGCAGGCCGGGGGACATTCGCGGAGAAAGGTACCCCGTCGGCGGGTGCGCACCCCGAATTCAGGCGTGCGCCTTCTCCAAACACTCCTGAAACGCCAACACAGCCCGCGAAGGCTTGGGCGACCGCCGCAACAAACTCACAAACCGGCACGCGTAGTTGAACCGAGCCGGCAGCACAGGCTTCATGAGCGCGCGCTCCTCGAACACCTGCGCATAGTGGTCGGGCAAGAAACCGAGAAAACGCCCCGAAAGAATCAGCGTGGCAATCGCCTCCTGGTCGAAGCCCGTCGCCTTGCGCGACAGCTTGGCCCGATGACTCAGTTCCATGTTCGGCGAGTGATAGCCCAGTCCCGCGAAGTGATGCTCCCGCAACTTGGCCCATGTGAGCTTTGCGTTGTTGCTCTCGAAGAGCGGATGTCCCTTGCCGCAATAAAGCAGCATCGTCTCGTCGAACAGGTCGGCGTACACCAGGCTCTTCGACGCGCGGTGCGCCGGAATGATGCCGATCTGGAAATTGCCCTCCAGCACGCCCTGCTCAATGGCGTTGATCGAGCCTACGTGCACCGCCAAGTTCACCTCTGGCGCGATCTCCGTGAAGCGGGCAATGGCCTCACCGATGCGCGCCTTCGGGTTGGTGGCCGTCTTGTCGAACAGCGCCACCTCCAGCTGCCCGCCCATGCGGTTGTGGATGTCGTCGATGCTGCCGCGAAAGGCGTCGACCGAGGCCAGCAGCCGCAGCGTCTCGTCGTATACCCGCTGGCCCTCGGCCGTGAGCGCAAAGCCGGCCCGGCCGCGCCGGCACAGCACCAGGCCGAGCCGCGTTTCCAGGTCTTTCACGTGCCGGCTCACCGTGGATGTGCCGATGTTCAGCTCCAGCTCCGCCGCCGCCATGCCGCCGCAGTCGACCACGCTCTTGAACACCTTGAGCAGCCGCAGGTCCATGTCGCTGAGTTGCCCCAGCACGGCGCGGTTGCGCGTGCCTTGGGCACTGTTTTGGGCTTTGGCTTTTACTTGCATGAAACGTCAAGTGAACATTGATATTGCGCCATTCTCCACACTGAAGGCTGTGCCAACAATCTGCACACCTCATTACCTTTTGGAGCCCGCCCTGCGCGGGAAGCGTCATGACCCTTGCAACGCCCGCCATCGAACCGACGCCCGCCCTGCGCACCGACGCCGCCTGGCTCGACGCGCACTGGATGCCCTACACCGGCAACCGCAACTTCAAGGCCGATCCGCGCATGATCGTGGAGGCCAAGGGCGCCTACTTCACCGACGGCGACGGCCGCAAGATCTTCGACGGCCTCTCGGGCCTGTGGTGCTCGGGCCTTGGCCATGGCCGCCCCGAGATCACCGAGGCGGTGAGCCGGCAGATCGCCAAGCTCGACTACTCGCCAGCGTTCCAGTTCGGCCACCCGCTCTCTTTCGAGCTGGCCAACAAGATCAAGGAGCTCACGCCCGCGGGGCTGGACTACGTGTTCTTCACCGGCTCGGGCTCCGAAGCGGCGGACACGTCGCTCAAGATGGCGCGCGCCTACTGGCGCACCAAGGGCCTCGCCAGCAAGACGCGCCTGATCGGGCGCGAAAAGGGCTACCACGGCGTCAACTTCGGTGGCATTTCGGTGGGCGGCATTGCGGCCAACCGCAAGCTGTTCGGCCAAGGGGTCGAAGCGGACCACCTGCCGCACACGCAGATTGCGGCCAACGCTTTCACGCGCGGTATGGCCGAAAACGGCGCCGAGCTGGCCGACCGCCTGCTCGACCTGATCGCGCTGCACGATGCATCGAACATTGCGGCCGTGATCGTCGAGCCGTTTGCAGGTTCGGCCGGCGTGGTGATTCCGCCCAAGGGCTACCTGAAGCGGCTGCGCGACATCTGCACGGCGAACAACATCCTGCTGATCTTCGATGAAGTGATCACCGGTTTCGGCCGCTGCGGCGCGCTCACGGGCGCCGAGGCTTTCGGCGTGACGCCCGACATCATGAACATTGCCAAGCAGGTGACCAACGGCGCGCAGCCGATGGGCGCGGTGGTTGCCAGCAAGGACATCTACGACACCTTCATGGCAGCCGGCGGGCCCGACTACATGCTCGAGTTCCCGCACGGCTACACCTATGGCGCGCATCCGGTGGCCTGCGCCGCCGGCCTTGCGGCGCTCGACGTGCTGCAGAAAGAAGACATGATCGGCCGCGTGAAAACGCTTGCACCGCATTTCGAGAATGCGGTGCACAGCCTCAAGGGCAGCAAGCACGTCACCGACATTCGCAACTACGGCCTGGCTGCCGGCATCACCATTGCCGCGCTGCCGGGCGAGCCGGCGCGCCGGCCGTATGAGATTGCGATGAACTGCTGGAAGAAGGGCTTCTACGTGCGCTATGGCGGCGACACGATCCAGCTTGCGCCGCCCTTCATTGCCGAAAAAGCTGAGATCGACCGCCTCGTCAACGCACTGGCCGACGCACTGGCCGAAACGAACTAGCGCACGGCGGCGGCGGTTGGCGATGGGCGGCTCTGCATAATGAGCCGGCCTCCATTTCCCTCTCGCCCGCCTTCGTGCAACAGATCGACCTTTCCTACGCGATCCGCCCCCGCCGGAGCGGCCCGCGGCAGATCCGCAATCCGCTGATGCAGCTGCTGCAGGCGGTGCGCGAGCACGGCTCCATCTCGGCCGCGGCGCGCGCGCTCGGCCTCTCCTACCGCCACGTGTGGGGTGAGCTCAAGCACTGGGAACAGACGCTCGGCCATGCACTGGTGCAGAGCGAGCAGGGCCAGCGGGCGCAGCTTTCCGAATTCGGCGACAAGCTGCTGTGGGCCGAGCGCCAGGCGCAGGCGCGACTGGCACCGCAGATCGAGGCACTGCACGCCGAACTCGAGCGTGCCTTCGCGCTCGCCTTCGATGACCGCACCCATGTGCTGAGCCTGCAGGCAAGCCACGACGATGCTCTAGCGCTGCTGCGCACCCATGCGGCGGGCACTGTGCAGCTGCACCTGGACATTCATTTCACGGGCAGCGTCGACGCGATACGCGCGCTGAACCAGGGCCGCTGCGTGATGGCGGGCTTTCACACGCTGGAGCATCCGCCGCAGGGTTCGCTGGCACAGCGCACCTACCAGCCGCTGCTCAAGCCCGGGCAGCACAAGCTCATCGGCTTTGCGCGGCGCACGCAGGGGCTGCTCGTGGCGCCCGGCAATCCGCTGCGACTGCGCTCGCTGGCGGACGTGGCGCGGCTGCGCGCACGCTATGTCAACCGCACGATCGGCACCGGCACGCGCGTGCTGCTCGATGAGCTGCTGTCGCAAGCGGGCCTCGATGCCGCTGCGCTCATGGGCTATGAACGCTGCGAAACCTCGCATGCCGCCGTGGCGCACGCGGTGGCTTCGGGACAGGCCGATGCCGGACTCGGGGTCGAGTCGGCGGCCCACGCCGAAGGCCTCGGATTCGTGCCGCTGGTGCATGAGCGCTATCACCTGGCCTGCCTGAAGTCGGCACTCGATCAGCCCGCTACGCGGGCGCTGGTGGCGGTGCTGCAGAGTGCAAGCTGGCAGCACCTGCTCGGCACCTTGCCCGGCTACCAAGCCGCAGGCAGCGGCGAAGTGCAGTCGCTGCGCGAGTTGCTCCCGTGGTGGACCTTCCAGCGCGAGAAGACGCACAAGCACTGAAATTGCCGTCAAAAGCAACGACGGCGGGCCGATAAGTTAAGGTTGTGCCCATGACGGATGCTGTGCACAGCGACATTCCGGCCCGGCTCGACCGCCTTCCCTGGTCGCGCTGGCACTGGCGCGTGGTGATCGCCCTCGGCGTGGCCTGGGTGCTCGACGGCCTCGAAGTGACCCTGGTCGGCTCCATAGGCGGCGTGCTCGAACGGCCCGACACACTGGGCCTCAGCGCCGCCCAGATCGGCTGGTCGGGTTCGATCTACATTGCCGGCGCGGTCATCGGCGCCCTGCTCTTCGGTCGGCTGACCGACCGGCTCGGGCGCAAGAAACTCTTTCTCGTCACGCTGGTGGTCTACACACTGGGCACGCTGGCCACCGCGTTCTCGCCGGATTTCGCTTTCTTCGTGCTTTGCCGCTTCATCACGGGCCTGGGCATCGGCGGCGAATACGCGGCCATCAACTCAGCTATCGACGAACTCATTCCGGCCCGCGTGCGCGGCCGCGTGAACCTTGCCATCAACGGCAGCTTCTGGATTGGCGCAGGGCTTGGAGCCGCGCTCAGCCTGGTGCTGCTCGATGCGCGCGTGATCGGGCCGGTATGGGGCTGGCGCGCGGGCTTTGCGCTGGGGGCGGTGCTGGCAGTGGCCATCTTGCTGGTACGGCGCAACGTGCCCGAAAGCCCGCGCTGGCTGATGGCGCACGGCCGCGCCGACGAGGCGCTGCGCGTCGTCGAGGCCATCGAGGCTGAAGTGCGGGCGCAGCATGGGCCGCTGCCTGAAGCGCAGGGCCGCGTCGCCTACGTTGGCAATCGCCGAAGCCCGACAATGCGCGAAGTGGCGCACGTGCTGCTGCGCCGCTACCGCGAACGCAGCGTGGTCGCTGTAGCGCTCATGGTGTCGCAGGCCTTCTTCTACAACGCGATCTTCTTCACCTATGCGCTGGTGCTCACGCGCTTCTACGGCGTGGCCGATGACAACGTGGCGCTCTATATCTTTCCGTTTGCGCTCGGCAACGTGCTGGGGCCGCTGCTGCTGGGCCCGCTGTTCGACAGCGTGGGCCGGCGCAAGATGATTGGGCTGACCTATGTGCTGGCCGGCGTCGGGCTCGCGCTGACCGGTTGGGCCTTCATGATGGGCTGGCTCGACGCGCGCAGCCAGGCGCTGTGCTGGTCGGCGGTGTTCTTCCTGGCCTCGGCGGCGGCGAGCTCGGCCTATCTCACGGTCAGCGAAGTGTTCCCGCTCGAGATGCGCGCGATGGCCATCGCCATCTTCTACGCCATCGGCATGGGTGCGGGCGGCTTCGTGGCGCCGGTGCTGTTCGGCGCGCTCATCGAAACCGGGAGCCGGGGCGCCGTGATGGTGGGCTATCTCATCGGCGCCGCGCTGGTCATCGTGGCGGGCCTGCTGGCGCTGCGCTATGCGGCCGATGCGGAGCGCAAGCCGCTGGAGGAAGTGGCGCCGCCGCTGTCGTCAGGTGACGGCGGCCATTGAAGCGGCGCAGATACGCGAGGGCTCGGGGCGAGTTACAGACTGCAGGTCCGGAAGCCGAAGAAACCGTCGTCGCGGCCCGGCAAGGCGAACCCGCGGCGGCGTGGTGAGCGCAGGCGTGCCCGGGTCGCGAAAGACGCGCCGCGCAGCACGCGGGCCTGGCCGAACGCAGGGGTCGGGTCGAACTCTCCGCCCCCGCTCCACGGGTCGGCCCTGAAGCCGGGCCATGGCCGCAGCGTACCCGCCGTCCATTCGTGCACGTCGGCCCAGCGAAAGCCGCGCCGCGCGGCGGTGTGCGCCGCAATCTCCCATTCGACCTCGGTTGCGATGCGCCGGCCGGCCCAGCGCGCCCAGGCGTCGGCCTCCCACCAGCTCAGGTGAACGGCGCCGTGGTGGCCGGCCGCACGCACGGTTGCACCGAAACGGTGCTGAAGCACCGAGCCGCCGGTGCCGTTGCGCGCGGCGCCGATCTGCTCGACATGCCGCGGCCCGCGGCGCCCATCGATCTGCGCGGAAAGCCAGCGCCAGCCTTCGGGGTGCCAGAGCTCCTCGCGGTCATAGCCGCCTTCGTCGACGAACTCGATGAACTGATTCCACGTCACGGGCTGCGCGTCGATCTCGAATTCGGGCACGTCGACGCGGTGCGCACCCTGCTCCTGCGCAAAGGCGAATCCGCCGCCGGCCGGCAGGCCGAGCTCCCATTGCGTGGAAGGCAGCACCAGCGGCTCGCGCGTGACCGAAACCGGCAGCGGCTCGATGCCGAGGGAGAGCCCCAGCGTCTGCGCCATCACGATGAACTGCTCGCCGCGCAGGTCCTCATGGAAAAGCGCAAGGCGGTAGAAGTACAGGCCCGGGTCGGTCTCGGCCGCATGCTCGAGCAGCTCGAGCGTGCTTTCCAGCGTTTCGAGCAGGTAGGCCTTGGTCTGGCCGAGGTCCGGCAGGCCGGGCGACCAGATCCGCTCCCGCGTGGCCTGGGCGGGGTCCCACCAGCTGTCGGCATGCGGATCGATGGCGGCCAGCCGCGTCGGGCGCACCGGGCAATCGGCGCCGAAGGCACGCTGCGTGTTGCGGCCGATCCACCATTCGGCAAACCAGCCGATATGCCCGGCCAGCCAGACCGGCGGCACCACGCCCGCGTCTTCGGTGCGTGGCACCGCAAGATCGGGCGAACCCAGCGCCTCTTCATAAAGCGACAGCAGGTGAAGCGTGTGGTTGCGCGCGTCCATGAGGGCCAGCGACAGCAGCTCGCGGCCGGCTCGCCGCATGTCGGGCGAATCGATGGAGTGCGGCAGGCCCGTGGGCAGCAGGGGCGGCGACGATGGCATGTTTCATTATGGCGAGCCGCGGCACCAGCGTGGCGCACGGCGGGCGCGTCTACGGGAATACACCGCCCGGCCCCGCCTGAAAACGGCTTCCCGCGCCGATAAAATCGCGCGTCCGCAAAAGCTCCGACCGCCGCCTGCCGGCCGAGTCCGGGCCGCTTCTGCATCCAAGCATCCATTCTTCTGGAGAAGAGCATGAATTTCCTGCTCAGATTTTCGCGCGCGGTCGATTGGCTGAACGGCCAGATCGGCAAGTACGTGATCTGGCTCATCCTTGCGTCCACGGTCATCAGCGCCCTGAACGCGGTAGTCCGCAAGGCCTTCAACATCAGCTCCAACGCTTATCTCGAGGTTCAGTGGTACCTGTTCGCGGCATCGTTCCTGATTGCCGCGGGCTACACGCTCCTGAACCAGGAGCACGTGAAGGTCGACGTACTCGCCGGCAAGCTGTCCAAGCGCGGGCAGATCTGGATCGACATCATCGGCTTTGTCTTCTTTCTCACCCCGTTCTGCCTGGCCGTGCTCTGGTACGGCATTCCGTTCTTCATGCAGGGCTACCGCTCGGGCGAAATGTCGAACAACGCGGGCGGCCTGATCCGCTGGCCGATCTACGCAATGATTCCGCTCGGCTTCGGCTTGCTGATGCTGCAGGGGTGGTCCGAGCTGATCAAGCGCATTGCCTTCCTGCAGGGCCGCATCGAGGATCCGACGGCCAAGCGTGGCGAAAAAACGGCTGAAGAAGAGCTCGCCGAGTCGATCCGCCGGCTGGCCGAAGCCCAAACCAAATCCAGCTGAATCGGACCATCATGGAATTCATCATTCAGAACTACGCCCCGCTGATGTTCGCGGGCCTGATCTGCTTTCTGCTGGTCGGTTTCCCCGTTGCATTCAGCCTGGGCGCCTGCGGGCTGTTCTTCGGCTTCGTCGGCATCGAACTCGGGCTGTTGCCCGAAGCGCTGCTGCAGGCCATGCCGCTGCGGCTCTTCGGCATCATGCAGAACGACACGCTGCTGGCCATTCCGTTCTTCACCCTCATGGGGCTGATCCTCGAGCGCAGCGGCATGGCCGAAGACCTGCTCGAGACCATCGGCCAGCTGTTCGGCCCGATTCGCGGCGGCCTGGCGCTGGCCGTGGTGTTCGTGGGCGCGCTACTCGCGGCAACCACCGGCGTGGTGGCTGCATCGGTGATCTCGATGGGCCTGATCTCGCTGCCGATCATGATGCGCTACGGCTACGACCGGCGCCTGGCGACGGGCGTGATCGCGGCCTCGGGCACGCTGGCGCAGATCATTCCGCCTTCGCTGGTGCTGATCATCCTGGCCGACCAGCTCGGCCGCAGCGTCGGCGACATGTACAAGGGCGC
This sequence comes from Variovorax sp. CCNWLW186, assembly GCF_037203865.1. Taxonomy (NCBI): domain Bacteria; kingdom Pseudomonadati; phylum Pseudomonadota; class Betaproteobacteria; order Burkholderiales; family Comamonadaceae; genus Variovorax; species Variovorax sp. CCNWLW186. The sequence continues at coordinate 360,931 of NZ_JBBCBO010000004.1, read as the reverse complement.
CTTCCTGCCCGGCTTCCTGCTGATGGGCATGTACGCGCTCTACGTCATCCTGCTCGCGGTGTTCAAGCCGGCATGGGTGCCGGCGCTGCCGCCGGAAGCACGTACGATGCGCGAAGACAACGGCAAGAGCGGCGGCCCCTCGCTGCTGGTGCTCACCGCGGTCTGCGTGGTTGCGTCGGTGTGGTTCGCACGGCACATTGCCGACATCCACACGTGGTGGAAGGGCGAAGAAGTCACGCGCGTGGCCACCGACGAGACCATCGTCGTCTCCATGTGTGCCGGCGTGCTGCTGGCGCTGGTCATCGCGGTCATCAACCGCGTCACGCGCCTGGGCCTGCTCTCGCGCATGGCCGAGCGCGTGACCTTCGTGCTCATTCCGCCGCTGCTGCTGATCTTCCTGGTGCTCGGCACCATCTTCCTTGGCGTTGCAACGCCCACCGAAGGCGGCGCCATGGGTGCCATTGGCGCACTCATCATGGCCATGGTGCGCGGGCGCATGAGCATGTCGCTGCTCAAGCAGGCGCTCAACACCACCACCAAGCTGTCGTGCTTCGTGGTGTTCATCCTGATCGGCGCAACGATCTTCGGCCTGGTGTTCCAGGGCGTGGACGGACCGCGCTGGGTCGAGCACCTGCTGGCCAAGGTGCCGGGCGGCCAGCTGGGCTTCCTGATCGTGGTGAACGTCATGGTGTTCTTCCTGGCGTTCTTCCTCGACTTCTTCGAGTTGTCGTTCATCGTGGTGCCGCTCCTGGCCCCGGTGGCCGACAAGCTGGGCATCGACCTGATCTGGTTCGGCGTGCTGCTGGCTGTGAACATGCAGACCTCGTTCATGCATCCGCCGTTCGGCTTTGCGCTCTTCTACCTGCGCAGCGTGGCACCCACCAAGGCCTACAAGGACCGCGTCACGGGCCAGATGATCGAGCCCGTCACCACGATGCAGATCTACTGGGGTGCCGTGCCGTTCCTGCTGATCCAGCTGACGATGGTGGGCCTGATCATTGCGTTCCCGGGCATCGTGTCGAGCGGGCTGGACGAAAAAGAGGTCTACGACCTCGACAAGGTCATGCGCGAGATGGAAGCCAACATGCCGGGCTCTGCGCCCGAGATTCCCGCCCCCGAAGTGCCGGCGCCCGACGCGGGCACCGCGCCCGCACCGGAGTCCGGAGCCTCCGCGCCCGCGGGCGGTGCAGCGGCTCCCGCGGCCGAGGACGATCCGATGAAGGCCATGCTGGAATCGATGGAGCGGGAAAAGAAGTAAGCCCCCTCACCCGTCCCCAGGGCCTGCGCACCGCGCGCAGGCCCCAGACGAAAAAAAGCCCGCGCGATGCGGGCTTTTTCTTTGCCGGGCCGAAGCCGCGGATCAGAGCTTCTGCTTGGACATGAAGTTGTCGAAAGCCGATTCGGCGAAGCGGAACCACAGCACCTGGTCGCGCTGGAACGTGCGCAGGTCGGCGTAGATCTTCTTCCACTCGGGGCTCTTGGCGTCGTTCTCTGCGAACACTTCCATCGAAGCCTTGAAGGACGCGTCGAGCACGGCCTGCGAGAACGGCAGCACCTTGGTCTTGGACGCCACCAGTTGCTTCAGCGCCGTGGGGTTCAGCGCGTCGTACTTGGCGAGCATGTCGGACGAAGCGACGGCCGCGGCGGCTTCCACGATGGCCTTGTTCTCTGCCGAGAGGCCGTCGAACGCCTTCTGGTTGATGAAGAAGTCCACTTCAGGACCGCCTTCCCACCAGCCGGGGTAGTAGTAGAACGGCGCAACCTTGTTGAAGCCGAGCTTCTGGTCGTCGTAAGGACCGACCCATTCGGCCGCATCCAGTGTGCCCTTTTCGAGCGACTGGTAGATCTCGCCGCCGGGAATGCTTTGCGGCACCGCGCCGAGCTTGGTCATCACGTCACCGATGAGGCCGCCGCCCAGGCGCATCTTCATGCCCTTGAAGTCGGCCGGCGACTTGATTTCCTTGCGGTACCAGCCGCCCATCTGGCAGCCCGTGTTGCCGCCGGCAAGGCTCAGCATGTTGTACTTGGCGTAGAACTCGTTCATGAGCTTGCGGCCGTTGCCGTGCATCATCCACGCGTTCATCTGGCGCGAGTTCAGGCCGAACGGAATGGCCGAGCCCAGTGCGAATGCGGGGTTCTTGCCGTAGAAGTAGTAAGGCACGGTGTGGCACATCTCGACCGAACCGTTTTGCACGCCGTCCACTACGCCGAAGGGAGGCATCAGCTCGCCGCCGGCGTGAACCGAGATCTCGAACTTGCCGCCCGACATGGCCTTGACCGCCTTGGCGAACACTTCCGCGCCGCCGTAGATGGTGTCCAGCGACTTGGGAAAGCTGGAGGCCAGGCGCCAGCGGACGGCGGCCTGCGCATGAACTGCGGGCGCAATGCCGGCGGCCAGAACGCCGGCAATGCCGGCGTTTTTAATGAGGGAACGACGATCCATTGAATTCACTCCGAGTGCATTGGAAAAAACGAAACGCGGCTTGTGGCCGCGTCGACGACTTTCGTAAGTCGTGGCGATTGTAAAAACCTGCTTACAGGCAACCCGCCGGGGTTTACCCTGCGACGGAGCCGAAGCGCCGAGCGATGGAGGCTTCGATGCCCGTCGCGTCGAGGCCGATGGACGCGAGCAGCTTGGCCGGATCGCCATGCTCGATGAAGCGGTCGGGCAGGCCCAGCTGCAGCACCGGCTTCTGAACGTTGGCCGCCTGCAACGCCTCGAGCACCGCACTGCCCGCGCCGCCCATCACCGCGCCTTCTTCGAGCGTGACGATGGCGTCGTGCGTGCCCGCCACCTGCAGCAGCAGTTCGACGTCGAGCGGCTTGGCCCAGCGCATGTTGACCACCGTCGCGTCGAGCGATTCGGCCGCGGTGAGCGCGGGGTACAGCAAGGTGCCGAACGCGAGGATCGCAATGCGCTTGCCTTCGCGGCGCACTTCGCCCTTGCCGAACGGCAATGCATCGAGCGCCAGGTGCGGCGTAACGCCGGCACCTGCCCCGCGCGGATAGCGCACGGCCACCGGATGGTTCTGTTCGTAGGCGCTCGACAGCAGCTGGCGGCATTCGCGCTCGTCGGCCGGACACGCAATGCTCATGTTGGGAATGCAGCGCAGGAACGGAATGTCGTAGGCGCCCGCATGCGTGGCGCCGTCGGCACCCACCAGGCCCGCGCGGTCGAGCGCGAACACCACGGGCAGGTTCTGGATGGCAACGTCGTGAATCAGCTGGTCGTAGGCGCGCTGCAGAAAGGTCGAATAGATGGCAACCACCGGCTTCAGGCCTTCGCATGCAAGGCCGGCCGCAAAGGTCACGGCATGCTGCTCGGCAATGCCGACGTCGTAGTAGCGGTCGGGAAAGCGCTGCTCGAATTCCACCAGCCCCGAGCCTTCGCGCATGGCGGGCGTAATGCCCACCAGGCGGCCGTCATGCGCCGCCATGTCGCAGAGCCATTGGCCGAAGACCTGCGTGAAGGTCTGCTTGGCCACGGCGGCGGGCTTGACCAGCCCGACCTGCGGATCGAACTTGCCGGGGCCGTGATAGGCCACGGGGTCGGCCTCGGCCAGCTTGTAGCCCTGCCCCTTCTTGGTGACCACGTGCAGGAACTGCGGGCCGTCCAGGTGCTTGAGGTTTTCGAGCGTGGGCACCAGCGAATCGATGTCGTGCCCGTCGATGGGGCCCACGTAGTTGAAGCCGAACTGCTCGAACAGCGTGGCCGGAACCACCATGCCCTTGGCATGCTGCTCGAAGCGCTTGGCCAACTCGAACAGCGGCGGCGCGGCGCGCAGCACGCTCTTGCCCACGTTCTTGGCGGCGGCGTAGAAGTTACCGCTCATCAGCTGCGCAAGGTAGCGGTTGAGCGCGCCGACCGGCGGGCTGATCGACATGTCGTTGTCGTTCAGGATCACCAGCAGCTTGCAGTCGCACACGCCGGCGTTGTTGAGCGCCTCGAAGGCCATGCCGGCCGTGAGCGCGCCGTCGCCGATGATGGCCACGGCATGGCGGTCTTCGCCCTTTTGCTTGGCGGCCATGGCCATGCCCAGCGCGGCCGAGATGCTGGTGGACGAGTGCGCGGTGCCGAAGGTGTCGTACTCGCTCTCGCTGCGCTGCGGAAAGCCCGAGATGCCGCCGATCTGCCGCAGCGTGGGCATGCGCTCGCGCCGGCCCGTGAGGATCTTGTGCGGATAGGTCTGGTGGCCCACGTCCCACACCAGGCGGTCGTGCGGCGTGTTGAACACATGGTGCAGAGCGACCGTGAGCTCTACCGTTCCAAGGTTGGAACTCAGGTGCCCGCCGGTGCGCGAGACGTTGTCGAGCACGCAGGCGCGCACTTCGTCGGACAGCTGCTTGAGCTGGGCCCGGTCGAACTGGCGGATGGGCGAGGGATCGTGGAGCGTGGGAAGCAGCGGGGCCATGGGAGCGTCGTGGTTCTTCTTGTCCATCTGTTCAGCAGTTCATCGGTCGCGGTCGACGACCATGTGGGCCAGCGCACGCAGTGCCGCGGTATCGGCGAGGCCGCTGCGCTCGAGTGCCGCGAGCGATTCGGCGAGCAGCTGTTTTGCCTGCGCACGCGCGCCGTCGAGGCCCCACAGCGAGACATAAGTGGGCTTGTCCGCGGCGGCATCCTTGCCGGCCGTCTTGCCAAGGGTTTGCGAATCGGCGGTCACGTCGAGGATGTCGTCCACCACCTGGAACGCCAGGCCAATGGCGGCGCCGTAGTCGCGCAGCGAGGCCAGCGCGGTGGGCGCCACGTTGGCAGCGCAGGCGGCACCCATCTCGACGCTGCCCTGCAGCAGCGCGCCGGTCTTCAGGCGGTGCATTTCGCGCAGCTGCGCTTCGTTCAGCGCCAGGCCCACGCTGGCAAGGTCGATGGCCTGTCCGCCCGCCATACCCTGGCTGCCTGCGGCACGCGCCAGCAGGCGGCACAGCGTGGCCTGGGTGGCGGCGGGAATCTCGTCGCCTTCGGGCGTCAGCAGTTCGAAGGCCAAGGCCTGCAAGGCATCGCCGGCCAGCAGCGCATCGGCCTCGCCGAATTTCACATGCACGGTGGGCTTGCCCCGGCGCAGAACGTCGTTGTCCATGCAGGGCAGGTCGTCGTGCACAAGTGAATAGGCATGGATGAGTTCGGTTGCGCAGGCCGCGCGCAGCGCCGCGGCCGCATTGCCGCCCACCGCTTCGCTCGCGGCCAGCACCAGCAAAGGCCGCAGCCGCTTGCCGCCGTCGAGCACGGCATAGCGCATCGCGTCGCCGAGCAGCACCGGTGCATCGACGCCGACCCAGCGCGACAGCGCGGCTTCTACACGCGCCAGATGCGGTTCACTCCAGTTGGTGAGCCGCGCGGCGTCCCAGTCCACTACCGCGGCACTCATTCGGCCGTCCAGGGCTTGAGGCTGCCCGCGTCCAGCACCTTGATCTGGTCTTCGACAGCCTGGAGCTTCTCGCGGCAAAAAGCGAGCAGCGCGGCACCGCGCTGGTAGCTGCCAAGCAACTGGTCGAGCGGCAGTTGGCCCGACTCGAGCTCTGCAACCAATTGTTCCAACTCCTGGAGCCCGGCTTCGTAGCTGGCCGGCAGCGGCCCGGTGTCGGGCGTGGGCGCCGGGCTGGAGGCGGCGGAAGAAGGGACCTTGGGCATGCGAGAGAACAAGTATGAAATCGGGCATTTTAGGGCGGGGAACCGAATGGCCGCCGGTCTTCCCGGAGCGCCCGGCAAAGGGCGCACCGATGAGCGGACGCCGCGGTTCCGGATCTGCCGCAATGGCATACGAAAGGCTGCGGGCACTGCGGTGCCCCCTTGGGTACAATCGCGTGTTCCCCTGCCGGCCGCGCCGGCACAACTCTTCGGGCCGTTGCCCTCCCAGACGGCGCCTTCCGTTTTTCTCTTTTTTCTCCCTGTGGGGAGCTTGGTCAGGTCCTCCATGTCTGATTTAAGTCTTCAACTGCAGCAGGCCACGAGCCAACTTCCAGTTTCCGCGTACTTCGACGAGTCGCTTTACGCGCGCGAAATGCAAACGCTGTTCGCGCAAGGTCCGCGCTACGTGGGCCATCGCCTGGCGGTGCCCGAACTGGGCGACTTCCACACGCTGCCGCAAGAGCACCAGGGCCGCGCGCTGGTGCACACGCCCAAGGGGGTGGAACTCATTTCCAACGTGTGCCGCCACCGGCAGGCGCTCATCCTGCAGGGCCGCGGCCAGCTCGACAACCAGACCGGCGGCAACATCGTCTGCCCGCTGCATCGCTGGACCTACGCCGCGAGCGACCCGCGCACCACGGGCACGCTGATCGGCGCGCCGCATTTCGACCAGGACCCCTGCCTCAACCTGCACAACTATCCGCTCACGGAGTGGAACGGCCTTCTGTTCGAGCGCGGCGCAAACGGCGTGGGGCGCGACGTGGCAGCCGACATGGCCGAGCTCGGCCCGCGCGCCGATCTTGACTTCACCGGCTACGCGCTCGATCGCGTCGAGCTGCACGAGTGCAACTACAACTGGAAGACCTTCATCGAGGTCTACCTCGAGGACTACCACGTCGGTCCGTTCCACCCCGGCCTCGGCAGCTTCGTGACCTGCGACGACCTGCGCTGGGAGTTCAACCGCAACTTCTCGGTGCAAACCGTAGGCGTGGCCAACCGGCTCGGCCGCGCGGGCAGCCCCATCTATCAAAAGTGGCAAGAGCAGCTGCTCAAGTACCGCGAGGGCAAGCCCCCGAAGTACGGCGCGATCTGGCTCACCTACTATCCGCACGTCATGATCGAGTGGTATCCGCACGTGCTCACGGTGTCGACGCTGCACCCGGTGAGCCCCACCAAGACCCTCAACATGGTGGAGTTCTTCTACCCCGAGGAAATCGTCGCCTTCGAGCGCGAATTCGTCGAGGCCCAGCAGGCCGCCTACATGGAGACCTGCGTGGAAGACGACGAGATTGCCGAGCGCATGGACGCCGGCCGCCGCGCGCTGATGCTGCGCGGCGACGACGAGAGCGGCCCCTACCAGAGCCCGATGGAAGACGGCATGCAGCAGTTCCACGAGTGGTACCGCAGCGCGATGCAGCAGAACGCCTGAGCGAATAGTGCAAGCACTCTGGATGGTGCTGGGCGCCTTCTTGTTCGCCACCATGAGCGTGGTGGTCAAGGTGGCATCGGCCTGGTTCAACAGTGGGGAGATGGTGCTCGGCCGCGGGCTGATCGGCATCGTCTTTCTGTGGCTGCTGGCGCGCAACCGCGGCGTTTCCCTCGGCACCCGTTATCCCGGCATGCATGCCTGGCGCAGCATCATCGGCGTGGTGTCGCTCGGCGCGTGGTTCTATGCCATTGCCCACATGCCGCTGGCCACGGCCGTCACGCTCAACTACATGAGCAGCGTGTGGATTGCAGCCTTCCTGGTCGGCGGCACGCTGCTGGCCTGGGTGCCGGTGCCCGGACGCGACGGCCGCGTCGAGCGGCCGCCGCTGCAGGGCACACTCGCGCTGACCGTGCTGGCCGGCTTTGTGGGCGTGGTGCTCATGCTCAAGCCCAGCGTGGATGCGAGCCAGGGCTTTGCGGGACTGCTCGGCCTGCTGTCCGGCCTCACAGCCGCATTCGCGTACATGCAGGTGGTGGCGCTGTCGCGCATCGGCGAACCCGAACTGCGCACGGTGTTCTATTTCGCGGTCGGCTCCGCCGTGGCCGGCGCCTTTGCCACGGCCGCGACCGGGTTTTCGGGTGGCAATTCTTGGACGTGGCAGCATGCGCTGTGGCTGCTGCCGATCGGCCTTTTGGCCGCGCTCGGGCAACTTTGCATGACGCGCGCCTATGCCACGGCCAAGACGCAGGCCGGCACGCTCGTGGTGGCCAACCTGCAGTACTCCGGCATCGTCTTCGCGGCGTTCTACAGCGTGGTGCTGTTCGACGACCGCATCGACGCCGCCGGCTGGGCCGGCATGGCGCTCATCATCGTGAGCGGCATCGCGGCCACGGTGCTGCGCCAGCGTGCGGTGCCCAAGGCGCCGGCCGAAGAACACTGAACCGCATCGAACCCCATCGACAACGAAGGAGCCCGTCATGTACACCACCCTCATCAGCGTCGAACAACTCCAGCAGCTGCAAGCCGGCGGTACGCCGCTCATGGTTTTCGACTGCAGCTTCGACCTCATGAAGCCCGAGGCCGGCGCGCAGCAATATGCCGCCGCCCACATTCCGGGCGCCGCGTTTGCGAACCTCGACACCGATCTCAGCGCGAAGCACGGCGTGCCCGGTGCGCACGGCGACGTGGTGGTGGCCCAGGAAGACGGCGTGCCGGCCTCGGGCGGACGCCACCCGCTGCCGAGCCGCGAGAAGTTCGCGGCCTGGTTGTCGAGCATCGGTTTTTCGAACGAAATGCAGGCCGTGGTGTACGACCGCAACGGCGCCAACTACTGCGGCCGGCTCTGGTGGATGCTGAAGTGGATGGGCCACAACGCAGTGGCCGTGCTCGACGGCGGCCTGCAGGCATGGCAAGCCGCCGGCGGCGAAGTCACCAGCCGCGAGGAGCCTGCGCGCTTCCAGTCGAACTTTGTGCCGGGCGAGCCGCTCGCGCAACTCGTGACGACCGAAACGGTAGCGCGCCGGCTCGGCCAGCCTGACCAGCAGCTGATCGACGCGCGTGCCGCCGCGCGTTATCGCGGAGAGGTGGAACCTCTGGACCCGATTGCGGGTCACATCCCCGGGGCTCTGAACCGGCCCTTCGCCGAAAACCTCGGCCCCGACGGCAAGTTCAAGCCGGCATCGCAATTGCGTGCCGAGTTCGAAGCGCTGCTCGCGGGACGCGATCCGGCGACGGTTGTCCACCAATGCGGCAGCGGCGTGAGCGCGGTGCCCAACCTGCTTGCGATGCAGATCGCGGGGCTTGGGACGACCGCGCTCTATGCCGGCAGCTGGAGCGAATGGAGCAACACGCCGGGGCTGCCGACCCGGCAAGGCGCAGAACCATGAAACACATCCGACTTCGACGCATTTCATCCGGCTTCGCATTCGCCGCGGCACTGTTCGCAGCACCCTTTCTTTCGCTCTCCGCGCAGGCCCAGCAGCAGCACGCGCATGTGCACGGCCAGATCAAGCTCGACGTGGCCATCGACGGCCCCACGGTGGTGATCGACATGGAGTCGCCGCTCGACAACATCGTTGGCTTCGAGCGCGCGCCCAAGACGGCTGCCGAGAAGAAAACCGCCGAAGACGCCATCGCGCAATTGCGCGCGGCGGACAAGCTCTTTGTTGTCGACCCGGCCGCCAACTGCAAGCTCGGCCCGGTCGACCTGCGCTCCAGCGCGCTGGGCCTCGGCAACCCCGACCCGAACGAACCACCCGGCCATGCGGACCTGGACGCCACCTTTTCTTTCAACTGCACCAATGCGGCCGCGGCCAAGTTCATCGACGTGAATCTGTTCGCCGCCTTCAAGGGCACGCGCCAGATCGATTCGCAGATTGCTTCGGCCCAAGGGCAGTTCAAGCGCCAGCTCAAGCGCCCGGCCGGTGCGCAGGCGAGCCAGCCCGTGCGCCTTGGCTGGAGCAAGTGACACCGTGAGCATCGCCCCCGAGGCCGAGTCGGCGCCGCTGCGCGTTGTGCTCGCCGCCGAAGCGCTGCGCTTTGCGTGGCCCGGCATGAAGACGCCCTGCATCGACATCGAGGCCTTGCGCATCACGGCCGGGGAACTGGTCTTCTTGCACGGCCCGAGCGGCTGCGGCAAGAGCACGCTGCTGTCGCTCCTGGCCGGCGTGCTGGTGGCGGACGAAGGCCGTGTCACGCTGCTGGGGCACGACTGGTCGCAGCTCTCCGGCGCCGCGCGCGACCGCTGCCGTGTTGCGCACGTGGGCTATATCTTTCAGCAGTTCAACCTGCTGCCGTACCTGAGCGTGCTCGACAACGTGCTGCTGCCCTGCCGCTTCTCGCAGCGGCGCGAGGCGCAGGCCGCTCGCGGCGGCAGCTCCCGTGAACAGGCCGAACACCTGCTCGACCAGATGGGTCTCGACCACAACCTGTGGAAGCGCCAGGCCATGCAGTTGTCGGTCGGCCAGCAGCAGCGCGTGGCGGCTGCGCGCGCGCTCATCGGCCATCCCGAGGTGGTGATTGCCGACGAGCCCACTTCCGCACTCGACGAAGACCGGCGCGAGGCCTTTCTCGACGTGCTGCTGACAGCCTGCGCAACCAACCAGAGCGCGCTGGTGTTCGTGAGCCATGACCAGCGCATTGCGCAGCGCTTTGCACGGCATGTGCTGCTGCCCGACATCAATCGCGCAGCAACCGCGGCAATGGCGGCGGACGCATGAAGGCACGCCGATGAGTGCGCTTTTTTCCATTGCCTGGCGCAGCGCCTGGAACCGGCGCTTCACGCTCGCGCTCACCGTGTTCTCCATTGCGCTGTCGACCTTTCTGCTGCTGGGTGTCGAACGCATCCGCACCGAGCTGCGCGAGAATTTCGCGTCGTCGGTCTCGGGCACCGACCTGATCGTGGGCGCGCGCACGGGCTCCACGCAGCTGCTGCTTTATTCGGTGTTCCGCATCGGCGCGGCCACCAACAACATCTCGTGGAAGAGTGTGCAGGCCCTGGCCGCGCACCAGGGCGTCGACTGGGTGGTGCCGCTTTCGCTCGGCGACTCGCATCGCGGCTTCTCGGTGCTGGCCACCTCGCCCGAATACTTCACCCGCTTTCGCTACGGCAACCGCCAGTCGCTGCAGCTGCGCGAGGGCAAGCCCTTCAGCGCGCTGTTCGATGCGGTGGTGGGCGCCGAAGTGGCCGACAAGCTCGGCTACCACGTCGGCCAGAAGATCACCCTTGCCCACGGCAGCGGCGAGTTCAATTCGGCCGAGCATGCCGACAAGCCCTTCACGGTGGTGGGTGTGCTCGCGCGCACCGGCACGCCGGTCGACCGCACAGTGCACATCGGGCTCGAGGCCATGGAGGCCATTCATCTCGAATGGGTGGGCGGCGCGCCGATGCCCGGCGTCAAGATCCCGGCCGAGCAGGTGCGCAAGTTCGACCTCACGCCCAAGAATGTGACGGCCGCGCTCGTGGGCCTGAAGAACCGCTCCGCCGTGTTCGGCGTGCAGCGCTGGATTTCCACCTACAACGGCGAACCGCTGATGGCCATCCTGCCGGGCGTGGCGCTCGACGAACTCTGGAGCGTGATCGGCATCGGCGAGAACGCACTGCTGCTGATGTCGGCACTGGTCGCACTGGTGAGCCTTGCGGGCCTTGTCTCAGTGGTGATGGCGAGCCTGAACGAGCGGCGGCGCGAACTTGCCGTGCTGCGCGCCGTGGGCGCCGGCCTGCGCCAGGTGCTGGCGCTGCTCGCGCTCGAGGGCGCCATGGTCACCGTGCTGGGCGTGGCGCTGGGTGTGGTCATGGCGGTGCTCGGCATTGCCCTGCTCGCGCCATGGCTGCAGTCGAAGTTCGGGCTGACACTGAGCCTTTCAGAAACTACACTGAACGAATGGCTGCTGATGGCGAGCCTGCTGGTCGCCGGCTGGCTGGCAAGCCTGCTGCCCGGCATTCGTGCCTACCGGCTCTCTCTTGCCGACGGTCTCTCACCCAGGATTTGAAACCATGCGCATTGCAAAGAAGACCCCCACGTTCCGAGCTTTCACCCGGCTTTCGATGCTGCTCGCCGGTGCGGGCCTCGCAGCCGCGACATGGGCCGCCGACCCCGCGCCCAAGGACACGACCGCATCGAACCCGCTCGGCGGCAAGGCCGCACCTGCTGCTGCTGCCAAGGGCACACCGGGTCAGCCGCGCCAGATCACCTGGGAAGAACTGGTGCCGAAAGACTGGGACCCGGCCAAGGAATTCAAGGGCATGGACCTGAGCTCGCTCAATGACGGGGACCCGCGCGCCAACGAGCTGCTCATGAAGATGCAGGAAGTGTCGAACAACGCGCCGACCAATCCCGCGATGAACGGCGCCGAGATCAAGATCCCGGGCTTCATCGTGCCGCTCGAAGAAGCCAAGGGCGAAGTGACCGAGTTCCTGCTCGTGCCCTACTTCGGCGCCTGCATTCACACGCCGCCGCCGCCGGCCAACCAGATCCTGCACGTGGTCACGTCAAAGGGCGCCAAGTTCCGGGCCATGGACACCGTGTGGGTCACCGGCAAGCTGCAGACCATGCGCAACGACTCGATGATGGGTGTGAGCGGCTATCACGTGAACGCGACGAGCGTCACCAAGTATTCGGGCGGCGCCAAGTAGGGCGCGACACAGGCCTGTTGCGGCGACGACGCACGCTGGCGTCGCCGTCGCAAGCGGCGCGCGTTACTGCTTGCCGATTTCCGTCAGCAGACGGGTGACGAGATACAGGCGCGGCACGATCGAGTCGACCTCGATGTACTCGTCGCGCGCGTGGTAGCCGAAGCCCGCCAGGCCGAAGCTCTCGACCACGGTGGCCTTGCCGGAGCGGCCCGCATAGCCTGCATCGGTGCCGCCGCCGGTCATTGGCGTGAGCGCGAGCTCGCGGTCGATTTCCTTGTAGATGGCCTGGGCCTTTTCGGCCAGGGCGCGGCCCTTTTCACCCGCCACGAATGCCGGACGCCCCACTTCCACCTTGAGCGTGGTCTCGGTGTCGGGCACAAGCTTGCCGCTCGCAATCTTCGCCTGCAGGGCGGCTTCGAGCTTCTTCTCGGCGCCGGGCTGCGTGATGCGGATGTCGCCAAGCGCCTGCGCCTTCTCGGTGATCTGGTTGATCGGGCCGGTGGCACGCGCCACGGTCCAGTTGAGCGCCACGCCGGGAATGTCCTTTGCCACGTCCCGGGTCTGCAGCAACTGGTACGACAGCTCGTACAGGGCGTTGCGGCCCAGCTCGGGTGCGGCACCCGCATGCGATGCGCGGCCCTTCACCTCGAGCGTGGCCTGCGCAATGCCGGCGGCGCCCAGCAACAGTGATTCGCCCTTGGCCACCGACTTGGCCGCGGTGGGCTCGAATGACAGCACCGTGTCGTGCTGATCGGCCATGGCCGCAATGATTTCACCGGAGCCGACCGAGCCGACTTCCTCGTCGGGGTTCATGAGCACAGTAAGCGTGTCGTAGTCGCGCCAGCCCGCATCGGCCAGGATCTTCAGCGACGCCAGCATGACCGCGAGCCCGCCCTTGTCGTCCGCGATGCCCGGGCCGTAGATCCGGTTGCCGTCCACCTTGTACGGTTGGCTGTTCAGGATGCCGGCGGCGTATACCGTGTCCATGTGGCCCTGCAGCATGATCTTGCGCTTGCCGGTTCCCTTGATGGTGCCGATGACGAGATCGGCGCCCGCTCCGGCCGTGGCCTTGCGCCGCTCGGTCTTGAAGCCGGCGGACTTCAGGCGCCCTTCCACCACGTCGGCCATCTTGAGCAGGCCATCGACGTTGAGGCTGCCCGATTCGATCAGCACCATTTCCTTGAGGTTGTCGATCACCGCAGGCTGCGCCTTTTCGGCGGCGGCGAGCAGCTTCGCATCGGGCGCGGCATGTACCGCGGCAACCGCGCCGAGCACGAGACCGGAGGCAAGTGCAATGGCGCGCAGAGCGAAGAAAGACGAAGAGCGGACTGTCATGAGGTTCTCTTTGTTGGAGTGGATGGCGGGCGCCAGCATAGCGAGCCGAAGCCCAGCTTGCTGCAAATTGGCGACAGTGCCATGGCGAGGTCCGCCATCGCAATGAGGCCCATCCTGCAAGAGGCGTTTCTTCAATCCTTCCTGGTGCTTCGGGGCATGCCTGCCGCGGCTTTGCGGACCGGCTTCGGGGCGGGCGCCTCGCGCGCCGACTTCATGTGCCCGCTTTCCGCCGTCGTCATGCCCACGATCTTTGCAAGCTGCCGGCTGACGCTCACGTAGGCGTGGCCGATGCGGCTGTCGAAGTACAGCGAGTCGCCGCGGGCAAGGCGCACCACCTTGCCGTTGTCGAAATGCACTTCGATCTCACCCGAAAGAACATAGGCGAACTCTTCTCCCGCATGCCTCACGAAGTCCTCGGGCCCGTGAATGCGCCGCGCGTGCACGGTGCCGACGATCGGGCTCATCTGCTTGCCTGCGGCCGTGGTGCCCAGGAACTCGTAGGCGATTGAAAGGCCGCGGTACACCACGCCCTTGCCCGCGCGCGTGACCACCGGCCCGTCGAGCTGCGCGGGCTTGACGCCGGCACCCGCGAACATCGCGTTCATGTCCATCTCGAGCGCGCGGCCCAGCGCGGTGAAGTTCTCGTACCCGAGCGCGAGTTGCCCGCGTTCCGCGCGCGAGATGGTGGTGATCGACACGCCCGAGCGCTCGGCCAGCTGCGCCAGCGTCCAGCCGAAGCGCTTGCGCGCGGTGCGCAGGCGGTTGCCAAAGGTGGTGCGGTCCAGCGCCGGCTGTTCGTCCTTCGGCTTCGTCCCCGGCTTGGCTCGCGGCTTGTTGCCCGTGTGTGGATTCACGCTTGGCTTTCTCTTGTAGTGCAGCACGATTCTGCCAGTCCAGTGCCCGAATCCGTGCCACGGTGCCCGCAGCCGATGCACGGAAATTGCGTATGCGCAAATTGCGAAGACGCAAATTTCACCACCATGGTGCGTCCCACCTCCTCTCGGCGGGCCCGGGGCAAATTTGCGTATACGCAAATTTTTACCTACACTCCGCCAATGACTTCCAATACACCAGCGCCCGTTGCGGCCGACTATCTCGTGATTGGCGGCGGCATTGCCGGTGCCTCGGTGGCCTACTGGCTCGCGCCGCATGCCCGCGTGATCCTGCTCGAACGCGAGGCCCAGCCCGGCTACCACTCCACCGGCCGCTCGGCCGCGCTTTTCATGGAAAGCTACGGCACGGCGCAGGTGCGCGCGCTCACCATGGCAAGCCGCGCGTTTCTCGAACATCCGCCGGAGGGCTTTGCCGAGCACCCGCTCCTCACGCCGCGTGGCGCGTTGATGGTGGCCGACGCCGATCATGTGGCCGAGCTCGAAGCCCACTGGGAGGTGCTGCGCGCCATGAACACCGGCGCACAGCGGCTCAGCAGCGAAGAAGCCATCGAGATGGTGCCGGCGCTGCGGCCCGAACAGGTGGCGGGCGGTGTCTATGAGCCCGATGCGTCCGACATGGACGTGCACGCCATCCACCAGGGCTACCTGCGCGGCATGCGGCAGGCCGGCGGCAAGCTGGTGTGCGACGCCGGCGTGACCGCGCTCGAGCGCGTGGACGACCGCTGGCGCGTGACGGCAGGCGACGTCGTCTACGAAGCGCCGGTGGTCATCAACGCGGCGGGCGCGTGGGTCGACACCATTGCCCAACTGGCGGGCGTGCGGCCCATCGGCATCGAGCCGCGGCGGCGCTCGGCCTTCATCTTCGCGCCGCCCGAAGGCAGCAACGTGGCGCACTGGCCCATGGTGTTCAGCGCCGATGAAGGCTGGTACATCAAGCCCGACGCCGGCATGCTGCTCGGTTCTCCGGCCAATGCCGATCCGGTCGAACCGCAGGACGTGCAGCCCGAAGAGCTGGACGTCGCCTTCGCCATCCACCGCATCGAGGAAGCCACCACGCTCACCATTCGCCGCCCCACCCGCACCTGGGCGGGCCTGCGTTCCTTCGTGGCCGACGGCGACCTGGTGGGCGGCTTCGAGCCAGAGGCGCCGGGCTTCTTCTGGCTTGCGGCGCAGGGTGGCTATGGCATCCAGACTTCGGCAGCCATGGGCGAGGCATGTGCGGCACTCGCGCGGGGCCTGCCTGTGCCGCAGCGCATTGCGGGCTTCGGTCTTACGGCCGAAATGCTCGGCCCGCAGCGCTTGCGTGCAGCAGCGGCAGCAGCGGCTGCGGCAACAGCTGGATAGCTCGAGAGAGCTCGTCGAAAGCGGCTTAGTCGGGCGCGTTCATCACGCGGGCAAACTCTTCGTCCGCCGGCACGTTGTCGGCGTCGAGTTCGCTGGCATCGGTCAGGTCGATGCCGGTTGCATCCGACAGGTCGTCCGCGGCTTCCGATTCCGATTCCTCGAAGTCGTCGACAGGCGAATCGTCGTCGTCATCTTCGGGCGATGGCGGAGCGGGGCGCTTCTTGGCGTCGACGTTGTTCATGATCGGTTCCTCGGCGATGGGATGAGCGAGACATTCGTCAGACCCCCAATGTTGCACCTCTTTCAGGTGCCGTGCGTCAATTCCCCGGAACAGCGTCGGTTTCGGAACGTATCCATCGAGCCGGCGCTGTAGGTCAGTCCTTGTGCGCCGGGGCTCCTTCGCCTTCGTGAGAATGGCCGTGCTCCGAGTGACCGTGCTCGGCGTGACCGTGTTCCGAATGGCCATGGCCGTGCTCGCCGTGCGCAAGCCGGCTCACGAGCGTGACGAGTGCGATGCCCACCACCAGCCACACGATCTGCGCCGCGGTCTGCCGCGCGGGCAGGCGCTTTTGCAATTGTGGAATCAGGTCGGCCAGCGCCACGTAGACGAAGCTGCTGCTGGCCAGCACCAGGAAGTAAGGCAACCAGCCGTGCAGCTGGTCGACCAGCCACCATCCGACGATGCCGCCCAGCATGGTCATGGTGCCGGCGAGCGACACCTTGACCAGCGCCGCGCGCTGGTTGGCCGAGCTCTGGCGCAGCACGACAAGGTCGCCGATGTGGTGCGGCACCTCGTGCGCGAGCACCGCAATGGCGGCCACCAGGCCAAGGCGGATGTCCGCGATGAAGGCCGACGCAATCAGGATGCCGTCGCCGAAGCAGTGCACGCTGTCGCCGGTGAGCACGGCCCAGCCGCCGCCCGCGCGAGGCGCGTGGCTGTGCGAATGGCCATGGTCGGCGTGGTCATGGTCGTGGGCGTGGCCGTGCGCATGATCGTGCGCGGCGTGATTCGCTTGGTGCCCTGCGCCGACCGGCCCCGGCGCGGGGCTGCCATGGTGATGCTCGTGCCCGTGGTGCCAGAGCTCGGCTTTGTCGAGCAGAAAGAAGAACACCAGGCCGAACAGCAGCACGCCGAACAGCAGCGCGGGCTGAATGCGGCTTTCGAAGGCCTCGGGCAACAGGTGCATGAACGCGGTGGCAAGCAGCGCCCCTGCGGCCAGGCTCAGCAGGTGCTGCGAATTCACTCCGCCCGAGCCGCTGCGCACGCCCACGCGCAAGAGCAAGGCCGCGAGCCACACGCTTCCGATGCCGGCAACCAGGGTCGCCGCGATGATCACTATCAAATTCATAGCTGCTTGCGCAATTTCGATGGGCACCGATGCCCGACAACGTTCATAAAAAGAGAAAGGCCGTCGCGTGGACGGCCTTCGGCGGTGAGTGGCTACAGGCTGCCGTCAGACGACGCCATTGGCTTTGAACCAGGCCGTGGCTCGCTGCCATCCGTCATCGGCCGCGCTCTTTACATAGCTCGGGCGGTAGTCGGCATGGAACGCGTGGCCTGCTTCGGGATACACGACGAAGCTCGAAGCCTTGGCAGCCGGGGTTCCATTTGCCAACGCTGCTTTCATCTTATCAACCGTGTCAAGCGGGATGCCCTGGTCTTTTCCGCCGTACAAGCCGAGCACCGGCGCCTGCAGGCTGGCCGCCACATCGACGGGGTGCCTGGGCGTCAATTCGCTCGGCTGGCCGACCAGGCGGCCGTACCAGGCTACGCCGGCCTTGACCTTGCCGGTGGCGGCATAGAGCCACACGACGCGGCCGCCCCAGCAGAAGCCGGTGATGCCGGCCTTGGCAACATTGCCGCCGTTGGCCGCGGCATACGCGAGCGCGCCGTCCAGGTCGGCCATGACCTGCGCATCGGGCACCTTGGTCACGATGTCGGCCTGCAGCTTGGGAATGTCGGTGTAGCCGCGCGGATCGCCCTGGCGCGCATAGAGCTCGGGCGCAATGGCCAGGTAGCCAAGTTGGGCAAAGCGGCGGCAGGTGTCGGCAATGTATTCGTGCACGCCGAAGATCTCCTGGATCACCAGGATCACGGGCAGGCCCGTCTTGCCGGCCGGCGCGGCCGCGTAGGCGGGCACCTCGAAGCCGTTGACGGTGTACTTGATCGGCCCGGCCTTCAGGCCCTCGGCCGAGGTGCTGATGGCCGTCTGTGCCATGACCGGCATCACGGCGGCCGCATAGCCCACGCCAATGGCGGCCCTGAGTGCGGTGCGGCGCGTGGCGCCCTGCTCTGTGCTCTCGCCGGGGCGAAGCGAGTCGAAATCGGAACGGCTGTCGTCGCGAAGGGACATGGGAAGGGCTCCAGTTGAATCGTCGGACAAGGGGCATGCGTGAAAACGCACGCCGCAATGTAGGCGAATTCAGCGCGGTCCGTATCCCAAGGGCCCGGATGTCAACAGGGTTGCAGTGCGGCCTAAAGTCTTCAGTCCCGATAGGCGCGGCGCGCCAATGCGGCGGCCAGTACCTGCGCCGGATCGACCAGGTTCAGCCCGGCGACCGCGGCCGAGCCCTGCAGGCCGAGCGGCACCTCGGTGCAGCCCATGATGATGGTGACCGGCCCGTGGCGTTCCGCGAGCCGCAGCGCCACCTGCGAAAAACATTCTTCGGCCAGGCGCATGTTCCCGGCCTTCACGCCGTCGAAGATGCCGCGCGTGATGATGCGGCGTTCTTCCTGCAGCGGCACAAGGCAGTCGAGCCCCGCCTCGGCCAGCGCATGTTCATAGAGGCGCACGCGGTAGGTGCCCTCGGTGGCCATCAGCGCCACATTGCCTGCCCCTTGCGCGGCAAGATGCTGCGCCACCTCGCGCGCCATGTGCAGCAGTTCCACTTGCGGAAAACGTTCCTGCAGCCGCGAATGCCAGGCATGCGCGGTGTTGCAGGCAATGGCCACGGCCCGGCTGCCCAGCGCGGCCAGCCGCCCCAGTGCCTGCAGCATCGGCTCGAGCGGCTGGTGCGCGCCGGTTTCTGCCGAACCCAGCGCGTCGGTTCGGTCAGGCACCGGCACCTGCGCCAGCCAGTGCTCCGGAAAGGACTGGTCCCGCACCGGCTCCCCGCGAGCGCGCATCTGCTGGGCGCAGGCCTGCACGAAGAGCCGGACGAAGTCCGCCCCCGCCGCAGGGCCCATGCCGCCCAGAATGCCCACTACGTTCGTCGAAGCCATTGCGTACGTCCGCTCGCGTCAGGTCGCCGGTTTGTCGGACGGCGTCTTGAGGTTGTCCTTGAGTTGCTGGCTCATGGGCAGATTCAGCGGCACGTTCTTCGGCGGGATCGGCGACATGAACCACTTGGTATAGAGCTTCTCGAACTCGCCGCTCTTCATCATGCCGATGAAGGTGTCGTCCACCAGCTTCTTGAAGGCCGGGTCGTCCTTGGGCAGCATGCAGGCATAGGGCTCGACCTGCAGCGCCTCGCCCACCACTTCGTAGTCGGCCGGGTTCTTGGCGTTGGCAATCAGGCCGAACAGCAGGATGTCGTCCATGGCAAACGCCACGGCGCGGTCGCTTTCCACCAGCAGGAAGGCGTCGGCGTGGTCCTTGCCGAGCACGATGTCCATGTCGAGGTTCTTCTCGGTGTTGTACTTGCGCATGACCAGCGCGTTGGTGGTGCCGGTGGTGCTGGCCACCGTCTTCTTGGCCAGGTCGGCGTAGTCCTTGATCTTGGAAGACTTCTTGGTCAACAGGCGCGTGCCGGTATAGAAGTGATTGACGGCAAAGGCCACGTCCTTGCCGCGCGCGGTGTTGTTGGTGGTGGAGCCGCACTCCAGGTCCACCGTGCCGTTGGTAATCAGCGGAATGCGGTTCTGCGAGGTCACTGGCATCAGCTGTACCTGCAGGTTGGGCTTGTTGAGCTTTTTCTTCACCGCCTCGACCACGGCGTTGGAAAGTTCGACCGAGAAACCGATCGGCTTGTTGGGGCCGTCCAGGTAGCTGAAGGGCACCGACGACTCGCGGTAGGCGAGCGTGATCTTGCCGGACTCGGCGATCTTGGCCAGCGTGTCGGCGGCCTGGACGCCGGTGGCGGTAAGCAGCACCACGGCAGCAGCGGCCATCAATGCGGAGAGTTTCATGCGAGCCTTCTTCAGTTGGTTGAACAGAGCGGCCAGTGTAAGAAGGAGTGACACATGGCGACAATTCCAAATGAACCCTAGGCCATACCCAAAGGTTATGGGTTAGGAAGAGCGGGCACCAAGGCATGCGCTTTGGCTATGGGCTACCGCGCTTTTGGCATTTCCGGGCTGGCGTGCGCGCGCCTACATTCAGCACTCCCC
This sequence comes from Variovorax sp. CCNWLW186, assembly GCF_037203865.1. Classification (NCBI taxonomy): domain Bacteria; kingdom Pseudomonadati; phylum Pseudomonadota; class Betaproteobacteria; order Burkholderiales; family Comamonadaceae; genus Variovorax; species Variovorax sp. CCNWLW186. The sequence continues at coordinate 340,840 of NZ_JBBCBO010000004.1, read as the reverse complement.
TCTCTTGCTCCCCTCTTTCGGAAAGTTGCCTCCATGCATGTGTGTGTGCTCGGCGCCGGCATCGTGGGCCTGGCCACCGCCTGGCAACTCGAACGCCTGGGCCATCAAGTCACGGTGATCGACCGCGCGGCCCCTGGTGCGGGCGCGAGCGGCGGCAACGGCGCGCAGCTCAGCTACTCGTACGTGCAGCCGCTGGCCGATCCGTCGATCTGGAAGCAGTTGCCCAAGCTGCTGCTCTCGCCCTCCTCCCCGCTCAAGCTGCGCCCGCAACTCGATCCGCTGCAGTGGCGCTGGGGCCTGGCCTTTCTTGCGGCCTGCAATGCGCAGACCTCGCGGGACACCACCGCGCAGCTGTTGGCGTTGGCCGCGCTGAGCCGCAGCGGGTTCGAGGCCATGCAGGCCGACGTTGCGCCCGATTGCGATTTTTCCGCCACCGGCAAGCTGGTGCTCTATGCCAGCCCCGAATCGCTCGAAGGCGCACGCGCGCAGCTCGAATTGCAGCGCGCCATGGGCAGCGAGCAGCGCATCGTGTCGCCCGACGAATGCGCCGCCATCGAGCCCGCGCTCGCCGGCTATCGCGGCCAGATGGCCGGGGCCGTCTACACGCCCAGCGAGTGCGCGGCCGATTGCCTGAAGGTTTGCGCCGAACTGATGCGCGTGCTCAGCGGGCGCGGCGTGCGCTTTCTGCTCGGCGCCGACGTGCACGGCTTCGCGCGCAGCGACGGCCGCGTGGCCGCCGTGAAAACGAGCGATGGCGACGTGGAGGCCGACGCCTTCGTCATGGCACTGGGATCGGCCTCGCACAAGCTCGGGCGCGCGCTGGGCGCCTACCTGCCGGTGTACCCGCTCAAGGGCTACAGCATCACGGTCGATGTCGATCCTTCGCCCGGCGCAGCGCCCAGCGTGAACGTGACCGACAGCGCGCGCAAGGTGGTGTTCGCGCGCATCGGCTCACGGCTGCGCGTGGCGGGCATGGCGGAACTCGTGGGGCACGACGCGAGCATTCCGGCGACGCGCATCGAAACGCTGGCGGCCGCGACACGCGCCGTGTTCCCGCATGCGAGCCCGCTCGAAGAACTGCATCCGTGGACGGGCATGCGCCCGGCCACGCCGAAAGGCCTGCCGATCATCGGGCGGCTGCCGAGCGCGCCTTCGAACATGCTGTTCAACACCGGGCACGGCGCGCTGGGCTTCACGCTGGCCTTCGGCTCCGCGCGGCGGATTGCCGATGCGCTGGAGCCCGCCGCAGCCTGAGCCACGCCACGAGGCTCAGGCCGCCTGCTCTATCGCCTCGCGCATGCAGCGCGTAATGCCGCGTACCGCCACTGAATCGGGCTTTCCCGCAAAACGCAATGCGCGCACCGGCACCGGAATGTGCGGCTCCAGCGCCAGCACGTCGACCTTGGCGCCGTCGGCCGAGCGTGCCGTGCAGCCATCGACCAGCGCCACGCCCAGCCCGTGGTGGGCCATCGACAGCGCGGCGTGATACGTCTGCACCGTGACCACCGCCTGCTGAAAGCCCACGCCGGCCTGGCGGCAGGCCTGGCTCAGGCTGGTGCCCACCGGGTCTCGGCTGTCCAGCCCGATGACGGGCCGGTCTACCAGGTCATGCAGCGCCACCGACCCATTGCGCACCAGCGCGCGCGGAAGCATGCCCTTCGGCGCGATGCACACCATGCGCGTGTCCGCAAGCGTTTCCTGCGTGAGCGAGGGGTGCACCGCAGGGCTGAAGACAAAGCCCACGTCGGCCTCTTGCAGCAGCAGTGCCGACATGATCTGCGGCGAATGCAGCGACTCGACGGTGATCGAATAACCCGGATGCTTTTCGCGAAAGGCCTTGAGCGCGCGCGGCAGCACCTCGTAGCTCAGTGCCAGCACGCTCAGGATGCGCAGCTCGCCGGTATCGCTGCCCGCGCGCAGGTTGGCCGCCAGGCGCTGCACCTCGTCGAGTTGCGCGAACAGCCGCTCGATGTGCGGATACAGCGTGAGCGCCTCGGTGGTCGGTGTGAGCCGGCCCTTGGCGCGCTGGAACAGCGGAAAGCCCAGTTGCAGCTCGGCATGCTGCAGCGTGCGGCTCACCGCCGGCTGCGTAATGTTGATGAGCCGCGCCGCCGCGCTCACGCTGCCCGTGAGCATGATGGCGTTGAAGACCTCGATATGGCGCAGCCGCATCGGTCAGTTGCCGATCTTGTTGCGAGAGAGGTCCATCACCATGCGGGTCGCAAGATAGAGCCGCGGTTCGATGGAATCGATCAGCACGTATTCGGCGTCGGCCGAGTGCGCGCCAAAGCCCTGCAGGCCGAAGCGCTCGACCACCGGGGCCTTGGTCTTGAGCGCGGCAAACGCCGCATCGGTACCGCCGCCGGCGGCCTTGTCGTCGGCGCCCAGCGGCTTGCCGATCTCGTCCTTGTAGATGCGCTGCGCGTGCGCGGCCAGCGCGCGCGAGGCGTCGGTGGCTTCGAGCGGCGGACGGCGGCGCTCGAACTTCAGCTCGACCTTGGCCTCTGGAATCAGCTGCTTCTTCACGCGCTCCTGCACCTGCTGCTCGATGCGGTCGTAGTCGCTCACCTTCAGCACGCGCACGTCGGCGCTGGCGGTGGCACTGGCCGGAATCACGTTGCGGTTGCTGCCTGACTTGGAGATGGTCCAGTTCATCTTCAGGCCCGTTGCCGGGTCGGACAGGTCGCGCATCTGCAGCACCTGGTGCGAGAGTTCGTAGAGCGCGTTCACGCCCAGCTCGGGCGCTGAGCCCGCATGCGATGCCTTGCCCGCGACGTTGAGCGTGACCGAGGCAATGCCCGCCGTGGCAAGCGAAAGCTTGTCTTCCTTGACCGAGGCGCCCTCGAACGACAGCACCGCGTCGTGCTCGCCGCCGAGCCGTGTGATGAGCCCGCGCGACGCCGGCGAACTGATTTCCTCATCGCCGTTGATCAGCACGGTAAGCGTGCCGTATTCCTTGAACTTGAGCGCCTGCAGCATTGCTACTGTGTGGATGATGACCGCCACGCCCTGCTTGTCGTCGGCAATGCCGAGGCCGTAGGCCTTGTCGCCTTCGACGCGGAACGGCTGCTTGCCGAGCATGCCCACGGTGTAGACCGTGTCCATGTGCGCAATGAGCATGATCTTCTTCTTGCCCGTGCCCTTGAAGGTGGCCCGCACCACGCGGCCCATCTTCTCGGGCGTGTCCTCCATGCGGTAGGCCTCGGCGCTGGTGTCGATGAGCTCGACCTCGCCGCCCAGCGCCTTGAGCTTGCCGGCGATGAGATCGGAGATCTTCTCCAGCCCCTCAAGATCGCGGCTGCCGGACTCGATGCCCACGAGCTGCGACAGCGAATCGAGCAGCGGCTGCTTCTGCTCGGCCGCCAGCGAGGCGATGCGCGCGTCGGGCGCGGCCAGCGCGGCCTGGCAGGCTGCGGCCATCAGGAGTGCGCCGCCTGCGCGGCACCAGGAACGAACGGGGAACAGGGTCATGAACGGCTTCCTTGTGTTTTTCTGGTCCGCACGGTGGACACCGGGCGGGTTCGGCATTCTTCCATGCAGGCCGGCATCGCGGCGACCAGCGCATCGACAGCGCAGCGCGTCTTGGCGGGCATGTGGCGCGAGCGCGGCCACAGCACGTGAATGGGCATGGCCGCGGCGCGGTGGTCGGCCAGCACGGGCTCGAGCTGTCCGGATTGCACGTAGCGTGCCAGCAGCCAGTTCGGCAACCAGGCGAGCCCGGCACCTGCAATGGCCGCGTCGGCCACCGCCTGCAGGTCGTTCAGCCGCGCATGCCAGGGCAGATGCACGGTGTGCGCGCGGCCTTGCGGATCGCGCAGTTCCCAGCGCTGCGACTGACCAGGAGCGCAATAGTCGATGCCCCGGTGCTGCGCCAGCGCGGCCACGTCAGCCGGCCGCCCGAAGCGCGCCAGGTAGGCCGGCGCGGCCGCGAGCCTCATGGTCTGCTCGCCGAGCCGGCGGGCCACCAGCCGGTCGGTGTCGGGCAGTTCGCCGATGCGCACCGCCAGGTCGTAGCCCTCCTGCACCAGGTCGACCACGCGGTCGCTGATGGCAATGTCCACCTGCAGTTGCGGATAGCGTTCGATGAGGCCTAGCAGCGCCGGCGCCGCGTGGTGGTGTCCAAAGGCCAGCGGCAGGCTGGCACGCAGGCGGCCGCGCGGCTCGCGCCGGCCGCTTTCGAGGCCCGACTCCGCGGCCTCGAGCTCGGCCTGCGCACGCAGGCAGTGCTCGTAGTAGGCCTGCCCTTCCTCGGTCAGGGTCTGGCTGCGGGTGGTGCGCTGGAGCAGGCGCACGCCGAGCCGCGCCTCCAGCCGCGCGAGTGCCTTGCCCACGGCCGAGCGCGTGAGGTTCAGCCGCTCGGCCGCGAGCGTGAGGCTGCCGCTTTCGACCACCTCGAGAAAAGTCTGGATGCCATCGAAACGATCGGTCATGGCTTGGGATTGTGCCTTTTGGTTCCCGAATCTGCTGAATCGATGTCCTCAATGAAGAAACTGATTCCCTGCAAGATGGTGGCATGACAACGTCTTCTACTGCTTCAACTACCAACCCGCGCCGCGATGCTGCCGCGCTCACTGCCATTTGCCTTGTCGCACTCATGTTCGGGCTCGAGATCTCCAGCGTGCCGGTGATCCTTCCGGAGCTCGAGCGCGTGCTGCACGCGGACTTCCAGGACGCGCAATGGATCATGAATGCCTACACGCTGGCCTGCACCTCGGTGCTGATGGCGGCCGGCACCCTGGCCGACCGGTATGGCCGCCGCCGCGTGCTGGTGGCGAGCCTCTGGCTGTTCGGCATGGCGTCGCTGGCGTGCGGCTGGGCGACGAGCGCGCCGCTCCTGATTGCCGCGCGTTTCGTGCAGGGCGTGGGCGCCGGCACCATGATGATCTGCCAGTTCGCCATCCTGTCGCAGCAGTTCCGTGAACCGGCGGCGCGCTCGCGCGCCTTTGCAGTCTGGGGCGTGGTTGCGGGCATCGGGCTGGGTTTCGGTCCGCTGGTGGGCGCCGCCATCGTGGCGTTGGCCGATTGGCGCTGGGTCTTCCTGGTGCACGCGCCGCTGGCGCTGCTCACGCTGGGCCTGGTGCACGCGAGCGTGCAGGAATCGCGCGACCCCGATGCGCACCGCCTCGACGTGGCGGGCATGCTCACGCTCACGCTTGCGGTGTTCGCGCTGGTGTACTTCATCACGCTGGGCACGGTGCAGGGCTTCGGCAACCGCGTGGGGCTGGCGCTGCTGGCGGGCGCGCTGGCGTTCCTCGCGCTGTTCGTCGCGGCCGAGCGGCGCAGTGCGCACCCCATGTTCGACTTTTCGGTCTTTCGCATCCACCGCTTCAACGGCGCAATGATGGGTTCGGTGGGCATGAACCTCAGCTTCTGGCCCTTCATGATCTACCTGCCGATCTACTTCCAGTCGGCGCTCGGCCATGACCTGATGCACTCGGGCTGGGCCCTGCTGGCCTACACGCTGCCCACGCTGCTGGTGCCGCCGCTGGCCGAGCGGCTGGCACTGCGCCATGGCGCCGAGCGGGTGATTCCCGGCGGCCTCGGCCTGATGGCCGTGGCCTTCCTGCTCATGGCCGCGGGCAATGCGCGCGGCGTCGATGCGGTGGTGATCACCGCCTGCCTTGCCGCGGGCGTCGGGCTCGGCCTCACGAACTCGCCCGTTACCAACACGAGCACCGGCGCGGTGTCGGCCGCGCGCGCGGGCATGGCCTCGGGCATCGACTTCAGCGCGCGGCTGATCACGCTCGCATTGAGCATCGCGCTGATGGGCTTCGTGCTTGTGAGCGGCATTGCGCGCCACCTGGGCGAAGCCGGCCTGCGCGCCGGTGCCGGCGAACTGCTGCAACTGGCGCAGGGCGTGGCAGCGGGCAAGCTGGACATCGTGCCGGATGCGGCTGCGCCGGCGCTAGCGCAGGCCGCCCTGCGCCAGGGCTTTGGCGACGTGATGCTTTACGCCGGCGTCGGCGTGGGATTGCTGGCACTCGCGAGCCACGCCTTCTTCAGGCGCGGCCGGCGCTCAGTGGGCCTTGTCCCAGTTGGGGCCGATGCCGATCTCGGCTAGCAGCGGCACCTTCAGCTCGGCCACGCCGGCCATCAGGCGCGGGATTTCGGTGCGCACCCATTCGACCTCGGCCTCGGGCACTTCGAACACCAGTTCGTCGTGCACCTGCATGATCATCTTGGTGGCGCGCTTCTCGGCGTCGAGCACGTCCTGCACCTTGATCATGCTGAGCTTGATCAGGTCGGCCGCCGTGCCCTGCATGGGCGCGTTGATGGCCGCGCGCTCGGCGCCGCCGCGGCGCGGGCCGTTGGGCGAATTGATCTCGGGCAGGTACAGGCGCCGGCCGAACACGGTCTCGACATAGCCGTTTTCCTTCGCGAGCGCCTTGGTCTCGTCCATGTAGGCCTTCACGCCCGGATAGCGCGCAAAGTAACGCTCGATGTACGAAGCCGCGGCCTTGGTCTCGATGCCCAGGTTGCGCGCCAGCCCGAAGCTGCTCATGCCGTAGATGAGCCCGAAGTTGATCACCTTGGCATAACGGCGCTGTTCGCTCGACACCTGGTCGGGCGTGGAGCCGAACACCTCCGCCGCAGTGGCGCGGTGCACGTCGATGCCTTCGCGGAACGCGCGCAACAGCGACTCGTCGCCACTGATGTGCGCCATGATGCGCAGCTCGATCTGCGAGTAGTCCGCGCTTGCAATCACGCTGCCGGGCGGCGCAATGAAAGCTTCGCGCACGCGGCGGCCTTCGGGCGTGCGGATCGGAATGTTCTGCAGGTTGGGATCGTTGCTCGACAGCCGCCCGGTAACCGCCACTGCCTGCGCATAGTGCGTGTGCACGCGGCCGGTGCGCGGGTTGGCCAGCTGGCCGAGCTTGTCGGTGTACGTGCCCTTGAGCTTGGACAGGCCGCGGTGCTCCAGGATCTTGGCCGGCAGCGGATAGTCCTCGGCCAGCTTCTCGAGCACTTCTTCGTCGGTGCTCGGCGCGCCGCTCGGCGTTTTCTTGATCACCGGCAGGCCCAGCTTGGTGAAGAAGATCTCGCCGATCTGCTTGGGCGAACCCAGGTTGAACGGTTGCCCGGCGATCTCGTAGGCCTCTTGCTCCAGCGCCATGATGCGCGTGCCGAGCTCATGGCTTTGCGCGGCGAGCGTGGGCGCATCGATCAGCACGCCGTTGCGCTCGATGCGGTAGAGCGCCTCGCTCGAATCCATTTCGAGCTGATAGATGAAGCGAAGCTTTTCGTCGCGCTCGATCTGGGGCCAGAGTGCCAGGTGAACGTCGAGCGTCTGGTCGCTGTCCTCGCATGAATACTCGGCGGCCCTGGCAATTTCGACCTGGCTGAACGGAATCTGGTGCGCGCCCTTGCCGCACAGGTCTTCGTATGAAATGCCGCTGCGCCCCAGGTGGCGCTCGGCCAGGCTCGCGAGCCCGTGCGGCCGGTGCGCTTCGAGCACATAGCTTTGCAGCATGGTGTCGTGCGCATAGCCCTGCACTTCGATGCCATGGTTGGCGAACACGTGGCGGTCGTACTTGATGTGCTGGCCGAGCTTTTTCTTCTCGGGGTTTTCGAGCCACGGCTTCAGCCTGGCGAGCACTTCGTCGATGGGCAACTGTGCGGGCGCATCGCCGTAGTTGTGCGCCAGCGGCACGTAGGCCGCCTCGCCGGGCTCCACGCTGAAGCTCACGCCCACGATCTGCGCAACCATTTCATCGAGCGACGTGGTCTCGGTGTCGATGGCGGCCAGGTCGGCCGCCTCCAGCCTTGCGAGCCACGCGTCGAACTGCTCCCAGGTCGTGATGGTTTCGTACTTCAGGTTGCTCGCGGGCGATGCAGCTTCGATGGCGCCCAGGTTCGACGATTCATCGAACAGGCCGCCCTGGTCGGCACTCGCAGCGCCGCCACGGGCCTGCTGCTTCTTGATGTTTTCCTCGATCAGCTCGGGCGGCACTTCCATGGCCTCGAGCGACTTGACGAGGCTCTTGAAGCCGAACTTTTCGTAGAAGGGCTTGAGCTCGGCCGTTTGCGGCGCGCCCACGGGCAGCCCTTCGAGCGAAGGCAGTCCGGCGACGTGCCCGGCCAGGTCGCAATCGGTGCGAATGGTGACGAGCTGGCGGCTCAGCGGCAGCTTGTCGAGTGCCTTGCGGAGGTTCTCGCCAGCTTGCCCCTTCACCTCGGCGGCGCGTTCGATCAGCGCGTCGAGCGAACCGTATTCGAGCAACCATTTGGCCGCTGTCTTGGGGCCGACCTTCTCGACGCCGGGCACGTTGTCGACCGCGTCGCCCACCAGCGTCTGGTAGTCGATCATCAGGTTGGGCGGCACACCGAATTCCGCCGTGACACCGGCCACGTCGCGCTTCTTGCCGTTCATCGTGTCGATGATGGTGATGTGCTCGTCCACCAGTTGGCTCAGGTCCTTGTCGCCGCTGGACACGATCACTTCGACGCCCTGCGCCGCGGCCGTCTTGGCCAGCGTGCCGATCACGTCGTCGGCCTCGATGTCGGGCACGCAGAGCACGGGCCAGCCCATGAGCTTCACCACCTGGTGGATGGGGTCGATCTGGCTGCGCAGGTCGTCGGGCATCGGCGAGCGGTTGGCCTTGTATTCGGGATACAGGTCGTCGCGGAACGTCTTGCCCGGCGCGTCGAAGATGCAGGCCGCGTAGTCCGCGCGAACCTCGCGGCGCAGCGCCGTCATCATGTTGATCATTCCGCGGATGGCGCCGGTGGCCGGGCTCTTCGGGTCGCCGGGCACGGCCCGCAGGTCGGGCATGGCATGGAAGGCGCGGTAGAGATAGCTCGAGCCATCGACGAGCAGCAGCGTTTTCTTGTCGGTCATCAGGCCATTTTGCCGTGCCCGGCGCGGCGCCCTGAACCACGGCGGCGTACGCTGGCGACCGACACCTCGAAAGCGGCGCCAAGCCTACAATCCTGGCATGCCTAGCCCCACACTCCTGGTCGCCCGCCGCATTCTGCTGGCGCTGGCCTTTGCCGCTCCTTTTGCCGCCGTTCAGGCGCAGTCCGCACCCGCCCGGGCGCCTGCACCCGCCGAGCCGCTACAAAATCAGGAGCAACCCGACGGCCGACGCAACCAGAAGGTCGAGCACATCCACACCGAAGACAGCGGCGCTTCGGTCGACGAGGTCCGCTACGGCGGCCGCACGCAAAGCATCAACGTGAAGCCCAAGGCCAACGTGCCCGGCTATGAAGTGCTGCCCAACGACGCAGGCACCGCACGCCCGGGCTCGGCCGACTCGAACGGCAACGGCCCGCGCGTCTGGAACGTGATGAAGTTCTGACCGTGCTGCGCGTTCAATCGTCAGCGCAGCGCTGAGCACCGCCATGGCAGTTTTTACCGAAGTCGAATTCGGCGAGGCAGACGCGCTCGTGCAGCGCCTGGGCCTGGGCCCGCTGCGCGAGTTGCGCGGCATCGAGGGCGGCATCGAGAACACCAACTACTTCGCCACCACCGAAACCGGTGAGTTCGTGCTGACCCTGTTCGAGCGCCTCAGCGCCGAGCAGCTCCCCTACTACCTTTGTCTCATGAAGCACCTGGCAGGCCGCGGCCTGCCGGTGCCGGAACCCGTGGCCGACCCGGCCATTGCGCCGCCGTCGGGCCATGCGCTGACGATTCCCGCGAACGCGCCTTGCGAGCTGCTGCTCAAGGTGGCGGGCAAGCCGGCCGCACTGGTGCAACGGCTCTCGGGCCGCAGCGAACTGGCGCCGGGCACTGCGCATTGCGCCCAGCTGGGCGAAATGCTGGCGCGCATGCACCTGGCGGCGCGCGACTTTCCGCGCATCCAGCCGAACCTGCGCGGCCTGGCGTGGTGGAACGAGACCGTTCCCGTGGTGCTGCCCTACATCGACGAGTCCCAAGCCGCACTGCTGCGCGCCGAACTGGCCTACCAGAACCATGTGGCCGATACTTCGGCCTATGCCGCACTGCCGCGCGGCCCGGTGCATGCCGACATGTTCCGCGACAACGTGATGTTCGCAACCGGCGACGACGCCGCCGCGGCGCCGCGCCTGACCGGCGTGTTCGACTTCTACTTTGCAGGCACCGACACCTGGCTGTTCGACCTCGCGGTGTGCCTGAACGACTGGGCCATCGACCTGCCCACCGGCGAGCACGACGCCGAACGCGCGGACTCGCTGCTGTCCGCCTACGAAACCGTGCGTCCGCTGAATGCCTCCGAACGCGCCCTGCTGCCCGCCATGCTGCGCGCTGCGGCATTGCGCTTCTGGATTTCGCGGCTCTGGGACTTTCATCTTCCGCGCGAAGCCAGCATGCTGAAGCCGCACGATCCCGCCCACTTCGAGCGCGTGCTGCGCGGGCGCGCCTCCCATCCGCATGCCATGGCGCAATCGCTCGAGCCGCTGGCCGCCTGACCCTTAAAAATGAAACTCAACCTCGTGCCGGCGCGAACCGGCGCTACATGGGTCCGCCTCGGACTCAAGACCTTCTGGCGGCAGCCACTCGCCTTCATTTCGCTGTTCTTCCTGCTGATGGCGCTGATCTCGACGGTGTCGCTGCTGCCGCTGCTCGGCAGCGTGCTGGCGCCGGTGCTGCTGCCCTTCATGACGCTGGGGCTGATGGTTGCCACCTCGATCGCCTACACCGACAACGCCGAGGGCATCGGCACCACCGGCCACGCACAGCGCCCCACCGGCTCCGCCATGTTCGTGGCAGTGATTGCCGCGATGCGCACCGAATGGCGCTCGCTGGTCAAGCTGGGTGTGATCTCCGCGGTGTACTTCGTGTTCGCGGTGCTGCTGACCTCGTTCATCGACGGCGGGCAGCTGGCCAAGGCCTACCTGCTCGACGAAGCGCTGACGCCCGAGATCATGGCGAGCAGCGACTTCCAGGTGGCGCGCATGTTCCTGATGTGCCTGAACCTGCCTCTGTCGCTGGCCATGTGGCATGCGCCGGCGCTGGTGCACTGGCATGGCGTGGAGCCGGTGAAGAGCATCTTCTTCAGCGTGGTCGCGGTGTTTCGCAACTTCGGCGCCTATGCGCTGTTCGGCCTCGCATGGCTCGGCGTGTTCCTGCTGGCGGGCATCGGCATGGGCCTGGTGGCCACGGTGCTGATCGGTGTCGGTTCGGTGGGCGGAGGCGGCGCCGCCGCGGCCATCGGCAATGTGCTGATCGTGGGCTCGGCGCTGGTGCTCGCGGCCATGTCGATGAGCTCGACCTGGTTCACCTTCCGCGACAGCTTCGACCCGAACTGAGGCGAGCCCCCGGCCCGCGGGCCGGAGTCTCTTCGTCAACCGGCCGGAGCCCGGTCCTTGCGCAGGCTGGCGAAAAGCGACCATGCCATGCCGGCCAGCAGCAGAAAGCCGACGCCCAGCGCTCCCCACAGCCACCACTTGCGCGAGGGATCCGGCTGCGTGGGCACCGGCAGCTGCGCCGTAGCTGCCACCACGGCATCGACGGCCGCCACCGGCGGCGGCGGCAACGCAACGGTGGCCTGGTCTGCCGCCACGGGCTTGTTCGGGTTGTAGCCCGGCACCAGCGTAGCCAGCGCCAGGGCCGCGCCCGGCGCGCTACCCTGCACTGCGTTCTTTTCGGATGCCGTACTCCACGTGAGCGAGAACGGCGCGGCGCCTTGTGCCAGGAACACCAGCGTGCGCGGCGTGGCGGCTACCGAAATCGTCGGAGGCGTTGCGCCCAGCAGGCTCACCGGGCCCGAGGTGCGAAGCCGCAGGTGCGAATAGCTCGTGCCGTCGAGCGCCAGCAGCGGCGAGCGCGCTTCGCCGCCGGCCTGCGCGAGGCGATACACCACGGTGTCGAGCAGCGGCACTTCGCCCGGCGTGCCTGAAGAAGACGATGCCGGCCGACGCTGCTGGTGCCGCAAGGCATACAGCGGATTGCGCGACACGCGCGGCGGCTCGGAGGCAACCGACGGAACGGCAGCAGGCAAGCCTGAAATCCCGACCTGCGCCAGCGTGTTGACGTCGGCCAGGTCGACGCGGAGGCTTTCGACCGGAACGCCGCGCGGCAACGCGTAGTCGCAATGGTCGGTGCCGCAGCGCTCCGGCCTCAGCGCGCCCGACCATTCGAGCGGCGCGACGGGTTCCACCTCTTGCACGCTGTCGATCGCCACGCTGGTCAGCGGTGCGCCGTTCTTCGGGTCGCTCCAGCGCAGGCGCAGGAACCGTGCTTGCACGTTGTCCAGGTCGACGGCCAGCCGCTCGATGGTCTGTCCGCCATGCGCCAGCCGTACCAGTTGCTCTTCGCCCCCGATGGGCCGCCAGTTCCGCAGGTCGTCGCTGGCCTCGAGCCTGAAGGCGAACAGGCCGCGCGCCTCGGGCGCCATTTCGAAGCGCGCCTGCAGCAGGCTGCCCTTGAGCTGGCTCGCATCGATGAGCCATTGCGCGGCGTCGTCTTGCTTGCGCGCCGGCTTGCGGGCGAGCGCCAGGGAGCCGTCGGGACGCACCTTGAAGCTCAACGCTGCGTCTTCAGATGCATCCGCCGCGCTTGCAGGCAGCGCGAAAATCGGCACGTCTTTCGAGGCAAGGCGAGGCTCCGCCGCCTCGTTGCGCAGCCATGCATAGGGCACCGCGTTGCCTGCCGCATTGCGAACCCGCAGGTCGCGCAGATCGCCGTATGCGGCGTGGGCATGAATGCCGAGCGGCAGCGTGAGCCGGTGGTACGGCCCGCTGCCTTGCAGGGCAATCGGCGCGGTGGCGGGAGGCTGCGCCCAGGCAGCACCGAACCCGGCCGTTGCCAACGCCACGGCCAGACCAATTCGCACCACATGGCGCAAGGGCTTCGCACCCGTTTTCATGCTGCACCTCCTTCGGCCAACACATCTTTCTCCATTTCGTTTTTCTTCGGCGGCACCGGGGCGAAATAACCTACAAGCAGGAGCAATGCACCCACCGCAATGAACGACACGATGCGGAACAGGCCTCCCCTGTCCGCCAGTTCGACGAAGAACAATTTCAGCACCACAACGCCCAGCAACGCGGCGCCGCCGACCCACAGCGTGCGCACGCCGCGAGAGTGGCCGAGCACCATCGCGATCACGCCGCAGATCGCCCAGGTGATTGAGAGCGCCGCCTGCGTGAGCCACGATGCGTAGAGCGCATCGAAGCGCCACTCGACGCCCGCATAGTGGTGGCAGGTGCGCAGCACCGCGCCGGTCAGCAGCGCCAGGCCGGTAACGCCGAGCACGCCCTTTGCCACCATCGGCTGCACGCGCGCGAACGACCCTTGCGGCAAGGCCCGCCACCAGAGCACCAGCGCAAACAGCACCAGCCACTGCGCCAGTTCCAGCGGGTTCAGCAGCGGCACATAGGGCAGCGGCGCGGCATTGCCCGGGCTCGTTCCGTTGGTCACCCACACCCATGCGAGCAGGTAGGCCGCCACCGGCATTGCCGCGAACTCGAGGTACGCGGCGCGGTACTCGGAGAGCGGCCAGCGTTGCAGCAGTGCGCGCGAGCACAGCAGCCAGAGCGCGACGGCGGGAACCATGGCCCAGCCCAGCAGCTGCCAGCTCGACCATTCCGCGCCGATGCGCCCCAGCTGCCATTGGCATTCGCGCGCTGCCAGCAGCAGGAAGAACCAGAAACCCGCCAGGTGGAAAGGCGCCAGCGCCGCCGGAGCAAGCCAGCGTTTTTGCGCATGCAGCAGCCGCAGGTGCCACAGCAGCGCCAGCGGCCAGGCCGCCCAGCCCAGCGCGCTCGAAGGCACGTAGACCAGCGGCGCAGCCAAGGCCACACCGTAGGCCGCGATCAGCACCAGGCCCGGCAGCGTGGCCAACGTGGCCTGGCCCAACTGCGGCCAGCCGCGCCGGTGCGCCACCACGGCCGACAGCGCCGAAGTGACCAGCACGACGGCGAGAGCAGCCGCGGCCACATGGCCGGCCATTGCGTTGCGCTGCAGCACTGCGGCGGTTTCGGCAAGCCAGCCGAATAGCCACCAGCCCAGCCCCCAGATCACCGGTGCCCACAGCACGGCCGGGTTGGCGCACCAGTCGTTGTTCCAGCGCGTGCGTTTGGCCGTGGTGGCGCCTTCGGTGGCGCACCGCCATGCCTCGCCGCTCATCCACGCGCCGGCCAGCAGGGCTGCGAGCCCCAGCACCACCGGTGTCCAGAAGCCCAGGTGCGCGAAGGCCGCGGGCGGTGTACTGCCGTCGAAGATCCAGATCTGGCCGAAGACATACAGCAGCGCCGAGACAACCTGCAGCAAGCCGGCTAGTGCCGCGAGCGGCTTGTGCGCAATGCGCAGCGCCACCCAGAGCACGACCGTGGCCGTGAGCGGCCACAGCAGCGCGGCCTGTGCCAGGCTCACCTGGAACAGCATTGCGAGGTGCAGCAGGCCCACGCCGGCGATCACCGCGACGGCATTGCCGAGTGACCACACCGGCTGAATGCCGCGTGCCAATGCGGCGCGGTGCGCCTGCAGCATCGACCATGCGGCGCTGCCGAGCAGGCTCAGCGCAATGAGGCTTGCCGCCACCGCGCCCTGCCAGCCGCTTGCAAGCACCTCGTCGGCGCTGCCGCGCACATCGGCCGCGCGATGCAGGGTGGCAATGAAGCCAGCCACCGCCAGCGCCTGCATGCCATAGGTCACGAAAGCCAGCGGCCGGAGCTTGAAGCGCACCGCCACCGCAAAAGCGGCGGAGGCGAGCAAAGCCGTCGCAGCCGCCGCCCACGGCGGCGTGAACCACTGCCACAGCAGCAGCGTGAGCGCGCCCATGCCGAGCCACGGCAAGGCGGTGCCCACCAGCGCTTCCCAGCCGTTGCCCTCGTCGAGCTTGGCGCGCCGGTGAATGGCCCACATTGCGAACGCGCTCACCGCCACCAGCATCGGGCCGATCACCGAACCCTGCAGCAGCGGATGCCCCGGCGCCGCATCGAGTTGCGTGGCTTCGAGCAACTTCCACACCGCACCGGCGAACACCAGGAACGAGAACGCCCGCGCATACACGCGCCCTTGCCGCGCGCCCAGCCAGTACATGCCAGCTGCCTCGACCGCCCAGGCCGCGCCCGTCCAGCGGCCTTCGAGGCCGAGCGGAATGGCCAACGTGCCGAAGATCACGCCCACGATGGCGTAGGCCTCCGCAAGCAGCGCCAGGCCCTTGGGCTGTGTGGCGAACACCAGCCGCCCCAGCACCAGGTAAAAGGCCGCGAGCGCCATCGCCGAGAAGGCGGCGCCGTATTCCCACGGCTGCATGAGCAGGTACTGCATGCCGAACGCGACCATCGGCGTGCCGAACACCAGCGAGCTGTCGACGCGGCCCGCGCGCCGCAGCGTGTCGAGCGCGCGGGTGGCCAGCGGCTCTGCGGGCTGCACGGGTGCGTCGAACAGCGTGCGGCGCGCGAACAGCAGGCCCACCGCGACGAACATCAGGAAGAACACCAGCAGGAACGGCTGCACGATGCCGTACTGGTCGTCTGTGTAGTACTTCTGCGCCCAGCCCGCAGCCAGCGTGAAGGTGCCGACAAAACCGATCAGGTTGAGCACCCGCCAGGCCTTGAACCAGGCGATCAGCACAATGCCGACGTCGAGCACCAGCAGGTAGGTGAAGAGGCCCACGGGCCGGTTCTGCCCGGTGGAGGCAAGCACCGGCGCCGCAAAACCCTCGAGCGCCGCAACAATGGCCAGCAGCGGTGCGTTCTGCAGCACCGCCAGCACCGCGCTCAGCGCGGCCACGCCGAACAGGAAAGCGAAGCCGGCCGTCGGTGGCAGCAGCTCGTGCACCTTCATCGCCGCGAGCGTCGTCAGATAGAAAATGCCGATGCCGGCGCCCTGCAGGATCAGCGCATAGCTGGTGCGCTTGCGGCGCAGGAACCAGCCCAGTGCCAGCAGGCCCGCGCCCACCAGCGCCACGGCGGCATAGCGCAGCTCGACAGGCACTGTGACGCGTTCAGCCGTGTAGCGCAGCAAAAAGGCGAGCCCCAGGAAAAGGATCAGCACGCCGAGCTTCACCAGCATGTTGCCGCCGAAGATCAGGTTGGCGATGGGTGCGGGCAAGCGCTCGCGCAGCGGGATCGTCGGCGGAGGCGGCGGGGGAGGCAGGCGCCGGGGCGCCGGCATGGCAACCGGCGGCTTGGCCGGAGCAGGCGCGGGCGCTGGCTCGGCAGCCGCGGGCGACGTGCCCGGCATCGAGGCACGCGCCGCGGCTGCGGCGGCTGCGGCCGCCTGCGCGGGCCGTGCGATGGGGTTCGGCGTGGCTGGCGGGATCGGTGTGGCCGGCAGGGCAATGGGAACCGGCTGCGCCACCAGCGTTGCGGAAGCACTCGCTGCGGAGATGGATTGTTCATCGGCAGGCGCCGCTTCGCCAGCGCCCTGCGTGAGCCGCCGCTCGAGCATGCTCACGCGCTGTTCGAGTTCGGCCACGCGTTGCTGCAGCTTCAGCATGCCGCCCGCCGGGGCCGTTGACGCAGCGGTGCCGGACGCGGATGCAATGCCGGGAGGCTGCGCGCGCTCGGCCTCGGTGCGCTCAGGCTCGGCGGTGCTCTTCTTGCCGACGATTTTCGGCAGCGCGAAAGCTCCGACGACGGCCAATATCAGCGCAGCCGGAACCGACTCTGCGATGGCCCCTATGAAAAGGCCGGCAATCATGCCAATGAACCACATCCTCAGCTCCCCTTGTTTTTGGCGAGCATGGAGTGTACGGCGATTGCCTCTTTAAAAACCGCCGCAAACGCCCGTGGCTATTGCACGGTCAGCTATTTGTTTAATAGCAAACTTGGCGGCGCTTACACCGGCGTGAGCTTGGCGACCGACAGCGCAAGCCACTTGACGCCATGCCGCGTGAACTTGACCTGCGCGCGCGCATCGTCGCCCGTGCCTTCGAGCGACAGCACGGTGCCTTCGCCGAACTTGTTGTGGAACACCTGCATGCCCGACCGCAGGCCGTGCGACGGTGCGGTTTTCTGCGGCGGCACCGGCGGGCTCGCAAAGGTGTCCTTGCTGCCGCCGTAGCTGCCACCGCTGCTGTAGCTGCCGCCACCGCCGCGGGTGCTCGCATAGCCGCCGCCGTAGCCGAAGGCCGACGGCGTGAACGCCTGGTTCTTGGGCGTGAGCCACTTGAGCGCGCCCTCGGGCAGCTCTTCGAAGAAGCGGCTCTTCACGTTGTAGCGCGTCTGGCCGTGCAGCATGCGCGTTTGCGAATGGCTCAGGTACAGGCGCTTGCGCGCCCGCGTGATCGCCACGTACATCAGGCGGCGCTCTTCCTCGAGGCTTTCGAAATCGCTCATCGAGTTTTCGTGCGGGAACAGGCCCTCTTCCATGCCGGTGATGAACACACAGTCGAACTCCAGGCCCTTGGCCGCGTGAACGGTCATCAGCTGGACGGCGTCCTGCCCGGCCTGTGCCTGGTTGTCGCCCGATTCGAGCGCCGCGTGCGTGAGGAACGCGGCCAGCGGGCTCAGCGTTTCGCCGGTTTCGGCGTCGGGCGCCAGCGGCTCGTCGACCACGGGGCGGGTCAGGTCAATGCCCTGGCTGGCGGGCGACTGCCGCAGTTCGTCGATGGGCAGTGCCACCGCATCGCGGCCGAAGCCTTCCTGAGTGACGAAGCTCTCGGCCGCGTTCACCAGTTCTTCCAGATTCTCGATGCGGTCGGCGCCTTCGCGGTCGGCCTTGTAGTGTTCGACAAGGCCGCTGTGGTCGAGCACCAGCTCGATGATCTCGCGCAGGCTGACGCCCTGCGTCTGCTCGCGCAGCACGTCGATCTTGGCGACGAAGCCCGTAAGGTTCGCCCCCGCCTTGCCGCCGACAACGCTCACCGCATCGTGCAGCGAGCGGCCGGCCGTGCGCGCCGCGTCCTGCAGCTGCTCGAGCGTGCGCGCGCCGATACCGCGCGGCGGAAAGTTGACCACGCGCAGGAAGCTGGTGTCGTCGTCCTTGTTCTCGAGCAGGCGCAGATAGGCCAGCGCGTGCTTGATTTCAGCCCGCTCGAAGAAGCGCAGCCCGCCGTACACGCGGTACGGTACCGAGGCATTGAAAAGCGCCGTTTCGATCACCCGGCTCTGCGCATTGCTGCGGTAGAGCACGGCCATTTCCTTGCGGTCGAAGCCGTCGCGCACGAGCTGGCGCATTTCCTCGACCATCCACTGCGCCTCGGCCAGGTCGGTGGGCGACTCGTACACGCGCACCGGCTCGCCGGGGCCTTGGTCGGTGCGCAGGTTCTTGCCCAGGCGCTTCTTGTTGTGGCTGATGAGCTCGTTGGCCGAATCGAGAATGTTGCTGTAGCTGCGGTAGTTCTGCTCGAGCTTGATCTGGTGCTGCACGTCGAACTCGCGCACAAAGTCGGCCATGTTGCCCACGCGCGCGCCGCGGAAGGCGTAGATGCTCTGGTCGTCGTCGCCCACTGCAATCACGCTGTTCTGGCCGGGCGTGAACTGGCCCGCCACCGTGTTGCCCGAAAGCATCTTGATCCACGCGTACTGCAGCCGGTTGGTGTCCTGGAACTCGTCGATCAGGATATGGCGGAAGCGCCGCTGGTAGTGCTCGCGCACCGGGTCGTTGTCGCGCAGCAGTTCGTAGCTGCGCAGCATGAGCTCGCCGAAATCGACCACGCCTTCGCGCTGGCACTGTTCTTCGTAGAGCTGGTACAGCTCTACCTTCTTTCGGTCGTCGTCGCTGCGGATTTCCACGTCGCGCGGGCGCAGTCCGTCTTCCTTGGCGCCCGCAATGAACCACTGCGTCTGCTTGGCCGGAAAGCGCTCGTCGTCCACGTTGAACTGCTTCATCAGCCGCTTGATGGCCGAAAGCTGGTCTTGCGTGTCGAGGATCTGGAAGGTGGAAGGCAGGTTGGCCAGCTTCCAGTGCGCGCGCAAAAGGCGGTTGCACAAGCCGTGGAAGGTGCCGATCCACATGCCCCGCACATTGACCGGCAGCATGGCCGTGAGCCGCGTCATCATTTCCTTGGCGGCCTTGTTGGTGAAGGTCACGGCCAGGATGCCGCCGGCGGAGACCTGGCCGGTCTGGAGCAGCCAGGCGATGCGGGTGGTCAGCACCCGGGTCTTGCCCGAGCCGGCGCCGGCCAGGATGAGGGCATTGCCCGCGGGAAGGGTGACCGCGGCGCGCTGCTCCGGGTTCAGGTTCTGCAGCAGCGGCAGTTCCAGGGGGTTGGCATCAGCCGCAGGTTCGTTAAACAACATCCGTCGATTGTAGAAACCAACTCGTATGCGGGTTATATGAAGAACTGGAAGACCTGCCTTCGACACCCTGCGTAAAATCAATCACCGGGCCCAAGTTTCTTGCGTCCGGTTTTTTGTGGGCGTTTCTTTTCCGAAACGCCCCGGAAACCGGCCGGACCAAGCGCTCATTCGTTCGTTTCAACGATTCCTTTTCAGGAGCCTGGTCATGCAGATTTTCGATTACGACAACATCCTTTTGCTTCCGCGCAAGTGCCGCGTGGAAAGCCGCTCGGAGTGCGACACCAGCGTGACGCTGGGCGCGCGCAGCTTCCGCCTGCCGGTGGTGCCGGCCAACATGAAGACGGTGGTCGACGAGTCGATCTGCCTCTGGCTTGCGCAGAACGGCTACTTCTACGTGATGCACCGCTTCGACCTGGACAACGTCAAGTTCGTCAAGGAAATGCAGGGCAAGGGCGTGTTCGCCTCCATCTCGCTGGGCGTGAAGAAACCCGACTACGACACGGTCGACCAGCTGGCGGCCGAGGGCCTGGTGCCCGAATACATCACCATCGACATTGCGCACGGCCATGCCGACAGCGTGAAGAACATGATCGGCTACCTGAAGCAGAAGCTGCCGGGTTCCTTCGTGATTGCCGGCAACGTTGGCACGCCCGAAGCCGTGATCGACCTGGAGAACTGGGGCGCAGATGCCACCAAGGTTGGCATCGGCCCGGGCAAGGTGTGCATCACCAAGCTCAAGACAGGTTTCGGCACGGGTGGCTGGCAGCTCAGCGCGCTCAAGTGGTGCGCGCGCGTGGCCACCAAGCCGATCATTGCGGACGGCGGCATTCGCGACCACGGCGACATTGCCAAGAGCGTGCGCTTCGGCGCGTCAATGGTGATGATCGGCTCGCTCTTCGCGGGCCATGAGGAATCGCCGGGCAAGACGGTCGAAGTCGACGGCGTGCTCTTCAAGGAGTACTACGGCTCGGCCAGCGACTTCAACAAGGGCGAGTACAAGCACGTCGAGGGCAAGCGCATCCTCGAGCCCATCAAGGGCAAGCTGGCCGAGACGCTGGTCGAGATGGAGCAGGACGTGCAGAGCTCCATCAGCTACGCGGGCGGCCGCACGCTGATGGACATCCGCAAGGTCAACTACGTCACGCTGGGCGGCGACAACGCGGGCGAGCACCTGCTGATGTAGGCGCCCTGCCCGGCCGGGCGGTCAAGCCTCCAGGAGTTGCACCGCTTGCCGATGCAAGCTGTGGGCGGGATCGGCCAGCGCATCGACGACGCTGAAGTGGTTCAGGCCCGGCAGCGTTTCGCACACGGGCACGGTGTTGCGGCCCCATGCCTCGCGGATCAACTCGTTGTGGCGCAGGAACTCCTCGCTCTCATCGCCGCCCACCACCGCATGCAGCTGGCCGCGCGCCGGGGCCGGCCACAGCGCCGGGCTGGCGCGCAACGCGTCCGCATCGCTGAGCTTGAGCACGTTCGCGAGGAACGGCGTGCGCTGCAGCGGCCGAAGGTCGTAAAGGCCCGAGATCGACAACGCATTGCGCACCACTTGCGCCGGAAGATCGGGCGCAACCGCCTTCCAGTTGCAGGCGAGCAGCGTGGCCGCCATGTGACCGCCGGCCGAATGCCCGGCCACGGTAATGCGCGACGGGTCCGCGCCAAAGCTCGCGGCGTTCCGCCAGGTCCACTCGAGCGCACGCACCATCTGCATGAGGATGCCCGGCACGGTCACGGGCTGCTCCGCCGTTCCGGGGCACAGCGCGTAGTTGGGCATGACCACGCACACGCCGCGGTCGTTGAATGCGGGCGCAATGAAGGAATGGTCGCGCTTGTCCATCGCACGCCAATAGCCGCCATGAATGAACACCAGCACCGGCGCACCGGGCACGGGGGCGGGAAAGATGTCGAGCGTTTCGTTGATGCCCTGGCCGTAGGGCACGTCGATCCGGCCGGCGAGAGCCTCGCGCGCGGCAACGGAATCGCCTGCCCATCGCTTGAAGTACGCAGGGTGGTCTTTCACCCTCGCGAGGTTGTTGTACATGCCTTCCAGCCAGGCGGGGTCGTGCGATGCCATGCGGTTCCTGCTTCCTTCTTTTTTGGAGACCGTGCATCTTGGCGCATCCTGGGTTTGCCGCATGCGCTTGCAGGGGTGTTCTGGTTAAAATCCGGCCTGCGTTGGGGGGGTAGCTCAGCTGGGAGAGCGCCGCGTTCGCAATGCGGAGGTCGTGAGTTCGATCCTCATCCTCTCCACCAACACCCATGCAAAAAGGGCTCGGATTTCTTCCGAGCCCTCTTTTCTTGCACTGGCGTTGACTCCGGTTTATCGCTGTTGCGCCCTTCACCAGCCGCCGGTTACAGTTACATAAAAGAGGACGAAAGTTTTCATTTGGTAACAAAATTACCCGCGTAAGCACAGAAACAAAGTATTGCATTTGACTACCAAAGTAGTATTGTGAAATCTTCACATTAAACCTTTGGTATCAAACGTGAACAGAGCGGGCCCAGTACTCAATTTTCCGGAACGCCAAGGCTGGCGGCCCTCCGGACACACCAGCGGAGCATGAGATTGCTCAACGTACTGGAACAACGCCGTGCCAGCCACCTCCTTCGACCCGGACTGCGGGACCGACTTCAACCTTACCGCCGACGCGGTCATGGTTGCAAGGATGCGGCTGGTGCTGTCGATCTCCGCCGTGCTGGCGGTCGCGGTTGACGCAGGCGAGGCACAAAGGCACATCAGCAGCCCCATGTGGCTGGCATTCGCCAGCTACCTGCTCTACAGCGTCAGTGTTTACATCTGCACACGCACAGGACAGCGCTATTTCCGGGGCAAGGCGATCCACTGGTTCGATGTGCTGTGGTTCACGGTGCTCATATTCGTAACGGGCGGTCTTCCGAGCCTTTACTTTCTCTTCTACTTCTTCGTCATCCTCACTTCGTCGTTCCGCTGGGGCTATGAAGAAGGCGCCAGGGTGACGATGGCCTCCGTGGCGTCGTTCGCCGCCTGCAGCCTGGCCACCGGTACCGACACCTACACGCCGCAGTTGCTCATGCGCACCACGTTCCTGCTGGCGCTGGGGCACATGATCGGCCACTGGGGTGGATCGAAGGTCGAGTTGCGGCGGCGCCTCTCGCTGCTGGGCCAGGTAAGCCGGCTGTCGAACCCCCGGTTCGGCGTGAACCGCACGATTGCCAGCACCATGGAAAGAACGCTCGACTTCTTCAAGGCGAGCCACTGCATCCTGCTGATGCGGGATTCGGAAACCGGCAGCTGGGTCATGCGCACGCTCAAGGAAGGCGATGCGGCGGACGCCGTCAGCGTCGAGACGATCAACCGCATTTCCGACTCGCCGCTCATGGCGCTGTCCGGAGAACGCATCGTGCTGAACAACCGCCGGCCCTGGCCGCTGAACTGGCTGCGGGCCGAGGGCCATGCCTGCGAGCCGCGCAACCACCGCTGGTTTGCGCTGGACGAACACGGAGCACGCCGCAGTTCGGCCGTTGCCGCAATGCTGGAGGCCCGCTCCTTCATGAGCGCACCGCTGCCGATGCGGCTGGGCGAGGGCCGGGTCTTCGTGTCGTCTCGCGACGGGCAATTCCGCAAGTCCGACGCGCTGTTCCTGGCGCACATCATGGGACACGTCTTCCCGGTCATCGAAACCATCGAGGTGCTGGACCGGATGGCTTCGGAAGCGGCTTCGAAGGAGCGCCTGAAGATCTCGCTGGACCTGCACGACACGGCAATCCAGCCCTACATCGGCCTCAAGCTGGGGCTGAGCGCCCTGCGCAAGAAGGCGGCGGCCGACAACCCGCTGATCGACGACCTTGAAAAGCTGGCCAGCATGGCCGAGAGCGTGGTGACGGACCTGCGGCGCTATGCCGGCGCCGTCAAGCACGGCGGCGACGCGCGCTGCGAATTCATTCTTCCGCACCTGCACAAGCAGGCGGCGCGCATCAAGACGCTCTATGGGATCGACATCGCGATCCTGCTTGAAAGCGACGTCCACCTGGACGACCGGATGACGGCCGAAGTGCTTCAGCTGGTGCGCGAGGGGCTGAACAACATCTGCAAGCACACGCACGCACATCGCGGCTGCATCCGTATCGGCTGCACGAACGGCAAGCTGCACATCCGGATCGAAAACGAGAGCTGCGGCACGGAGTTCGCGAACTTCCGCCCCCGCTCCATCAGCGAACGCGCGGCGGCCCTTGGCGGCCGCGCGCAAGTCACCCAGGGCGCGGGCGGCGCCACGGCCGTTTTGGTCGAAATACCCATCTGATGAAGAAGGAAGAGGTGCAACCATGCAACCCGCTACCACCACCCAGCCCATCGGCGTCATGCTGGTGGACGACCACCAGACCATGCTGTGGGGCCTGTCGAGACTGATCGACGGCGAGCAGCCGCGCATGAAGGTCGTTGCCACAGCCAACTGCTGCGAAGACGCGCTGGAGCGAACCGGGCGATTCGCGCCCGACGTGATCGTGCTCGACCTGGACCTGGGTGGCCGGTCTGCGCTGGACATTCTTCCGATGCTGCTGTCGAACGAGGTGTCGCGTGCGCTCATCCTCACCGGCGAGCGCAGCCAGCAGACGCTGGATCTCGCAGTGCTGCGCGGCGCAAGGGGCGTGCTGCACAAGGACGCTTCCGCGGAGCAGGTGCTCGACGCGATCGAGCGCGTGCACAAGGGCGAGCTGTGCGTCGACCCGCAGGCCATGAGCCGTGTTTTCTCGGAACTGACCGCGCCCAGGAAGCCCGCGAAGGTCAACCCCGAAGCAGCCAGGCTGGCCAGCCTCACGCACAAAGAGCGGCAGGTCATCCAGGCGGTCGTCCAGGGCAGCGGCGCCCCCAACAAGACGCTGGCTTCGCGGCTCTTCGTGACCGAGCACACGTTCCGCAACCATCTCACGTCGATCTACCAGAAGCTGGGCGTGGCGAACCGGCTCGAGCTGTACATCTACGCCATCAAGCACCAGCTCGACGCTGCCGCGCCCCACTGAGCGGGCGCCGAGGCTTCAAAGCCCGCCACTGAGCATCGGCGAAATGATGCGAATCACCCGGATGGCCGCGGGCGTCAGGATGACCATCGAGATGCATGGAAAGATGCACAGCACCAGCGGCAGCAGCATCTTGGTCGGGACCTTCGCGGCAAGCTCTTCCGCGCGAACCTGGCGCTTGTGGCGCAGGTCGTCCGAGAACACGCGCAGCGACTCGCCCACGCTGGTGCCGAAGCGGTCGGCCTGGGTCAGCATGGTCGCGAAGGTTCCGATTTCTTCCACGCCGGTACGAAGCGCAAGGTTGTGCAGCGACTTCTCGCGCGTGCCGCCTGCGCGCATCTCGAGGTTGGTCCAGTGCAGCTCCTGCGCCAGGGCCTCGCTCTTGACGCGAATTTCCTCCGTGACCTTGACCAGCGCGGCGTCCAGCCCCAGGCCTGCCTCGACGCACACCAGCATCAGGTCGGCGGCATCGGGGAAATTCTCGAAGATGTCGCGTTGTCGCTCCTTGATCATCATGCGCAGCACGATGTTGGGCAGATAGCAGCCGAACAACGCCACCACCGCCAGCCACAGCAAGGTCGTGACTCCGTCGTCCGCGCCTGCCGCGCGTACCGCCACAAAGGCGAGCCCCGCAAAGCCCAGCGGCAGCAGCGTCTTCAAGCCGAAGTAGAAAAGGCTCGCGTCCGGGTGGCGGATGCCCGCGTTCAGGAACTTCAGCCGCAGCGGAGACGTCTCGCCATCGCCCGTGGGCGAAGACAGCTGTGCGAAAGGGCCGACGATCTTGACGGCGGTTTCGGTCCAGGCCGACTTGCCCGAAGAAGGCGCCACCGCCCTCAGGCGCTGCTCGGTGCGCGTGGGTAGCATCCAGACCGCGAATCCGCCGATGGCAAGAGACACGGTCACGAAAACGAGGATGGGAAGCAGCATGGCATTTCTCCTTCAGACACGAATCTTCACAATCTTGCGCAGGATCAGCACGCCGATCACCATCAAGCCCAGCATGTACTTGACTGCCGTGATGCCGATCGGATCGGTCCACAGCGGCGACATGAACTCCGGATTGAAGGTGTTCATGAGCACTGCAAGGGCGAAGGGCATAAGCCCGAGGATCCAGGCCGACAGGCGCCCTTCCGACGACAGCACCCGCACCCGCGCCAGCAGCTTGAGGCGGTCGCGGATGAGCTTGCTCAGGTTGCCGAGCACCTCGGTCAGGTTGCCGCCGGAGTCGCGCTGGATCAGCACCGACACCACGAAGTAGCGAAGGTCGGTAAGCGGAACGCGCTCGCTCATGTTCGTGAGCGCCTGCTGCAGCGAAACGCCGAAGCCGACCTCGTCGGCCACCATGCGGAACTCGCCGGCGATGGGCTCGGACATTTC
Source organism: Variovorax sp. CCNWLW186 (assembly GCF_037203865.1). Taxonomy (NCBI): domain Bacteria; kingdom Pseudomonadati; phylum Pseudomonadota; class Betaproteobacteria; order Burkholderiales; family Comamonadaceae; genus Variovorax; species Variovorax sp. CCNWLW186. The sequence goes on along the minus strand of NZ_JBBCBO010000004.1, from coordinate 315,355 downwards.
CTCACCGATCATCTGCACGCTGCTCGCGAACGAATGGCCCGCGCGCAGTGCGCGCGTCACCAGGTCGAGTGCGTCCGGCAATTGCCGCTCAAGATGCGCCAGGCGGCGGCTGCGCCGGTGATTCAGGTAGAGCAGCGGCACCGCCGCGCCGGCTGCGCCCACGAGCAAGGCGATCCAGGCGGGCTGGTTTGCGAGCGACACCATCGCCGCGAAAACGACCATGCCCGACAGCGCGCAGGCCAACAGCACGTGGGATACCGTCCACTCCAGCCCGGCCTGGAGAATGAAGCGGTCCAGGCGGTGGGCCCGCGGAAGCTTCAGCAGAACGCGTTGCATCCACGGTGCGTCGCTGAGCACCCGGTCCTTCACGAGCCGGGTTTGCGCAACGCGGTCGCTGGCGGCCGACAGCGCCTGCAGCCGCTTGCCGATCTTCTGCGCATCGGGGCCGCGGTATGCGCGCCAGAGCATGTAGAGGCCTTCGATCACCAGCAGCACCGTCACCAAGACCAGCACCGACAGGGTAATGAGCGTGTCGCCAACCAGGTTCTGAAACATGAGAGGCTCCTTATTCGTAGTGCTTGTCGGGATCGAACATGGTGTCGGGCAGCACCACGCCGAAGGAGTGCAGGCGCTCGACGAATTTCGGCCGCACGCCGGTGGCATGGAAGTAGCCGCGCACGCGGCCATCGGGGCCCATGCCGGTCTGGCGGTACGCGAAGATCTCCTGCATGGTGACCACCTCGCCCTCCATGCCGGTGATCTCCTGGATGCTGGTGACCTTGCGGCGGCCGTCGACCATGCGCAGGACCTGGATCACAACGGTGATGGCCGAGGCGATCTGCTGGCGCACGGAATGATGCGGAAGGTTCAGGTTGGCCATGCTGATCATGTTCTCCAGCCGCGCCAGCGCATCGCGCGGGCTGTTGGCGTGGATGGTGGTCAGCGAGCCTTCATGGCCGGTGTTCATGGCCTGCAGCATGTCGACCGCCTCTGCGCCGCGCACTTCGCCGATGACGATGCGGTCGGGCCGCATGCGCAGCGCGTTGCGCACCAGCGCACGCTGCGTGATCTCGCCCTTGCCTTCGATGTTCATTGGCCGGGTTTCCATGCGGGCGACGTGCGGCTGCTGCAACTGGAGCTCGGCCGCGTCCTCGATGGTGATGATGCGTTCGGTGACGGGAATGAAGCCCGACAAAATGTTCAGCAGCGTCGTCTTGCCGGCGCCGGTGCCGCCGGAGATCAGCATGTTGATCTTCGAGCTGGCCAGCCCCTCGAGCATCAGCGCCATTTGCGGCGTGAGCGTCTTGAGGTCGTCCACCAGGTTCTCCATCTTCAGCGGGATCTTCGCGAAGCGGCGAATCGACATCATCGGGCCATCCAGCGCCACCGGTGCCACCACCGCATTGACACGCGACCCGTCCGGCAGCCTGGCATCGACCATGGGGCTGGATTCGTCGATGCGCCGCCCCACCAGCGAAACGATCTTGTCGATGATGCGCAGCAGGTGCTTCTCGTCGGTGAAGCTCACGTCCGTGAGTTCCAGCCGGCCCTTGCGCTCGACATAGATCTGGTCGTGCGAGTTGACCAGGATGTCCGACACGGTGGGGTCCGCCATCAGCAGCTCGATGGGCCCGAAGCCGAGCATCTCGTGCTGGATGTCGCGGATGAGCGTACGCCGCTCGATGTCGTTCAGCGCCTCGGGTTCTTCCTGCAGCAGCCGCGCAACCATCGTGGAGATCTCGTGGCGCAGCACCTCGGGCTTCAGGGTTTCGAGCACCGCCAGGTCGAAGCGGTCCAGCAGCTTCAGGTGCATTCGCTCCTTCAGGAGCTTGTAGGAGTCCGAGGCAAAGGATGAAAGCGCGGCATCGGCCACGGGCAAAACCGTGGGGCGCGCGACCGGCTCGGCTTCGATCGCATTGAGCTGTTCTCTGAATGACATGTGGACCTGCCTTGCTGTTGGAGGAAGAAGATTCGCGGCGATGCAAAGCGGGCGTCAGGCGCGGCGGAAGAGCCGGCCGATGAAGCCCGGCGCTTCTTTCTGGCGCGGACTGAGCGTGTGGGCAATTTCAACCAGCCGCTTGCAGAGCGCACTGCCGCGCGACATCTCCGCCAGCGGCACGCCGCGGTTGATCGAGGCGTCCACGTCCTTGCCGCCGTCGGGCACGCTGACCAGCGTGGCCCCGCCGAGTGAACGGCGCATATCGGACAAGCCGATCTCCGTGCCGCCCGCGCTGCGGTTGACCAGCAGCTCGACCTTGCCGGCCGGGTAGCCGAGCGACTTGAACATCTGCATGAGACGCGTCACGTTGCGGATGTGCGGCAGGCTGGGCTGGAGCACCGGAAAGATGCGGTCCGCGCGGTCCATCACACGGATGGCGAGCGGATCGACGCGCAGGCCAAGGTCGAACAGCACGAAGTCGTACTGCGCCACGGCCACCTGCAGGATGGCATCGATGTGCTCGGCCTTGACCTCCAGGGCACGCGAAAGGTCTTCCGGCGCGGCAAGAATGCTGAAGCCCGGCGCCACCTTCACCGCACTGGCGGCAAGCAAGGAGGCATCGAGCCGGCCGATGTCGCGCGCCACGTCGGCCACCGTGGAAGTGGGCCGCAGGTCGCACACGTAGGACAGCGCATCGCCGAACTGCAGGTTCAGGTCGATCAGCAGCACCGAGCGGCGCATGGAGAGCTGATGCCCGATGTTGGTCGCAAGAAAGGTGGCGCCGCTGCCGCCCTTGCACGGCATGAACGCCACCACCTGCCCCGGCTCGCGCGCCTGCGTGCCGGCCATCTTGAGCGCAATGCGCTCCACGGCCGCCTCCAGCGCCGCGGGCTCGGGCGGCGAAGGCAGCACTTCGCGCACGCCCGAACGCATGGCAAGAATCAGGAACTCCGGCGTCTGCATGGCGCACAGCAGCACCACCGCAATCGCGGGATGGCGCATGGTGAGCTGCTCCACCATCGCCAGCTCATGAGGGTCGCAGCACATGCCGTCCACCAGCAGGAGCTCGGGTGCCGATCGTTCGACCACCCATTGCATGCGGCTCTTGCCGCCTTCGAACGGCGAGACCACATGGGAGCGGGCCTCGAGCACCTTGCGCATGTCCTGCAGATGGCCGGCATTGGGGGAGATGATGGAGATCTTCATGGCGGGTTCCGTTTCGTCTCTACGAGCAAATGGTCGGGCTGTGGGGGTCCTTGCGCATCACCTCACGCGGCAGGAAGGTGGAAAAACTCGGCATCGGGATGAGCGGCGCAGCGGCACCGACGATGGGCGAGATCCATTGGTAGTTGAGCCCGGTGATGCCCACCGTGACGCCCTGGCAGGTGGCGGCCGTGCAGCTGGCCGGTGTCCAGGCCACGCTCACGGCAGTGATCTGCGGCAGCAAGGCCTGCATGCGGGCCAGCACCAGCGCCTGCTGGGCGGTATCGTCGCAGACCACCGCATAGCGCGCGCCGGCACGCGTGGCCTCGCTGGCCATGCTCCATGTGAACAGCATCCGCGAAAAGTCCACGATGCCCAACAGCAGCATGAGAAAGATGAGCAGGCCCAGCGCAAACTCCACGGTGGTCGCCCCCGATGTGCGGTGTCTCATGATGGAGCCCTCATGGTGGCGGTGATGTCGCTGAAAACGATGTTGCCGTTCGCATCGGCAAACGCGAGGCCCATCACCGAAGGAAAGAGCGAATGGAAGGTGTAGCTGCTGATGCGCACCGTCACCGTGGTGATGAGCGGGTTGGCCCCCGCCGACTGCCAGGTGCAGCAGCTGTCCGCGGGCACATTCGAAAGGCTCAGGCCGCGCGCGAGCGGCGTACCGGTGCCGGCGGTGTTGCCGAACACCATCAGGTTGCGCGCCTCGGTGATGTGCGTGCCAGGCGTCTGGACCGACAGGTAGCGAACCGCATCGCGCGTCGACTTGACGACCAGGTTGTATTCGTACATCGCCCGGCCGAACTCGGTCGTGATGAAGGTGAGCAGCAGCAGGAGCGGCGTGATGAGCGCCAGCTCGACCAGCGCCGCGCCGCGCTGCTTGTGGTTCGTAGGCCTTTTCATTCGCTTCACCTCACCAGAACGGGCACCAGGGGCCCGGCCGTGCCACCGGCGAGTCCGCTGGTGGTGCAGGGGCTGCCGGCCGCACCCGCATTGCCGCGGAACTCGAGCCATGTGTCGCTCATCGGAATGGTCAGCGGCTGCAGCATCAGCATGCAGGCGTAGTCGATGACACGTCCGCCGCCGTCGATCACCGGCACGGTGACCACACGCCGGTCCAGCCCATATTGCTTGTGGCCTCCGGTGACGTTGCCCGAGGTGGCCAGCTTCTGGAAGCTGTTGAGCGAAAGCCCGGTGAGGTCTTCGCAGTCCTTCACCTTGCCGGTAGCGGCACAGGAAGAGAAGGCCGCGCGCTTGGCCAGGAAGTCGCCAAAGGCGTTGGACTGCGCGGGCCAGGTGGCGGCGGTATAGGCGTAGCCCGTGTAGTCGGGCCGCTGCACGCTTGGATCGCCGCTGTTCTTGTAGATGCCGAAGCGCTGGTTCCAGACATCGACCACCGAGGTCTGCACACCGGGCGTGCCGAGTGTGTCGCCCACTTTCGTTCCGCAGTGGTTGTTCAGTTCGGCTTCGGTTTCCGAGGCGCTGTTGCTGCCGTCGAGATTGGCCCAACCGATCTCTCCGCCGGCGGATGCGTTCTGCGCCTGGATCAGCTTCACCCAGTCGCCCACGCTGAGCCCGTAGTTCGGCGCAACGCCTCCGGCCTTGGGCTTGAGGGCGACGGGGATCGGGCAGGTGGTCTGCGCACTGGCCCGTGTGGCCACTGCGCTGGCGAAGACGCTGCCTGTCGCAGGATAGGCAGCGGCATTGCCGGAGAAGGCCCCCATGGCCTTCATGAGCCAGATGACGATATTGGGCTGGGTGTGTACGCACTGCGCATAGGTGGCCACTGCGGGGTCGACCGTGGGCGCATACGAGGCATCGCGGAACGTGATGTCGGCGAGGACGAGCTGGCCCTCCCCGCTCCACGTGGCCGACTGCATGTTGACCCGGTTCGCGTTACCGGCGGTCTGGCCCGCGCTTTGGGCCCGCGTGATCGCGTTGCCCTGCTTGTCGAGCTCGCGCGCGGCGGCCAGCGCGCAACTGTCGACGGCGGTCTGAAGCTCTGTCCGCACGACGAACAGGTGACCGAAGTCCAGCGCAATGCCCATGAATCCGAGGAGGAACAGCAGGACCAGTGCAGTGGTGATGATCATTGCGCCGCGCTGGCGGCGGCCGGGGTGGCGGACTTGCATGATCGGCTTCCTGTGCAATGGTGGCGGTTCAAGAAAAAACTCTGCGCTTTATTCGCACTCCACGCCGCCGAGGCAGGTGAAGACGCGATCGACGAAATCGCTGAGGCTGGTGCCTGTTGCCAGTGGCTGCAGGGCGATGATCAGCAGGATCGAGATCACCGCGATGAGCAGTGCGTACTCCACCACCTGGGCGCCGCTTTCTTCCTTCAGAAAGGACTTGAACATGGGACTACTCCTTTTGTGTCTTGAGAAGAAGGCGGACCTGACAAGAAGTGAGCCGGCGAGCGTGAGACATGCCACGGTTCGCCCGCCCAGCGACTTACACGCACCCGCCAGTCGTCGAAGTCAGGCAAGTGACAACACGGCCGATGAAGGTCGAGAAGCTGCCGTTGCTGTCGGTGAGCGCCTTCAATGCAACCACCAGTGCGATCGAGACGACCGCGATGATCAGCGCGTACTCCACGACTTGAGCACCGCTCTCGTCCTGCAGGAATGACTTGAACATGGGACTACTCCTTTTCATTGAGATGAATGCAGATCTGGTCAGTGAGCCGGCGAGCACGGGGTTTACCGGCTCGCCCGCCCAGCGACTTACACGCAACCGCCAGTTGTCGAAGTCAGGCAGGTTGTCACGCGACCGATGAAGGTCGAGAAGCTGCCGTTGCTGGCGGTAAGCGCCTTCAGTGCAACGACCAGCGCAATCGAAACGACCGCGATGATCAATGCGTACTCGACGACTTGGGCGCCGTCTTCGTCGCGCAGGAAGCTGTCGGTGGATTGGCCGATGGCCTGGAGAAGGTTTTTCATGGTTCTTTCCTTTCGAGGTTTGAACAGTTGGAAATCAGGTTTGAAGAATTGACGGGTGGGGACGAAAGTTGATTGAGATTCGTGGTGCTCTCCTTTCCATCTGAAGACTCTGTGGAACAAATCCGCAAAAAGGATGCAGTCACTTCGCCGAGCCGCCGATCTGGCCGCCGATGTTGATGACGTTCACCGCAGGCGGTGGCGTCTTGTAAGACTCGTGGTATTGCTTCATCGACTCGCTCGCCGAGCGGCCGTCCATGCCGGCAACCGGATTCCCGTCCTTGCCCGCATCGGGATTGAGGGTCATCTTCTTTCTGGCATCGCGCACCGCATCGCCAAAGCGCGCGTCGTAGTTCGGCGTGACGTGGGAGCATCCGGTGCCCAGCAGCAGCGTCAGCGCGAGAGTGGTCGACTTGATGAACATGGTGTGCTCCTGGCTGGTGTCATCGGGGTCATTGGGTATTGCCGGCCGGTGCAACCGGTGCCGGGGTGGCGCTTTCGAGGCTGCCGTTCAGGTAGACCTCGGCGCGGCTCGGAACGACGTGGTTGTCGGTCGGAACGCGGGGCACCTCGGCGAGCGGCCGCACCAGGCGCGGCGTGATCACGAACATCAGCTCGGTCTGGTCGTTCTGGAACTCGGTGCTGCGGAACAGTGCGCCCATCACCGGCACTTCACCCAAGCCGGGGTAGCGCTTGATGGACTCGGTGACATTGCTCTTGATGAGCCCCGCAATGACGAAGCTCTGCCCGTCGTTGAGCTGCACGGTGGTATCGGCGCGGCGCACCGTCAGCGAAGGCAGCACGGCGGTCACGCCGGTCACGGTGGTAAAGGGCGAGCCGGTCTGCGACAGGTCCGACACTTCGGAGACCATCTTGAGATTGACCCGGCCGCCGTTGAGCACGGTCGGGGTGAACTTGACCCCGATGCCGAACTCTTTTTCTTCCAGCGTGATGTTCGTTCCACCGCCGCCGGCGGCGCTCTGCGCAACCGGAATGAAGATCTTTCCGCCCGACAGGAAGCTCGCCTGCTGGCCGCTGATGGCCATGATGTTGGGCTCCGCCAGGATGCGCACCAGGCCGTCGTCTTTCTGGCCGTCGATGCCGATGGACGTGCGGCCGATTCTCAGCGCCTCGATCAGGCCCCCGCCCCCGCTCAGGAAGCTGGAGATCAGCGAATAGCTGTCGCGGCCGCCGCTGCCCGAGCGGCTCAATCCGACGCGCGCGCCCAGCCGGTCCAGCAGTGTCTTGCTGATCTCGGCAATCTTGACTTCGAGCATGACCTGCTGCGGCGCCGTGACCCGCAGCAGGTTCACGACCTTCTTGCCGTCGGCACCGTAGGCCATGGCCAGGCTCATCACGTCGTCGAGCTTGAGCGCGTCGCTGATCTCGCCGGTGAGCACGATCGATTTCTCCGCGCTGCGCACGCGGATGCGGTTCTCTTCAGGCATCAGCTCGGCGAGCTTCGACTGCAGTGCGCCCGGATCGATGGTGACGACCACGTCCTTGATGTAGCAGGTGCCGTCGGTGCTTTGCAGCACCACGTTCATCGAGCCGGCCTGGCGCCCGCGGAAGAAGAGATCGTTCGGGCTCAGCAGCATCACGTCGACATCGGCCACGCCGTCGCCTGCGTTCGCGGCCGTGGGTGCCGCCGCTGCGGGCTGCCCTGCCGGCGCCGCGGCCGGCGCGCGGTTCGGTGGCTGCCCACTGACCACGATGCGCGCCACGCGCGCCTTGAGCGGAATGACCACCGACTTGCCGAGCACCGCGTAGGTGGGCTGGTCGTCCGGAATGATGGCCGTGCAGCGGCGCATGGCGGGTGCGGCGGCCGGCGCGGGTGCCGCGGGTGCCGCAACAGGCGCCGGAGCCGGGGCTGCGAGCTCCGCCGCAAACCCGGGCGTCGCCAGGGCCGTGAGCGCCGCCAGCAGCCAGGCGGGTGAAGAAGAGAGATATTGCACTTGTGGTTCCTCCGGACTGGGTGATCAGAAGCAGGTGAGCGAGCGGGCTGCGTGCTGGATCACTTCCACGCATTCGGATTGCCGCAACGCCACGGGAGCCGTACGCGGCACTCGCGCAGGGGCCGGCCGGGCTGCCACGGTGGTGGCGATCGGCAGGATTTCCTTCTCGCCGAACAACTGGCCCTTGGTGATGCCCGCTGTGGCCACCGTGGTCTTGTCCATCTGGTTGCGCAGCACCAGCGAGAGGGTTCCCACGCTGCGCGCCAGGTCGAGCTTTTCGGAGTCTTCGAGCGAGAGCTCCAGCGTCACGGCGCTGACCACCTTCGGCTTGGTGTCGTCGCGGTTGGCCTCTTGCGCCACGGCCAGCACCAGCACTTTTTCGAGCACGGTCTTGCTGATCTGGCGGCCCTCTTCGCCGCGGTTCTTGTCCTGCTGCGCGTTGACCATCACGTCGACGTAGTTGCCCGGCAGCGCAAAGCCCGCCACGCCGACCACGTCGTTGACCCGCACGGTCATCGCGCGCTTGCCGCTGGCAATGACCGCCGAGAGACCGCCCTGCGTGCCGACCGGCGCGAGCTTGCCTTCGAGGATGGCCTCGCCGCGCAGCACGCCGACCTTGACCACGCGGTCTTCGAGCGACTTGGCATCCGTGAACGAACCGGGTGGCAGCGAGCCGCTCGGCCAGTCGACCAGCGACAGCATCTGCGGATTGACCCGGCTGCCCAGTTCGATGTCGACGGCGGCGACGACCACCTTGTTGGATGCGATGCCTCCCTGTCGGGAGACCCAGCCCGCTGCGTAGACCGCGGCCGCCAGGCCGGTCAGGAGGGCCAGCAGAAGCAGCCCGAGCGCCTTGATGTTTTTCATGCGAATCTCCGCCGTGGATGAATGGATGAGGGATGGGACGGGCTAGACGAAGCCCAACTGATGCGCCAGGACCTGTGCAATCGTCCCCACGCAAATGCAGATGCCGTAAGGCAGCTTTCCGATGGATTGCCGCGTGTCGATCGCGCCGCTCGGCCGGATGCCCGCAATGCCCGAGACGACGATGCCCTGCGCCGCGCCCTTGACGTTGGCCAGCATGTGGCCCAGGCGGCGCCGGTGAATGGCCACCGCCACGGCCGCGAAGCCGCCGGCGATGCAGGTGAACAGGATGGCCTGCAACGTTTGCTGGGGACCGAGAAACGCGCCGACCATCGCCATCAGCTTGACGTCGCCCGCGCCCATGATCCGCAGCACATAGAACGGCAGCATGATCGCGAAGCCGGTGCCCAGCCCGCCCAGCGCGTTCATCGCGCCCGTCATCGGCGTACGCGCCGCGAAGGTGCCGTAGATGATTGCGAACACCGCGCCGCCGAAGGTGAGCCAGTTGGGAATGCGGTAGAAGCGCACATCGCTGACCGCGGCCATCACCAGGAGAACGAAGAGCCCGCCCATGCGGAAGTCCGACGCCAGGAGCATCAGCAGATCGAGGAAAGCGTCGAGTTCCGTCATGAGGTCTGTGCTCCGTATGGACAGGGTCAGTGGCACTTCAGGTGCTGCGCCGTATCGCCAGCAGCAGGAGAAGGCACACAACCAGCACCAGCGCGCCGATGAGCGCAAACTCCATGAACGACATGCCGGCGTCTTCACGCAGCAGGTTCATGAAGGTTCTTGGCAGCAGTTCGATCGGTTCCATGCGTGTTCTCCAGTGAGGTAGCCAACCGGCGCCGCCTTTCATCCGAACCGGATCGAAGCGTTTTGCCGTGGAGTCACTGTAGAAATTGCGCGCTCTGCGCACATGAGCGATGCGCCCCTTCTGGAGGGAGACAATCGCCCCGCCCCCGCCCGCCGCACCCATGACAAAGCGCCTGCCTCGCTTGGCGGCTGTCTTTGCGGCGGCGCAAAGCAAAACGCCCTGGCGTTGCGCCAGGGCGTTTGTTCATTTGTGAATCAGGTGCCGCGCGTCAGGTGTCGAGCGTCAGGTGCTGTCCATGCAGCGCCGCGGCGGCCGGCGATGCCAGGAAAGCGATGGTCTGCGCGGCGACCGAAGTCGACACCCATTCCGCGGGATTCGCGTCAGGCATAGCCTGCCGGTTGGCCGGCGTGTCGAGCACGCTGGGCGCAACGCTGTTGACGGCCACGCCATGCGGCGCGGCTTCGGCGGCCATGGCTTCCACCAGCCGCTGCAGCGCGCTCTTCGATGCGATGTAGGCTGCCATGGCAGGCAGGCCGCGCGCCGCCACCTTGGCGGTAACGGCAACGATGCGCCCGGCGCCGCGCTCGATCATCGAAGGCAGCACCGCCTGCGTGACCGCAACGAAAGACCAGGCGTTGAGGTTCATCATCCGGTCCCAGCTTGCGCGCGAGAGCGCGTGAGTCGCCTCGCCCATCTCGAAGCCGCCGGCAATGTGGACCAGCGCATCGATGCGGCCGAAAGCCTTGAGCGCCTGGCCCGACAGGTCCGCCATTTCGGACGGCGACGTCACGTCTCCCGCGAGCAGCAGGTGCTGTGAATTGTCCAGGCCCGGAAAGACCTCATTCAGATGGTCTGCACGGTGATCGATCAGCGCAAGGCGAGCGCCCTGCGCAAGAAAGTGCTGGGCCACCGCGCGGCCCAGCGCACCCGCGGCCCCGGTGATCACGACATGCGGCAGCTCGGTGATTGGATCGGTCATGGAAAATCTCCTTGGTTGAGGGCCAGGCCCATCGATGATGACGAATCCTACCGCCGCCCCGCACAAAATCGTTGAGCCCCGGAATTTTTACGCTATACTTGCGGTCTTGCCTAAAAACGCACAACGTTTTGAGCGCAAGGGCTCTTAGCTCAGTTGGTAGAGCAGCGGACTCTTAATCCGTAGGTCGAGTGTTCGAGTCACTCAGGGCCCACCACCAACACCAGAAGTAGCGCGGTTCCCGCGCTATTTTTTTGCCGGGACTGTTCCGCAATCGCCGACGGTCTTCTGCAAGAAAGAAAAACCTCCCGCTTCACTGCAGGGAGGTTTTTTCTTTTTTGGCGTCCGCACTTGCAGCGCCGTGCAGCGGACTCGCCAACCGCCTCTGCAGCCCACTTCCCACGGGGCGCTCACCGCTTCCTGAGAGGCGGCGGCCACATGCGAAAAAGTCACATTTTTTACCGCACACCCGCACACAGATGAGCATGGCAAGGCGGATGCTGCGGACTTTTACCGGAGGCCGATGCAATGCTCAATCAAGTCATTCACAACGCGACCATCACATTGCAATTGCCGCTCGACATGAGCGCCAGCGGCGAGATCGCTGCGCTTCGATCGGCGGGAATTCCGGTCGACGAGCTGGGCAATGCAACGTCCGGCTATCTGTTCGTGCGAACCACGGGCCGCGGAGACCACCAGACCAACACCTTTCGATGGTTTGCCGCCGGCATCGGCCTGGCACCCGCGGTTTCGGTTCCGAGTCAGCCGATGCCGGTCGCTTCTGCAGTCGCCGAAGAAGCACCGGCCTGGTGACCGATAGGGGCGGACCCTCTGCCTCAATCGTTGTTGCGCTCGCACTTGCGCGAGTTGACCAGGCAGCCGGCGTAGTCAGGGTCGTGCTTGAGCAGGAACATTGCGCGCGCAGCCACTGCCGTGTCCGCGAAATCGCTGAACAAGCCATCAACGCCGGCCTCGTAGAACGCGAGGTACTCGTTGACGGGGTTGCCGCCGAAGCTGCCGGTCAGCCGCTTCTGCTCGCTGCGGAAGGTGTACGGATGCACCAGCAGTCCCAGCCGATGCGCATTCGCGATCACATCGGTGGGCGGCAGCAGCACGCGGTCGCGATCGTCGACCACGCCGTCGCCCGTCACGTCGGCGCACGCGCCGTTCTGTACCGACTTGCAGGCGCTTGAAATCAGGTACGGCTTCCAGGGCCCGATACCGTCCGCATAGCCCCTGACCTCTTGCAGGCCGCGCGGCGTCACCAAATCCTTGAACTGGCCGTCGCGGTTGGACACGACCCAGTCGTAGGGCTTGTCGTAGGGCTTGCTGAAGTCCAGCGAGCCGTCGGGCTTGACGTCATTCGCGTCCACCAACTGGATCAGCCGCACGCTCGTCTTGCTGCGCAGATAACGAAGATTGGCGGTTTCGAACGACTGGATGAAGACAGGCGCATTGCGCTGGTTCCAGCCCGCGGCACTCAGCACGGCCAGCAGGCGGTCTTCCAACGGAAGCCCGATGGCCTGGTGATAGGTCGGATGCTTGGTCTCCGGATAGATGCCGATGCGCCTGCCCTCTTCGCGCGACTTGCGCTTGGCCAGGTCGATCACCTCGGCCAGCGTCGGAACCTGGAACCTGCCGTTGAAGGACTGGTCGCGCTCGGGAAAAGACTGCACCGCGCGCAGTTGCTTGATCTCGGCCAGGGTGAAGTCGCTGGCAAAGAAGCCATCGGTCGGAACGCCGTCGACCACCACCGTGCGCCGGCGGTTTGCGAACTGCGGCAGGTCCTTCACGTTGGTGGTGTCGATGAGGTTGGGCTCGTGGCGCGCGATCAGGTGGCCGTCCTTCGTGGCGACAAGGTCGGGTTCGATGTAGTCGGCGCCCAGAGAGATGCCCAGCGCATAGGCCTCGAGCGTGTGCTCGGGCAGGTAGCCGTTGGCGCCGCCCCGGTGCCCGATGACCAGCGGCGCGTTGTCGGCGCGTCGGCGCGCGCGTTCTTCGTGCGCGGTGGCCGGTGTGGCGGCCACAAACAACATGCCCAGGCCGAGCATGGCTGTGCAGATCTTCTTCAGGTGGTTCAAGGCAAGTCTCCTGGTTGGTGTGCGAGCGGAACTTAGGCGCCCTGCGTGACAGGCCGGTGAATCGGCCTTGGGGCCGCGCGGTCATCGGGTGCGGATCATGACGCGCCGGTTTTGCGTGCGCAATCCCCAGGGGAGCCGACTCACGCAGAATCCGGGCTCATCGCATTCTTGAGAAAACAGAAGTCCATGTTCGGTCGAATCAAGCTCCATCCATTCATCAAGGCGAACCCGCCGCATGCCGGCTGTGTGCCCGCCACGCAGGAGCTGCTGCAAAGATATGAAGGCCGGCTGCCCGCGGCAATGCTCGAGCTCTGGCGCAAGCACGGCCTGGGGCTGTACGGACACCGGCAGATCTGCCTGATCGATCCGGATGCATGGCAAGCCACGCTCGACCGGTGGATCGTTGCTTCGCCGCAAGATGCCGTGGTGCGAGTGCCGTTTGCGATCACGCCGTTCGGCACCCTGCTCTTCTACCGGAAGCTCACCGCAACGGACGAGGACGTGGCAACGCTGAACCCCGTCACGCGCAGCACCAGCATCCTCAGTTGGGACGCGGTGGATTTCTTCAACAGCGTGCTGAGCGATGCGGACTTTGTCGATGAATTCATCCGCCCGGACATGCTCGAAAAAGCGCAGTGCGAAGCCGGACCGCTTGCGGCCGGCGAGGTCTACTACGTCGATCCGACGCTGCTGTCCATGCAGATGCTCAAGATCGTCAAGACCGATGCGCTGGCGCTCCACCAGAAGCTCCGCGCGGAGGTCGATCGCGAAAGCGCCCCGCCTGCATCGCCGCCCAACAGCGTTTCCGTGGCCATGCCCGCGGAATACCGCGAGGCCTTCGAGAACACGGAAAGAGGCAGCGATCGCCCAAGCGGACTCTTCCTGTCGACCTACATCGACTGGCGCCGGCTGCTCGCGCTCGACGGCAATGGCGGCTACCAGCTGCTCTTCTGGGAGAACGACGAAAAGACGGGCGAGGCAGTGGGCGTGCGGCACTACAGCGGGCCGTACGAGATCGTCGAAACGGGGGGCAGCGACCGCCTTGTTCAGCTCGACGTGGAGCTGAACGACGATTCACTCGGCAGCGATGCCAACGACGAGCGCTTGTACGTCATGCAAAGCGGCGGCGAATCGTGGCTGCTGCAGGAAGGGGCCATCGAAGACATCGCAACGTCCATCGGTGCCGATGGAACGATGGGCCGGTCTGAACACTACTTTCGGCCCGTGCGGTTGAGCGATCCCTTTCCTGCCGACGAGCCCGACGGAACGACCGCCCCGCCCTTCGAAGACCTGCCGGCCGCACTGCAAGCCCTCGTTCACCGCGAACCGCTGCGGGCCACGATCATCGAGGTCAGTGCAGAAAGCGATCCCGAAGAATCGACCGTGATGGTCAGGGTGAACCTGGGAAGCAACCACGGCCTGCGGATGAACATGCCGCTCATGTCGCCCAAGGGCAGCCCGCGCGAGCTTTACGGCTGGGTGTGGGAGATTGACGCCGATAGCTGCGGCGTGGGCATCGAAGTGGCGCACGACTCGGCCGGTGCGATCGTCGACGGGCCGCAGGTAGGGGACGTGCTTGTTACCCGGGCGGATTGAACAGCCCCTCGCCGCTTACCGTGGCCAGCGGTCCTTCAACCCGCCATCCACCCTTCGACAAAGCGCGACAATAGCTCGCGCTTCTCGCCCACTTCCGCAATCAGGTATTGCCGGGCATGCTGCTGGGCCAGCTCGCTCGCCAGGAACCATTGCTCGCGCGTTTCGTCGCCCTGCGGAGGCGGTTTGCCCCAGATGGCGCTTTCGCCGAGAAAAGCCTCTGTGACCGGCAGGCGCCCGTCGGTTCGGCCCAGTTCCGACAGCGGGTTGGGCGGCTTGCCGAGGTCGACGCGGACGTGAACGGCATCGCCTTCCACGTCGATGGATGCACCCAGCCCGCCCGCCTGGAGCACACTCCACAGTTGTTCGGCGGAAGCGTGGCGAACCCAGCTTTCCAGCGCCCGCTTCAGGCTTTCAGTGATGATTTCTTTGTCCATACGGCAATATTTCACACTTTTCTAAAGTGATTTCACCAGCATCCGGCCCTGTCCCGCGCCGGAAAGGCGATTGGCATGGCATCTTGCGGGTTGCTGTCATGCATCGCAAGAAGAACAAGAACTCCGGCGACAGGGGCGCATAAAGTTTCGAAGCTCAAGCTCGTTGCACCCGCCTCGGCGGGTATTTTTTTGTTCCGCCCCGCGGGCTACGCTATATTTCCTGTCATGGAAAAGGCGTCAGACTTAGGCAAACCCACTGTTCCCATCGACCTGATCGGTCCGGAGCACTGGGCCCGTTCAAGCCGCCGCAGCGGCCGCACCACCAAGGTGATCTGCCTGATCGTCGGCGGCCTTGCAACCGCCGGGATCATCGCCTACGGCGTCTTCGGGGGCTTCAGCCGCTGAGCCTGCCGCTCTGGGGGCTGTAGCTTCCTGCTCTTTCAGGCTGTAAATAGTGTTTACGGCACCATCGACAACCGGGACAATCGTTTCTCGTCCCCTCGTCGTCGTTTTCAAACAGTGCCCAATCTCACCGTCGCGCGCCGCCGCAATGTTCTTGCGCTGCACCGCCGCTTTCTCGAAGGGGCCATTGCAGCCGGCCTGCCCGCCAAGGGGCTGGACCAGGCCTTTGCCAGGAAGATCGAAATCTCCCCCAGCATGTGGAGCCAGATCAAGAGCTCGCGGCCGATCGGCGACACCCTGGCGCGGCAGATCGAGCGGCATTGCGAAGTGGAAACTGGCTGGCTCGACGAGGAAGACCGCGCCTCCGAAGTGCCCGACGCGGCTGAAGAGCGCTTCATTGCGGCCGCGCGCGGGGCCTGGCGCCAGGCCAACGCAAAGGGGAAAAAAGAGCTCAGCGGCTGGCTCAAGCAGCGCGCACACGGCGCTGGCGAAGAGCCGCCGGCCTGAGCCTTTTCTTAGGCAACAGAAGAAGGCGACATGCGCAGGATGGCCGCGCGCAAGTCTTGCGGAATTTCCACCGCGCGATGGCTCTCGAGCGAAGTCGTCACCAGCACCTGCTTCACCTGCATGCGCAGTTCACCGCCGGCCGGCTCGAAGCAGCGCAGGACGAGCGAGATCGAGCGCGAACCCAGCCGCTCGACCGACAGGCCGAGCGCCACCTGGTCGCCCATGCGGCTCACCGCGCGAAAGTCGGCCTCCAGCCGCACCGTGGGCAAGCCGACGCGCCGCTCCGAGATGAGCGCGTGGTAGTCGATGCCGAGCCCTTCGCTCACCCAGTCTTCCACCAGCCCGTTGAGCATGACGAAGTACTGCGGGTAGAACACGATGCCCGCCGGATCGCAGTCGGAAAAGCGGATCATCCGCGTGCGGCGGAAATCGGCCTGGGGCGCTTCCTTCTGGCTTGCGGTCATCAGCCCTCCTCGCCCGAGGGCTCGCTGCGCATCACGTGCACGCGAAGCTGCCCGAGTTGCGCATGCATCTGCTTGACGGTCTTCATGTCGAGGCCCGAGAACATTTCGAGAATCCATTGCTCGTGCTCCTTGGCCATGGTCTCGAAGCTGGCGCGGCCCTTGGGCGTGAGGCTCACGATCCACGAGCGGCGATCGTCGGGGCTGTGTGCGCGCGCCACCACGCCGTCGCGCTCGAGCTCGTCCGTGAGGCCGGTAACGTTGCCGCCCGTCACCATCAGGTAGCGCGACAGCACGCGCATCTTCAGGCCTTCTTCGTAGCGATACAGCTGCGCCATGTAGTCGAAGCGCGCCAGCGAAATGCCGAAGCGCTCGCGCAGCCGGCGCCGAATTTCGGCCTCGATCTGCGTGGTGCTTGCGAGCATGCGCAGCCACAGCTTGAGCATGGCGTGGTCTTCACGGCCCGCGCGCGCCTCGTGGCCGAGTTCTTCGGCATCGCTGAGCGCGGCGTGCGAGGCATCGTTGCGCATTACATGACCTCCCCGCCGGAAACCGATACCGACTGCCCGGTGACGGAGGCCGCGCCCTCGCCGCACAGCCAGCGCACCGCATCGGCCACCTCGGCGGGCTGCACGATGCGCCGCTGCGGATTGACGTTGGAAAACTCGGCCAATGCATCGGCTTCGCTGCGGCCGGTCTTGCCGACCACGTTGGCGACGCTCGCGCGCAGGATGTCGGTGTCGGTATAGCCGGGGCATACCGCGTTCACCGTCACGCCCTTGCGGGCCACTTCGAGCGCCAGCGAGCGCGTGAGGCCGATCACGCCATGCTTGGCCGCTGTGTAGGCGGCCACATAGGCATAGCCCTTCTGGCCGGCGGTGCTCGCAATGTTGACGATGCGGCCCCAGCCCGCCTCGAGCATGTCGGGCAGTGCCGCCTGCGCGCACAAGAAGCTGCCCGTCAAGTTGACCGACAGCATGCGCTGCCAGAGCTCGACCGAGGTCTTGAGAAAAGGAGCGCTTTCCGCGGCGCCGGCGTTGTTCACCAGGATTGCGATGGGCCCTCGCCCGGCGCGTGCCTGCGCGAACGCGGCCTGCACCGCTTGCGCATCGGCCACGTCGGCGGCCACGACACCATGGCCTTGGCCCTGGAGCGAGGCGGCCACGCGCTGGAGCGAATCGATGTCGCGCCCGAGCAAGGTCAGCGTAGCGCCTTCGGCGGCGAGGGTGCGGGCGATTTCGGCTCCGATGCCGCGCGCGGCGCCAGTCACCAGGGCGTGGCGGCCGCTCAATGGATTTGCATGCATACCTGAAATGTTTAGTTCTGAACGATTCTAGCGAATGTGGCCTATCGCTTGTTCAGCGCACGGTCCCAGGTCTGCGCGCCTACCCCGCGCTCGCGCAGCTTGAACTTCTGAACCTTGCCGTTCTCGGTGCGCGGCAGGTCAGGCAATACATCGACATAGCGGGGCACCGCAAAGTACGGCAGGCGGCTTTCGCAGAAGCTCATCAGTTCCAGCGGATCGATGCGCTCGCCCTCGCGCGGCACCAGCGCGGCCATGACTTCGTCCTCAGCCAGTTCGGAGCGCACCGGGTACACCGCACACGACGCAACACTGCGATGGCTCAGCAGCACCTGCTCGACCTCGAACGAAGAAATGTTTTCGCCGCGCCTGCGGATCGCATCCTTGATGCGATCGACAAACCTGAAGGCTCCGTCGGCGTCGCGCACCACGCGGTCGCCGGTGTGAAACCAGAGATTGCGCCAGGCCTCGACCGTCTTCTCGGGCATGTTGAAGTAGCCGCTTGCGAAGGCATGGGGTTCGTCGGCGCGCAGCAGCAATTCGCCGGCTTCTCCCGCGGGCAGCTCCGCATCGCTTTCGTCGGCAACACGCGCCTGGAATCCGGGCCGAAGCCATCCCATGACGCCGCCGCGCGGCGAATCGGGTGCGGTGGCAATGGCAAAGTTGGTTTCGGTGGAACCATAGCCTTCGAGCAGGCGTACGCCGGTGCGCTCGAAAAATGCCTTGCCAGCGGCATCGGGCACACCGGGCCCGAGGCCGATGCGCACGCGATGGTTGCGCTCGCCCTCGCCCGTGGGTTGCGCAAGCAGTATCGGCACCATGGCACCCAGCAGGTAGACCACGGTGGCGCCGTTCGCATCCATCGAAGGCCAGAAGCCCGAGGCCGAGAAGCGCGTTTCAAAGACAACCTCGGAGCCCGTCAGCGCGGCTTGCGCAAAGGTGTTGAGCGCATTGATATGAAAGAGCGGCAGCGTGGTGCACAGCACGTCGTCCGTCGCCACGCCGAGCACCTCGGCGCTGTTCACGCCCCACCAGAAATACTGCGCATGCGGGCAGATCACGCCCTTGGCCGGGCCCGTGGTGCCCGAGGTATACAGAATGGCCAGCGGATCGCCGGGCTGCACGTCGGCCGGCTCAGCAGCCGGGCCGCCGGAGGGATACGCCAGCACGCGCACGCTGGCCGGTGCGAGCCACGCTGCGGGCTCGCCGCCGGCCGCCTCGCCGACGATCCAGATTTCCTTGAGCTTCGTTCGCCCGAGGTCCGCGGCCTGCAGGCGGCTCAGAAACCCGGCTTCGATGACCAGCAGCTTCGCTTCGCTGTGTGAAAGGAAGTACTCGATCTGCGGCCCCATGGAGGCGGTGTTGATCGGCACCGTCGAAGCGCCGATCCAAGCGGCACCTAGAAAGGTTTCCAGAAACTCGATGCGGTTGCCGCACATCACGGCCACGCGGTCTCCGCGCTCGATGCCCGCTTGCGCGAGTGCGCCCGCGCGACCGCCCGCTGCTTCTGCCGCATCGGCATGCGACCAGCGAGAGCCCGCAATGCGCAGCAACGGGCGCGTACCGAACACTGCCGCCTGCCGCTGCAGCATGGCCGGCAGCGTTCGCTGTGCCGGGGGCACTGCGCGCGGTTCACTCGTCATCGTGCGTGCCTCCGCCAAGATAGGTGGCCTGCACCCGCGGGTCGCTCGCCAGTTCGGCCGAAGCGCCTGAAAGCGCGATCTCGCCGGTTTCGAGCACGTAGCCGTGGTCCGAGGTTTCGAGCGCCGCGCGCGCGTTCTGCTCCACCAGCAGGATCGACACGCCGTCTTCGCGCAGCTTGCGCACGATGGTAAGAATGTCTCGCACGATGAGCGGTGCAAGGCCGAGGCTGGGCTCGTCGAGCATCAGCAGGCGCGGCGCCGACATGAGTGCGCGGCCCACCGCCAGCATCTGGCGCTCGCCGCCCGAGAGCGTGTCGGCGCGCTGCGCGCGGCGCTCCGCGAGCCGCGGAAACCGGTCGTATACCGATTGCAGCCGCTTCTTCATCGCATCGCCACGCAGCCGCTTGGCATAGGCGCCGAGCTGCAGGTTGTCGAGCACGGTGAGCTCGCCGAACAGCTCGCGTTTCTCGGGCACAAGGCACAGGCCGCGCTCCACGCGCGCTTCCACATCGAGCCCTTGCAGGTCTTCGCCCTCGAAGCGCAGCGTGCCCTTGCAGGGCAGCAGGCCCATGGCGGCGGCCAGCAGCGTGGTCTTGCCCGCGCCGTTGGGGCCGATCACCGAGATGATCTGCCCTGGCTGCAGGTCGAGCGAGACGCCGCGCACCGCCTCGACCTGCCCATACGACACATGCAGATCGCCGATCTCCAGCATCGCGGTCATTTCATCACCCCCAGGCTTGTCACTGCGTGTACTTCGCGCACCCCCTGAAGGGGGCCCGCGCCTTCGGGCGGCCGTGCGGCGCTCATACAACGCTCCCCAGGTAAGCCGCCTGCACACGCTCGTCCGCGCGCACCGCGGACGGCACGCCCTCCACGAGCTTGGAGCCAAAGTTCATCACCACCAGCCGGTCCACCAGTTTCATCACGAAGTCCATGTCGTGTTCAACGATCAGGATGGTCACGCCCTCCTCGCGCAGCTTGCGCAGCAGGTCGCCGAGCGCCATCTTTTCCTTGCGGCGCAGGCCCGCCGCGGGCTCGTCGAGCACCAGCAGCACCGGGTCTGCAGCCAGGGCGCGCGCAATTTCGAGAATGCGCTGCGTGCCCAGGGGCAGGCTGCCCGCGAGCTCGTGCGCGCGGTCACCCAAGCCGATGCGGTCGAGCTGGCGCTGCGCCTCCTGCAGGATCTGCCTTTCCTCGGTGCGGTCCAGCCGCAAGCCGGCTTTCAAGACACCCGAGCGCGTACGCGAATGCGCACCCAGCGCCACGTTGTCGAGCAGGCTCATGTGCGGCCGCAGCTTCACGTGCTGGAAGGTGCGTGCCAACCCCAGCCGAGCCACCTGGCGCTGCGGCATGCCGGCGATGTCGTGCTCCAGAAAGCGCACCTGGCCCGCGCTCATCGGCAGCGTGCAGGTCAGCAGGTTGAACATCGTCGACTTGCCCGCGCCGTTGGGGCCGATCAGGCCGACGATCTCGCCCGCATTCACCTCGAAGCTCACATCGTTCACCGCCACCAGCCCGCCGAAGCGTTTGACCGCGCCCTTGACCGACAGCACCTGCGTGCCGCGCGCGGGCAGTTGCCGATGCGGCAGCGGTTCGACCGCGGGTGCCTCATAGCGCGATGCCCCCTGCGTGCCGGCCCTGCGACGCGTCCAGCGGCGCAGCAAACCCATGAGACCGCCCCGCGCAAAGTGCAGCAGCAGAATGAACAGCGTCGCGAACGCCACCGCCTCCAATTGCCCGGCACGCTGCGTGAGCATGGGCAGCACGTCTTGCAGGCCGTTCTTCAGCACCAGCACCAAGGCCGCGCCCACCAGCGCGCCCGCCAGTTGCCCGAGCCCGCCGGCCACCGCCATCAGCAGGTACTCGATGCTCGCGCGCACGTCGAAGGGCGACGGGCTCACGAAGCGGTTCATGTGCGCATAGAGCCAGCCTGCCAGCCCCGCAAAGAGCGCGGCCGTCACAAACAGCGTAAGCCGCACGCGGTAGGCATCTGCACCCACGCTGGCCAGCAGCGTGGCACCGCCGCGCAGCCCGCGAATCGCGCGGCCGGGGCGCGACTGCAGCAGGTTGTGGCTGAACAGGCAGGCCAACCCGACCACCACCCAGATCAGGTAGTACATCGACCGCGGATCGGCCAGCGACCAGCCCGCGACCTGCAGCGCCGGAATGTTCGACAGCCCCGTGTGGCGCCCGAGCGCATCGACGTTCCCGAACAGCATTGCGATCGACAGGCCCCACGCGATGGTGCTCAGCGGCAGAAAGTGTCCGCCGAGCCGCAGCGTGAGCATGCCGATGGCAAGGGCCGACAGCCCGGTGAGCAGCAGCGCGAACAAGAGGCCGATCCATGGCGACATGCCCTGCGTGGTCGTAAGCCACGCCGTCGCATAGGCCGCAATGCCCACGAAGGCGGCCTGGCCGAAGGAGGTTGCGCCACCCACGCCGGTGAGCAGCACCAGCCCGAGCGCCACCAGCGCGCCGATGCCGATGTCGTTGAGCAGCGAAACCGTGAAGCTGCCCGCCACCGCCGGCACCAGCGCCAGCACGACGACCACCAGGGCGATCCAGCCCATCCGTTTGCGGTTGCCGTTCATCATTGGTCCACCTCGTCTTCTTCCTCTTCGGAATGCGCGGCCAAGAAGGAGCGCAGCATGAGCACCGGTATGAGCAGGCTGAACACGATCACGTCTTTCAGCGCCCCGCTCCAGAACGACGCGAAGCTTTCCACCACGCCGACCGCGAGCGCGCCCACGGCCGTCATCGGGTAACTGACCAGCCCGCCGATGATCGCGGCCACGAAGGCTTTCAGGCCGATGATGAAACCCGAGTCGTAGTACATGGTCGTCACCGGCGCGATCAGCACACCGATGAGCCCCGCCAGCAGAGAGGCGCAACCGTAGGCCAGCAGCGCGGTGCGCACCGGCCGAATGCCGACCAGCCGCGCGCCCACCCGGTTCACCGCCGTCGCGCGCAGCGCCTTGCCGGCCACCGTGCGCTCGAACACGAGGAAGAACAGCCCGCTCAGCACAATGGCCGCGCCCACCATCAGCACCACCTGGCCGCTGACGGTGAACCCATCGCCCAGCGTGAACACCGCGCTCGTGAGCGGCGTGGTGCGCGAGCCTTCAGGGCCGAAGAACAACAGGCCCAGGCCCGAGAGCAGGAAGTGCAGCGCCAGCGAAACGATCAGCAGCACCAGCACCGAAGCGTCGGCAATCGGCTGGAACACCACCCTTGCGAGCAGCGGCGCAATGGGCACCACCAGCAGCACCGCTACCGCGATATGCACCGCCACCGGCACGCCCGGCCTTGCCGCAAGCCACGCCAGCACGCAGGGAATCGCGGGCAACACGCCCCACATCAGCACCGCCTTGGGAATGCGGGCGGCTTCACCGCGCCGCAGCAGGCTGCCGACTTCCGTTGCCAACGCCAGCGCCGTGAGCACGGCTACCATGCCAATGGTCGGCGGCACGCGGCCGGTTTCGAAGGCCGCGAGCGACAGTGCGGCAAAGGCCGCGATGTCGCCGAACGGCACGAAGACCACCCGCGTGACGGAAAAGATCAGCACCAGCCCGAGCCCGGCCAGCAGATAGATGGCACCGTTGGCGAGGCCGTCGGTGACAAGGATCAGCGCCACGTCCCATGTCATAGAAAGCCCCCGGGCAAAGTCGTCGTCATCAGGTGGTTCAAGGTGCGAGCTTCCATTGGCCGTTGTCGAGCTTGACGATCACGCGGGCGCGTTCGTCCACGCCATAGAGACTGCCGGGCTTGAAGCTGTACACGCCGTGCGTGCCCACCACCTCCTTGGTGCTGAAGATGGCATCGCGCAGCGCCACGCGAAACTCCGCCGTGCCCGGCTCGGCCTTCTTCATGGCGCGCGAGGCGGCATCTGCAAACACCAGCCAGCCGTCGAAGGAATAGGCCGAGAAGGCATCGCTGGTCGGCGCGTTGTTCACCTTCTGGAACACCGCGCGGAAATCGGTGGCGATCTTCTTGGTCGGATAGTTGTCGGGCAACTGCTCGGCGACGATCACCGGGCCGGTGGGCATCAGTGCGTTCTGGCCGGCGGCACCGACCACGCGCACGAAGTCGGGGTTGATGAGGCCGTGCTGGCCGTACACGCCGCCCTTGTAGCCGCGCTCCTGCAGCGCAAGGAACGGCAATGCACCCGGCGTGCCGGCGCCGCCGGTCATCACCGCATCGGGCCGCAGCGCGACGATCTTCAGCACCTGCCCGGTCACCGAAGCGTCGGCGCGCGCGTAGCGCTCGTTGCTCACGACCTTGATGCCGGCTTCGGGCGCGGCCTTCATGAGCGCGTTGTAGACCAGGTCGCCCCAGGCGTCGGTAAAACCGATGTAGCCCACCGTCTTGACGTTGTTGCGCTTCATGCGCTCGACCACGGCATCGATCATCAGCTGCGTGGGCTGCGCGACCGTCATGACCCACGAGTTCTCGTTCGCATCGAGCAGGATCGGCGTGAGGCCGATCATCGGCGTCTTCGCGTCGCGGCCCACCTGCGCCATCGCGATGGCGGCCGGCACGCCCGAGGTGCCCATGAGCACGTCGACCTTCTCCTCTTCGACAAGCTTGCGCGCATTGCGCCCGGCGGTCGTCGGGTCGGAGCCGTCGTCCAGCACGATGAGCTGCACCTTGCGGCCATTGATCTCAGGCTTGTAGGCCAGCGCGGCCTGCATGCCCTTCGCATATGGCACGCCCAACGAAGAGTTGGGGCCCGAGAGCGACACGCTCAGGCCGACCTTGAGGTCGGCCGCAAGCGCGCTCGCAACGCCGCAGGCAGTCAGCGCCGCGGCGATGGCACCGCGCGTCAAGGTCAGCATCAGGCTCTTCATGTCGTAGCTCCAGTGAGAAAGAATGGAAGGAACGGAAAACTCAGATGAACAACTGGATGGCCGGCAATGCGCGCGCGGCGTTGAGCAGGTCGATGCGCTTCTGGCGGATGCGCCAGCCCGAGGGCGTCTGCGCCAGGTGGTGGCGGGCCGTGCCGCTCAGCAAGATCTGGGATTCACCGCGCGCTTCGACGTAGAGGAACGGCGTGCGAAGGCGCACCTCGTCGCCCGTCTCGCTTTCGATGCGCGAAGGCTGCAGCACATGCTGGCTATGGCTTGCGGGGTGCTGCGAATGCGCGCGCGGATTTTTCAGCCGGTCAACACGCAGCTGCAAAAGCAGCCGGTCTTCGTAAGCCAGCGAGTTGTGGGAGAACGGATCGGCCTGCGCGGCGCCGAGCAATGGAACCCAGTAGTGGCCGTCGTCGGCAAAGAGCGCCAGCCAGTCGTCGAAGCGCCGTTCGTCGAGCAACGCGGCCTCATGGGCGACAAAATCGCGCGGGTCGCTGGTCATGCCGCAGCCTCCAAAGCCATTGCCTTCGCCCAGGCGCGGAACTGGTTGCGCATGAGCAGTTCGTTGGTGCCGTTGGTGGTGATGGTGGTCTGCGCGAGCTCGGCCGCGTCGAAGTTGCGGTGCAGGCTCACCCACTCGTTGCCGCCGGCGCGCAGCCCTTGCTGGATGCTTTCGAACAGGTGCACGTCGTCGTGCGCCACCACCGACATCGGCGAGAAAACGAGCCGGTTGTAGCTCATCGCCCGCTCGAAGAGCAGCGCCGGCGCGCCCGCTGCGCGGAAGCTCCAGGCCTCGATCAACGTGCGGTCGGCCGCCAGGGGCCGGATGACGCGGATGGCCTGGGGAGAGCCCTTCACCGAAAGGCTCGGATACAGCACCGAGTTCTGCGGCGAGCGCTGCAGGATGTCGGCCGCGCGCTCGGCGCCGTGCGCGGCCTGCATCGCGGCCTCGTACTCGGGCAACTGCGCATAGTTGGAGTGAATGCTGAAGTTCACCCCCAGCACGCTGTGGCCGTTGGCGAACACGCGGCCACCCATCTTGTCGAAGAATTCGTAGCCCGAACCGAAGGGGAGGATCTGCTCCATCGCCATGGGCTTGGGATCGGTGGGCGCGTGGCCCTCCCACAGCGCCTCGGCCGCCTTGGTGGCCGACTCGTGCGTGGACATCGGATGCACCGTGTCGTTGATGTTCTCGAGGTACATCTTCCAGTTGCAATGGACGATGTTGCGCAGCACGCCGCCGCCGACGGTGAGCTTGCCTTCCGGCGAGCGGTCGACCATGTTGTCGATGGCGCCGAGCACCTCGCCGAAGTAATCTTCGAATGAGGGGCCGGCCTCGGAGAGGCGCACGAAGACGAAGTCGCGGTACACCTTCGCATGCTTCACCACCGACAGCCCCTGCCCCGATTCGCAGGCCTTGAGCTGGGTGCCCTCATAACCGTTCTTCAGCGGCAGGCCGAGCGGCGCGCCGTCGAGCTTGTAGGTCCACGCGTGGTACGGGCAGCGGAAGAAGCGGCCGGTATTGCCGCATTCATCCGTGACCAGCTGCGTGCCCTTGTGGGCGCAGCGGTTGTACATGACATGCACTGCGCCGTCGGGCTGCCGCACCATAAGGAGCGGCCGGCCTGCGACCTCCTGCGTCACGAAATCGCCCGCCTCCGGCACCTGGCTCGCATGGCCCAGGAAGACCCAGGTGTTCGCGAACAGGCGCTCCTGCTCGAGCGCAAAGATCTCGTCGCTCAGGTACAGGTCGCGGTGCACGCGGTCGTCCTGCACCAGGGCGGCAATGCGGTCAAGATGATGGCGGTAGCTGGTCATCGGCGGGCGCTCGGTTTTTTTCTCAGGGAACCAGCTTCCACTGGCCCTTGTTCATCTGCACGATCACCACGCCGCGCTGGTCGGAGCCATAGCGGTCGTCGGGCTTGAAGGTGTAGATGCCGTGCGTGCCCACCAGCTCCTTCGTACTCACGATGGCATCGCGCAGAGCCGTGCGGTACTGCGGCGTGCCTGGCTCGCCCTTGGTGCGCGAGGCGGCATCGGCCAGCAGCAGGTAGGCGTCGTAGGTGTAGGAGGAGAAGGCATCGGTAGGCACCGCACCGTTCACCTTCTGGTAGGCGTTGCGAAAGCCCATCGACACCTTCTTGATGGGATTGCTGTCAGGCAGCTGGTCGGCCACGAGCACCGGGCCGCTCGGCACCTGCAGGCCTTCGATGGAGGCGCCGCCCACGCGCACGAAGTCGGCGTTGATGAGCCCATGCGTACCGTAGATCTTTCCCTTGTAGCCGCGATCGGCAAGCGCGATGTAGGGCAGCGCACCGGGCGTGCCGGAGTTGCCCGCGAACACGGCATCGGGCCGGGCCGCGACGATCTTCAGCACCTGCCCCGCCACCGATGAATCGCTGCGTGCATAACGCTCGTTCGCAACCACCTTGATGCCGGCTTTCTCGGCGCTTTTCACGAGCGAGTCATAGGCCAGGTCGCCGAGCGCATCGGAAAAGCCGATGAAGGCCACCGTTTTCACGCCGGACTTCTGCATACGCTCCACCACGCCCGCGACCATGAGCGGGAACGGCTGCGACACGGTCACGGTCCACGCGCCCTCGGGGCCGGCAATGGTCACGGGCGTGGGCGAGATGAGCGGCGTGTTGAGTTCGCGCGCCACGGAGGCTATGGCCATTGCGCCCGGTACGCCGGAAGTGCCGATGAGCACGTCGACCTTGTCTTCCGTCACGAGCTTGCGTGCGTTGCGCCCGGCGGTGGTGGGGTCGGAAGCGTCGTCGAGCACGATGAGCTGGACCTTGCGGCCGCCGATTTCCGGATGCTCCGCAATGGCTGCGCGGATGCCCTTTTCGTAGGGCACGCCAAGCGCAGCGACGGGGCCTGAAAGCGAGCTGATGAAGCCGATCTTCAGGTCGGCTGCCATGGCCTGCGCGGCGGCCATGGCGACTGTGGCGAGGCCGAGGATTCGAACTAGGTTCTTTTTCATCTTGGTTGCTCCGGCTTGTGTTGTTTCTTGCTTCGTTTGGGCGTTCTGTTGTTCAGGGCTCAGGGCTCAGGGCGAGTGCCCAGGCCACCGGGTACTCCCCTCCGCGAATGTCCCCCGGGGCTGCGCCCCTCCTCCTTTATTTCGCTGCGGGGAGCACCCGATGCCCTGTGCACTTGGGTACGCTGTGGGTGTACCGCTGATCAACGACTGCTCTGGATCACGCACACGTCGATGGGGTGCCTTGCGCAGCGAAATAAAGGAGGAGGCCGCAGGCCGGGGGACATTCGCGGAGTAAGGCACCCCGTCGACGGGTGCGCACCATGAATGACCCCAGCGGCCCGAACAGGAAAACCCCATCTCAGGGAACCAGCTTCCACTGGCCCTTCTCGAGCTTCACGACAACCCGTGAACGCTCATCGGAGCCATAGCGGTCGTTCGGCTTGAAGTTGTAGACCGAGTGCGTGCCCACCAGCTCCTTGGTGCTCACGATGGCGTCGCGCAGCGCTTCGCGGAACTGCGGCGTGCCCGGCTCCGCCTTGGTGGCGAGCGCGCGTTGGGCGGCATCGAGGTAGAGCAGCCACGCATCGAAGGTGTAGGCAGAGAAGGCATCGGTCGGCGGTGCGCCGTTGGCCTTCTGGTAGGCCGCGCGGAAGTCTATCGACACCTTGCGGATCGGGTTCTCGCTTGGCAACTGCTCGGCAACGATCACCGGCCCCGTGGGGGCCAGCAAGCCCTCGACCGACGCACCACCCACCCGCACGAAGTCGGGGTTGATCAGCGCATGCATGCCGTAGATCTGGCCCTTGTAGCCGCGCTCCGAGAGCGCGAGGTAAGGCAGCGCACCGGGTGTGCCCGAGGTGCCGGTGATCACCGCGTCGGGGCGCAGCGCGACGATCTTCAGGACCTGGCCGGTCACCGACGAATCGCCACGCGCATAGCGCTCGTTCGACACGATCTTGATGCCGGCCGGCTCTGCGCTCTTTTGCAGCGCGCCGTACACCAGGTCACCCCATGCATCCGAAAAGCCGATGTAACCCACCGTCTTCACGCCCGACTTCTTCATGCGCTCGACCACCGCGCTCACCATCAGCGGCGCTGGCTGCGGCAGCGTGACCATCCATGCGCCCTCTTCGCCTGGCAGGTTGGCGTTGGCGATGGAGATCAGCGGCGTCTTCGTTTCACGCGCCACGCCGGCAATGGCGAGTGCGCCCGGAGAGCCCGCGGTGCCGATGATGACGTCGACCTTGTCCTCGTCGATCATCTTGCGGGCGTTGCGCGCGGCCGTCGTCGGGTCGGAGGCATCGTCGAGCTGCACCAGCTGGATCTTGCGGCCGCCCAGGTCGGCCTTGTAGGCGAGCGCGGCCTTCATGCCCTTTTCATAGGGAATGCCCAGCGACGACACCGGCCCCGAAAGCGACGTGATGAAGCCGACCTTGAGATCTGCGGCCCAAGCGCTGGCGGCGCTGAGTGCGCCGAGGCCCGCGGCAATGGCCGCGAGGGTGCGAATTCGGTTCAGGACTTTCATGGCGGTGCTCCAGGGTGTGATGGATGAACGAAACGAACGCTGAAAAACTAGAGGGCGAGACTGCCGACGCTGGTGCCGCCGCAGACGTACAGGACCTGCCCGGTGACGAAGCTGTTTTCGGGCGCGGCAAAGAAACGCACGGCGCGTGCCACGTCGGTCGATTCGCCGAGGCGCTTGACGGGCACTGAGGCCGCGAGCGCGCGTTCCTTCTCGCTGCCCGCCTCGACCACGTCGTAGAACATGTCGGTACGGATAGGACCGGGCGCGACCACGTTCACCGTGATGCCGTCCGCCGCGAGCTCGAGCGCCCAGGTGCGTGCCATGCCCAGCATGCCGGCCTTGGTCGCGGAATAGCTGGTTCGCGTAGCCAGGCCCAACGCCGCGCGAGACGAGAGCAGCACCACGCGGCCGAAGCGCTGTGCACGCATCGCGGGCAATGCACCTTGCACGAGCTGGATCGCACAGCCCAGGTGCAGGTCGACGAGCGCATCGAGATCGTCCAGCTTCACCTCAGGCAGAAGCGCGGGGCGGATCACGCCGGCGTTGTGCACGATGGTGGTCGGTTCGAAACGCGCGACCAGCTCGCGCACCGCCTCGCCCGTCGCCGCCCGATCGCTCAGGTCGACCTCGATGCTGTGCAGCTTCGGGTGATCAATCTCGGCCTTGCGGCGCGCGAGCGAGACCACTTCGTAGCCCTGCGCGAGCAGGTCTTCGCAGATCGCCTTGCCGATGCCCGCGCTGCCGCCGGTGACGGCAGCGACCTTCGGCGTCATGCCTGCGCTCCCACCAGAGCCAGCACGCGCAGCGGGCTGCCGCTGCCCTTCTCGATCTTGAGCGGCGGGCAGATCAGCACCGCACCCGATGGCGGCAGCAGGTCGAGATTGCTCAGGCACTGCAGGCCGTAGCGGCCTGCACCATGCATGTAGTAGTGGCACGGGTAAGGCGGCCGCAGGTGATAGCCCTGGCCCGCGTCGGTGCCGATAGCCTCTGAGCCGAAGCCGAGCACGTCGCGCTGCTCCACCAGGAAGCGCACGGCCTCGGTGCTGGGGCCGGGCGTGTGCTGGCCGGTTTCGTCGAAGTTCTGGTACGCCTCGGGATCGCTGCGCTTGGACCAATCGGTGCGCATCAGCACCCAGGCCCCCTTGGGAATGCGGCCGTGCGCGGCCTCGTAGCGTTCGATGTCGGCCACGCTCAGCAGGTAATCGTCGTTCGCCTGTACATCAGCCGAGCAGTCGATCACGCAGGCCGGCGCCACGAAGTGCTGCACGGGAATGGTGTCGACCGAGTTGTTGGGCAGGTCGCGGCCCGAGATCCAGTGGATCGGCGCATCGAAGTGCGTGCCGGTGTGCTCGCCGCACGAAAAATTGTTCCAGTACCAGGCCGGGCCGCGCTCGTCGTACTTCGACACTTCTTCGATGCGGAAGGGCCAGCATTGGCCCATCTCAGGCGGCAATGCGATCTGCGGGAACTCGGGTGTGAGCGTCTGCGTGAGGTCGATCACGCGGATGCGGCCGCTCGCCATGGCGGTCACCAGGCCGCCGAGGATCTCGGCGGCGGACATCAGTTCGGTGGTTGTCGTCATCGTGGGTTCCTTCTTCAGCCGCCTGCAGCCAGTTCGCGTTCGAGCACCTTCGGGTTGTCGCGCCAGCGCTCCAGCCACTCCTGCGCCACATCGCCGGGGTACACGTCTTCCACCCCATCGCGCAGCGCCTTCACGATGGCGTTGGCCAGCGCGGTGGGCGCCAGCTTGGGCGGCGGCGTGTGCTGGTTCCATTCGTCGTCGATGGGGCCGGGGAACACGTTGATCACGCGGATGCCGGCCGGGCCCATCTCGGCGCGCAGGCACTGCGCGAGCGAATGCGCCGCCGCCTTCGATGCGCTGAAGGTGCCGTGCGGCGGGAAGTTGCTGAGCGAGTAGATCGACAGCAGGTTGACCCACGCCGTCGCGCCCGTGGCGCCGTCGGCCGAGCGGCCCTTGAGCGCAGGGCCGAACTCTTGCGCGAGGCGCAGCAGGCCGAAGTAGTTGATGTCCATCTCGGCCTTGGCCACATCGGTGCCGCGGCGCGCGCCGATGCCGAAGGTGCGGTGCACCTCGGCGTTGTTGATCACGATGTCGACCTTGCCGCCGATGGAGCCTGCAAGCTCGGTCACCTGGCGGCCGTTGGTGAGGTCGAGCGGCACGAGCGTCACCTGCGGCAGCGCCGAGATGTCGTCGAGCCCATCGCCCATCTTCTTCCAGGGCTCGGCATGGCCGACCCAGACGATGTCGGCGCCGGCTTTTACCAGCGCACGCACGATGGCCTGGCCGGTCTCGGTCTTGCCGTCGGTCACCAGCACCTTGCGGAACTTGGGATCGCTGGTCATCTCGCGCAGCATCTTGTCGTCGGCCATGTGGGGACTCCCTTCATTCGGAAAACCAATGAGAACGGCTTGGCCGGCGCGGTCGAGCCGGGCGCTGACACGGACGCGCGGTAGCGCGTCCCCTCCGGGTTGCCCGCGCTGGGGCGCGTCGCCGACCTCCCCATGCAGGTGGACCATGAGCGTCGGACCGGCATCCAGGTGCACCAGCCCCAGCCGCCAGGGCAGCCGCTCGCGGAAGAACAGGTCGTTGCTGTGGTGCAGCGTGGTGCTGCCGAGCAGTTCGCCCTCGCCGCTCTGCGTGCGCCAGCGCAGCGCGGCGGAGAGGCACTTGTGGCAGACCTCGCGCGGCGGGTACTGCACGGTGCCGCAGTCTTCGCAGGTCTGCAGCTCGAAGCGGCCTTCGGCGGCGGCTGCGGTGAGGCCGAGCGCCACACGGCCGCGCGCGCCGGGCGGCAGGTTCATCTGCCGTGTGCGCAGCACCGGGTTCTTGCGCGGGGGGCGCATCAAAGGCATCGTCATGCGGGTCTCCCCAGGATGACCGCGCCTGTGCACAGGCAGCGGTCGTAGGTCACCATGCCGAAGCCGGCGACGAGGCCCAGCTGCGCGTCGGGTACCGCGCGCTTGCCGGCTTGGCCGGTCAGCTGGCGGATCGCCTCGACCATGCCGAGGAAACCGCCTGCCGCGCCGGCCTGCCCGGCCGAGAGCTGGCCACCGCTGGTGTTGTTAGGAAAGCTGCCGTCGAAAGTCATGGTGTGCGACTGCACGAAGGCCGGGCCTTCGCCCTTCTCGCAGAAGCCCAGGTCTTCGAACTGCATCATCACGATGACGGGGTAGTCGTCGTAGGTCTGCACGAAGTCGAGTTGTGCGGGCTGGACGCCGGCCTGCGCATACAGGTCGTCGCGGTCCATGCGCCAGCCGCCCTGCACCATCACCGGGTCTTCGGCATAGGCGTTATGGCGCTCGATGGCGCCGCGGATCACGGCGTGCGGCAGGCCCAGGTCGCGCGCGCGCTCCTCGCTCATCACCAGGAAGGCGTCGGCGCCCGCACAAGGCATCACGCAATCGAAGAGGTGGATGGGGTCGGAGATCGGCCGCGCAGCCATGTATTCGTCCAGCGTCAGCGCCTTCTTGAACATCGCATTCGGATTGCCGAGCGCATTGGTGCGCTGGTCCACGCAGATGCGGCCGAAGTCTTCGCGCCTGGCGCCGTAGGTGCGCATGTAGTTGGCGGTGATGAACGCGAAAATCGAGTTCGGTCCGCCCGAGCCGTAGGGGTAGCTCGCATCGCGCGCGAAGTTGCTGAAGCTGCCGAGCGTCTGGCGGAAGGAGTCGACATGGTTGGTGTCGGCGCCCACGCAGGCGACGATGTCGGCATCGCCCGCCTGCACGGCGCGCGCGGCGCGGCGCAGGCACATCACGCCCGAGGCGCCGCCGGTGGGCACGTGGTCGAGCCAGCGCGGCGAAAGCCCCAAGTGCTGAGTGACGCCCACGGCCGTGTCGGGCGCGAGCGAGAAGCTGCTGAGGCACAGGCCGTCGATCTGCTCCTTGGCGACGCCGCTGGACTCGACCAGCGCCTCGATGGCCTGGCCGATGAACCAGTGCGCGGTGCGGGTGGAATAACGCACGTAGGGCACCGTGATGGGCACGGCGACCGCAACGCCTTCGTAGGAGAGCCGTTGCCTGGTCATGCCTGCCCCACTTGTCTTTTCTTCATCGAGCGGGTGTCGATGCAGTGGCCCTGCCCCGGCAGCGACTGCGCCATCTCTCGCAGTTGGCCGCGCTGGATCTTCTGCGACGGCGTGAGCGGCAGCGCATCGACGAAGGCGACGTAGCCCGGCGCCTTGTAGTAGGCCAACTGCGCGAGCGCGTGCTGCACGATGCTCGCTGCGATCTGCTCGCGCTGCGCGGCATCGGCGCCCTCGCGCATCACGATGCAAGCCAGCACCTCGTCGCCGCGCACCGCATCGGGCGTCGCGGCCACGGCGGAGGTCTTCACCGCCGGATGCTGGTTGAGCACGCTCTCGACCTCGACGGCCGAAATGTTCTCGCCGCTGCGGCGGATCACATTCTTCTTGCGGTCGACGAAGAAGAAGTTGCCCTGGGCATCGCGGCGCACAAGGTCGCCTGTGTGGAACCAGCCACCCGCCCATGCTTCACGCGTCGCCTCTTCGTCCTTCAGGTAGCCGGAGAAGAAATAACGCTGCGGGTCGTCGCCGGCCGAGCGCACGAGCAGTTCGCCCGGCACGTCGGTACCGACGTCGCTGCCGTCCTCGCCCACGAGGCGGATCTGCACGAAGTTTTCCTGCCGGCCGAAGCAGCTCGTGCCCACTAAACGCGGCTCGCGGTTGGCCATGATGCAGGCGGCCGCGCCGGTCTCGGTCATGGCCCACGCCTCCACCAACGGAAAGCCGAAGCGCTCCTCGAAGGGTGCATGGTTCTTTCGGTCCACACCGGCGCCGAAGCCCCAGCGGATCGCATGGTCGCGGTCTGCGGCAGACGGCGGGGCCGACAGCAGCATCGCAGGCATCACGCCCAGGTAGTGAACGATGGTTGCGCCGCTCTCGCGAGCGCTTGCCAGCCATGTCTTCGGATGGAACCGGTCGAGCTGCACCAGGCAGCCGCCTGCCACCAGCACCACCATGGTGGAGAACGCCATCGCGTTCATGTGGTTGAGCGGCAATGGGGTGATGACGCGCTCGGCATTGGGCCGGATGCTGCAGACGCCATCGAGCGCCGCGTACCACTCGCCCGCACGCAGGAAGTAGGCGTTGCTCAGGATGCAGCCCTTGGGTCGGCCAGTTGTGCCCGACGTGTAGAGCAGGCCGCATTCGGTGCCGGCGCCGATGGGTTCGTGCGACCGCGGCGCGGCGGTGCTGGCTCTGGGCACAGCGTCGTCGGGTCCCATGGTTTCGAAGGGCACGCCGACTTGCGCAGCGGCTGTGCGCAGATCATTCGCGCGTTCAGGCAGCGTCACCGCCAGGCCGATCTCGCTGTGGCCGATCAGGTACACCAGTTCAGCCGAACGCATTTCGGCATTGATCGGCACCACGCTCACGCCCAGCGCGTTGAGCGCGAACCAGTGGAAGAGAAACGCCGGCCGGTTCTCCAGCAGCAGCCCCACTCGATGGCCGTGGCCGTAGCCGGCTTTCGCGTAGGCAGTGCGAAGCCGCTCGACCTCGGCGGCTGCCTCGCCCCAGCGGATGGCACCGGCCGGAATGCCGTAGGCGGCAGCGGTCACCGACTCGGTGAACAAGAACTCGGCCTGCGGCGTTCGCTTGGCAGTTGCCGCAAAGACTTGATGGACGGTGCCGAAAACGGTGGAGTCTTGCATCGCGTCCCTAGATGAAGAGCTGCACGGCAGGCAGCGCCGCGTCGCAGTTGAGCAGGTTCACGCGCTTGAGCGTCATGCGCAGCGCGCCGTCTTGCACCGTGAGGTAGTGGAAGAAGGTGCCGACGTAGAACTGCAGTTCATCGCCCTGCGATTCGGTGTAGTGGAACTCGGTGCGCACCACGAAGCGGTTGCCTTCGGCGTCGAAGGTCTCGACCACCGGCACCTGCAGCAGGTGGTGGCAGCGGCTCGGCGGCTGCTGCGAGAAGGCACGCGGGCTCTTGAGGCGCTCAATGCGCAGTTCGCGCAGCAGCTTGTCTTCGTAGAGGTGCGAGGTGTGGTTGAGCCCGTCTTCCTGGTCGGGCACCAGCGGCACCCAGTAGAAGGCGTCGTCGGTGAAGAGCGCGTTCCACTCCTCATAGCGACGGGTGTCCAGCAGGCGCGCTTCGTTCACGACGAAGTCGATCAGGTCCTGGCGGGTGATCTGGGTCGAGATTTCGGCGCCGGCCATCACATCGTCTCCGTCATGCGCTGCACCCAGCTGCGGTACTGGTTGCGCATCGGCAGTTCGTTGGTGCCGCCCGTGGTGATTTCGCCGCCCTTCAGCTCCGACGCGTCGTAGTCGCGATGCAGGCTGACCCATTCGTTGCCGCTCGCATGAAGCCCGGCCTGCATGCCGCGGTAGGCCTGCAGGTCGTCGTGACCCACCACCGAGAACGGCGAGTTGATGAGCCGGTTGTACATGGTGGTGCGCTGCAGCAACTCGGGCGGCGCGCCCTTCAGGCGGAAGGTCCAGCTCTCGATCAGCGTCTTGTCGGCAGAGATCGGCTTCACCACGCGGATCGCCTGGATCGCACCCTTGATGGTGAGGTTCGGGTAGTACACGGTGTTGTGCCGTGCCATGCCGAGGATCTGCGCGGTTTTTTCTTCGCCGTAGCGCGCCTTCATGGCGTCGTCGTACTCGGGAATTGCCTTGTACTTGCTGTGGATGCTGAAGTGCACGCCCGTGAAGCTGTGGCCGTGGTCGTAGGTGCGAATGCCCATGTCCTCGAAGAACTTGTAGTCGGACATGAAAGGCACGAACTGCTCCACGGCCATGGGCTTGGGCTCGTCGGCGGGCTTGTCGGCCCACATGCGCTTGGCGGTGCCGGCCGACGATTCGTGCGCCACCATCGGGTGCATCGTGTCGTTGAGGTTCTCGACGAACATCTTCCAGTTGCACTGGTGCATGAAGCGCAGGCAACCGCCGGCAATCTCGAGCTCGCCTTCCGGCGAGCGGTCGGCCATGTTGTCGATGGAGCTCAGCGAATCACCGAAGTACTCGTCGAAGTCGGGTCCCGCATCGTTGATCTTCACGAAGATGAAGCCGCGGTAGCTGCGCACATGCTTCAGCGTGGTCAGGCCCTTGGCCGACTCGCACTCGTGCAGCGCCGTGTTCTCGTAACCGGTCTTCAGCGGAATCGCCAGCAGCGATCCGTCGGTCTTGAAAGTCCATGCGTGGTACGGGCAGCGAAAGAACTTGCCGGTGTTGCCGCACGGTGCGCTCACCAGGCGCGAGCCCTTGTGGGCGCAGCGGTTCATCATCGCGCGCACGCTGCCGTCGGTGTGGCGCACGACGATCAGCGGGCGGCCGGCGATCTCGTTGCTGATCCAGTCGCCGGGCTTGGGCAGTTGGCTCTCATGGCCCACGTAGTTCCATGTGTTGGCAAAGAAGTGCTCCTGCTCGAGCTCGAACAGTTCCTGGCTGGTGTACAGGTCGCGATGCACGCGGTCGTTCTGCACGAGTGCGCGCACGGCTTCGGGGTTGTCTCGGTACGAAGGCATGGTTCTCGTGGCTCCTTCACATGTCGAGCACCAGGCGCGCACCCTTGGCGCGCGAGATGCAGATCTGCATGACGTTGCCCTCCGCCTTCTCGCGGGCGGTGAGCACGTAGTCGCGGTGGTCGATCTCGCCTTCGAGCACTGGCACGGCGCACACGCCGCATTCGCCGCGTTTGCAGTCGAACATCGGGTCGCACCCGTTGTCGATGAGGCAATCGAGAATGCTCTGGTCGGCCGCGACGGTGAAGCGCTGGCCCGATTGGGCAAGTTCCACCTCGAAGGGCTGGTCGCCCTCTTCCGCGACCGGCTCCGTAAAGAG
Organism: Variovorax sp. CCNWLW186; assembly: GCF_037203865.1. Classification (NCBI taxonomy): domain Bacteria; kingdom Pseudomonadati; phylum Pseudomonadota; class Betaproteobacteria; order Burkholderiales; family Comamonadaceae; genus Variovorax; species Variovorax sp. CCNWLW186. The sequence continues at coordinate 279,042 of NZ_JBBCBO010000004.1, read as the reverse complement.
TTCGAAGTGCACGCGGTCATGCTCCCAGCCGCGCGCCTGGGTGCGGGCCAGCACGGCGTCGAGCATGACCTTCGGGCCGCAGACGTAGAGGCGGTCGCCGGCCGGCACATCGTCGAGCAGCGCATCGATATCGAGCGGTGCGCCGGCTTCGGCGTCGGCATGCACGCGCAGGTCGTCGCCGAGCAGCGCCTGGAGCTCGGGCAGGAAGGCCATCAGGTCGCGGCTGCGGCCGGCGTAGTGCATGCGCACCGGCGCCTCTTCGGCGCGGCGGCGCGCGGCCATGGTGGCCAGCGGCGTCACGCCGATGCCGCCCCCCACCAGCACCGAGCCGCCGGGACCGGTGTGCAGCGGAAAGTCGTTCTTCGGCGCCTCGATGGCGAGGGTGTCGCCCTCTTTCAGCTGCTCGTGCATGAAGCGCGAGCCGCCGCGGCCTTCGGCTTCCTTGCGCACTGCGATCACATACTCCGTGGGGGCGTTCGTCGCGTTGCGCGTTGTCGCGAAGTTGATCAGCGAGTAGTGGCGCCAGTCGGTCTTGCCATCGGGCAACTTCACCTGAACGCGGATGTGTGCACCGGCGGCAAAGCCGGGCAGCGGGCGCCCGTCTTCCGCGCGCAGGCGCAGCATGCGGATGAGCGGATTGAGTTCGCGCGCTTCGGCAACGCGAAGCTGGAGCGTGGCGGTGGGTGCGGTCATCGTGCGTCCGTTGTCTCTCTTCAGGCCAGTGCGTGCTGCGCGAGCGCGGCTTGCAGCTTGTGGCCGTGCTCGTCGGCAAGCGCGGCGTCGCGCAGTTCGCGCAGGGTGGCGGGCGCGAGCCGGGGTCCGGCGCGTTCCACCGCGCGCATCACGGTGTCGTAGTTGCGGATGGCGCGCTCATGCGTGTCGCTGTAGCCCTTGACGAGGCGCTGGCACTGCGCGAGCTCCACCGCCAGCTCCGGGTTGTGCCCCGCGGCGGCGGCAATGCGCTGCAGCCACTCCTCGATGCGGCGGTTTTCCTCGGCATAGCGCATCGTCGACAGGCGCCAGCGCTTGCATGCCGCAACCATGCGCAGCATCAGGTAGCCGTGCAGCGAGCTGGTCTGGATCACCCGGCCGTGCTGCGTGAAGCGCTCGACGAGCTTCTTCGGCCATGTGGAGTTCATGAGCCAGCGGCCGATGCCGCCCGGCAGCGTCTCGCAGATTTCCTGCAGGCGCGGATGCATGTATTCGTTGATGGCAAGCACCTGGCCGGGCTGCACGCGGGCCTCGCCGCGCACGCGCTCGAAGCGGGTCGCGCGGGTCTTGAGCGCGGCAACGCGGGCGGTGTCTTCATACGACATCCAGAGCGCGAGGTGGCGAGCCGTTTCGCGCAGCAGGCGGTGGGCGCTGTCGCCGGGCAGCGCCGCGATGGCAGCCATGCGGTCGAGGTAGAGGCCGGCATAGGCCGGGTCCTGGTAGTCGATGAGGCGGCGCACGCCTTCGAGCAGGAAGTCTTGCGCGGCGAGCGGAAAGTCGCGCTGCACGCGCTCGACCAGCGCACGCACGGCCGGGTGACGTGGTTGCGGAGTCGGCACAGCCGCGGCGGCTTCCGGCGGTGTCTCACCATCGTCGCCGGCCTGCGCGCGAGCGAATGCACCGCCAAAGGCCTTGAGGCTGGGCTTGACGCCCACGCCGCCGCGTTCGATGGTCGCTTCGAACTGCGCGCGGCTGAATGGCAGCACGCCCGATCCCGCCAGCGCACCGAACAGCACCGCGCTGATCACGCTGCCCGAGGCTTCTGCGGCCTGCGCCATGTCGAAGCGGATGAAGCGCTTGGCGGCCCGAGCCGTGTGCGCGAGCAACTGCGTGCTGTCGACGCGGCCGTCGCCCAGCGCGCTTTTCTCGGCAATGGAGAACACGCGGTGCGTGGATGCGATGAGGGTGGTGCGGTCGCTGGTGACCAGCCCGCGCTGCACCGCGCGGCCCGCTTCCATGAGTTCCGATGCGAGCACCACGTCCACGTCGCCAGGCAACGGCATCAGCGCCAGCACGGGGCGGCCGCCATCCGATTCGGCCTGCGCCGCTGGATAGAGCTCGACGTAGTAGATGGTGGCCCCCGTGCGCTGCGCCACGCCCGGAACCGAGGTGGTCTGGGCGACGTAGCCGTTGGCTTCGCCCATGTCGACGATCCAGTCGGCGAGCACCCCGCCGCCCTCCCCGCCCATGGCGAGGATCGCGATCTTGATAGGTTGGGCCTTGGTCGTCATCATCGCTTCAGAAGGCATAGGCTTCGCGGCGGCGCGCCTCGCCGCGCTGCAGCCAGCCGATGACGGCGCCGCGAACGCGTTCGCGCAGCTTGTCCCAGCCTGTCGGGTTGCTCACGACCTGCGCCTTGTAGAACGAGGGGCACAGCACGGCGGCATGCGAAACATCTCCGCAGTTGCCGCAGCCCACGCAACTGTCGAGCACGGTGGCAACGGGATCGACGCGCAGCGGATCGGGGTTGGGCTTGATGGAGAGCGACGGGCAGCCCGACAGGCGGATGCACGAGTGGTCGCCGGTGCAGGTATCCGAATCGACGCCGAACTTCTCGCGCACCATGCGCTTGCCGTCGGCAATGGCCTTGCGCACGAGCGGCTTCTCGCGGCGCTGCTTGTTGAGCATGCACTCCGATTGGGCGATGAGGACCTTCGGCCCCTTCTTGGTGGTGGTGAGTGCGTCTTTCAGCGCATCGCGCATGCCCGCGACGTCGTAGGTGCGGCGCATTGTTTTTACCCACTCCACGCCGACGCCGCGCACGGCACGCTCGATCTCGTGGCCGGTGCTGCGGGTCTTGTTGATGGCGTTGGACGAAAGGATGTCCTGCCCGCCGGTGGCCGAGGTGTAGTTGTTGTCGACAATGATGGTGAGGTTGTCGCTCTTGTTGAACACCGCGTTGGCCACGCCGCTCGTGAGGCCGTTGTGCCAGAAACCGCCGTCGCCCATCATCGAGATGGCGCGCTTGCCGGCGGGTGCATTCAGCGCCGCCGCACCGGCACCGCCCAGGCCGTAGCCCATGGTGGTGTTGCCGATGTTGAAAGGCGGCAAGATCGAGAACAGGTGGCAGCCGATGTCGGCACTCACATGATGCGCACCGAGTTCGCGCTCGACCAGCTTCATCGCGCTGAAGATCGGGCGCTCGGGGCAGCCGGTGCAAAAGCCCGGCGGGCGCGCATGCACGACGTCGCCGAGCGCTGTGGACGGCATGGCCGGCTCGGGTGCCGCATCGACGCCGATGGCGGCGACTTCCTTCAGCGGGATCACCTTGCGCACCGGCGCAGGCACGGGCAGCGGTGCAAGCCGCTCGTAGCGCTCGCAGAAGGTGCGCGCGCCCTTCAGCAGCTCGGACGCCGTGTACTCGCCCGCCACGGGCAACATGTCCTTGCCGTGCAGCACGGTCGTGGAGCCCGCTTGCCGCAGGATGGTCGCTAGGTTCTGTTCCACGAAGTTGGGCTGCCCCTCTTCGACGATCAGCACCGCACGCTTGCCTTCGCAGAAGCGGATCACTTCGCTCTCGATGACCGGGTAGGCCACGTTCATCACGTAGAGCGGCACCTGGGTGTTGCCGTACACGTCGGCCAGGCCGAGGCGCTCCAGCGCGCGCAGCAGCGTGTTGTAGCTGCCGCCCTGCACGATGATGCCGATGTCGTCGGCGTCTTCGGAGAAGAACTCGTTGAGCTTGCGCTCCTCGATGAAGCGCACGGCGGCGGGCCAGCGGTCCTTCACCTTTTCTTGTTCATGCACAAAGCTCGCGGGCGGCAGCACGATGCGGCTGACGTCGCGCTGCGGGTTCTCCAGCGCCTCTTGCAGCGTGAACTTGGCGCGCTTGTTGTCGCCTGCAACGAAGTGCCCGTGCACATGGCAGGCGCGGATGCGCAGCTGCAGCATCACGGGCGTGTTGCTGGCCTCCGAAAGATCGAAGCCCGTTTTCACCGCATCGACGATGCTCGGCAGGTTGGGCCGCGGATCGAGCAGCCAGATCTGCGACTTCATCGCGAACGCGTGGCTGCGCTCCTGCATGATGGAAGAGCCTTCGCCGTAGTCTTCGCCCACGATGATGAGCGCGCCGCCGGTGACGCCGCCCGAGGCCAGGTTGGCCAGCGCGTCCGACGCGACATTGGTGCCCACGGTGGCCTTGAAGGTGACTGCGCCGCGCAGCGGATAGTTGACCGAAGCAGCCAGCGTGGCTGCGGCAGTGGCTTCGCTTGCGCTGTTCTCGAAGCGGATGCCCTGCTCGGCCAGGATGTCCTGCGCATCGGCCAGCACGTCCATCAGGTGCGAGATGGGCGCGCCCTGGTAGCCGGCCACATAGGAAACCCCCGATTCGAGCAAGGCCTTGGTGACGGCCAGAATGCCTTCACCGCGGAACACCTCGCCACCGGAAAGTCGCAGCTTCTTGACTTCTTCGACGAATGAACGCTCAGCCATGTGGGTCCTTCTTCTTTCTCGTGGGAGGATGCGCTTCAGGTGCCACATCACGCTTTCTATAATGTTGACAAATGAATGTATCCACAATCATGAATTACCCTAGACATGCAAGCAGCGTGCCTGCGGCCGGTATGCGGCGCGTGGCCATGAGGTGCGTTCATGGCTGAGCAACCTCCCGAAACGCATCGCTTCGTCGATGACTACCTGCCGGCGCTGCTGGCGCAGGCCAGCCAGCTGATCTCCTCGGAGTTCCACGAGGTGGCGCGGCAGCAAGGCTTCTCTGTTTCCGAGTGGCGCGTGATGGCGTCGCTTGCCGGCAGCGAGCCGATCAGCATCGGTCAGCTTGCGCAAGTGACGGTGACCAAGCAGCCCACGGTCACGCGCCTGCTGGACCGCATGGAAGCGCGCGGACAGGTCGAGCGGCTGCCCCATGAGAGTGATCGCCGCATCACGCTGGTGCGCATCACGCGCAAGGGCTTGAAGGCGGTGGAGCACCTGATGGAACTGGCGCGCGACCACGAGCGGCGCGTGCTCGAACCCTTCGGCCTGCGCCGTGCCGAAGAACTCAAGCAGACCCTGCGGCAGATGATCGATCTGCACGTGCATGTGCCGGTCGAGGAGCCGGAGGAAGACTAGGGCACGAGCACGGCGCGGCCCCGATGGCCGCGCTGCGCGATCCACTCGAGAGCCGCGGCGGCATCGGCAAGCGCGAAGCTGCGCACGTCGAGTTGCAAACGGCCATCGGCCAGGCGTGCCAGCAACCCGGGCACGGCCGCACGGCCAGCGGCCTCGCGCCTGAACATGTTGAGCGGCAGCAGCGCCACGTCGCGCTGCAGAAAGTGCGCGATGTCCAGCTGCAGCATGGGGCCTGCCGTGTAGCCGATGAGCACGGCGCGGCCACCGGGCCGCACGGCGGGCAGCACCGCCGAAAGGACGCTTCCTCCGACCGTGTCGATCAACAGGTCCGCACATGCGACAGGTGGAGGCTCGGCATCCGGATCGACCGCCGTCACGGTGCAGCCGGCTTCGATGGCCAGCTGGACGGCCAGCGAGCCCACGGCACCGCTTGCGCCTGTCACCAGCACCTGTTCGCCGGCCTGCAGCCTCGCGACTTCATGCAGCGCCACCCATGCCGATGTGGTGGGCGAAAAGAACGCAGCGCCGAGGGGCATCGGCAATGCATCGGGCAGCGTGCCGAGTGCTTCGTCGGGCGCATCGATCAGCTCGCACCAGGTGCCGTCGAACAAGGTCCCCAGGCCGCTGCCGCGCAGCCAGACGCGTTGGCCTTCGGCGTAGCGTTCGCTCGCGACAACGATGCCGGCGGCTTCCACGCCCGGCGTGTACGGCAGCGGTGGATGCCGCAGGAAACTGCCGCGCCACACGGTGCGGTCGATGTGGCCGACCGTGGCCGCCTGCATGCGCACGATGGTCCGGCCAGGCCTGTGCACCGGGTCTGGCACCTCTTCCAGCGCGGGCACCGCATCGAAACCGTGGATGCGAACGGCCTTCATGGCAGCGTGGAGAGAAAGTCGAGCACCGTGCGTGCGAAGGCCTCTGGCATCTGGTCGGGCAAGGGAACCATGCCGCCTTCGATGTCGACGATGCGCGCCCGCGGCAAGTGGTGCTGCAGCTCTGCCGCATGCGGAGCAGCGAACGGGTCGTGGGTTGCTCGGATGATGAACGCGGGTTGCGTCACGCGGCCGATGCAGTCTTCCATGCGATACGACGCGACGGCGCGATGGCCCTCTTCAACCCGATGGCCGACCTTCAACGCATCGAGCACGAAGGCCTCGAGCAGATCGGGTCGGTCGGGCGGATAGAAGCCCTGCCGCTTTTGCCACAGTGCCGCGAGATGGCTGCCGTCCTGGCTCGGCGCCACCTCGTCGATGGGCGGCCGCTCTGCCCTTGCGCGGCGAAAGGCTTCGTCGGTGTACGGCGTGGACGACAGCACCAGGCCGCGCACGCGATCGGGAAAGGCGGCCGCGAGTTCGATGGCCACGACGCCGCCGGTGTGGTGGCCCACAACATCGGCGCGCGCGACGCCCAGTGCCTCAAGCAGTTCGCACGCCACGCGCGCCCATTGCTCGATGCTCGCCGGCACGCCGCCGTCAGCGGAATCGCCGAAGCCCGCGGTGTCCATTGCGACGGCCCGATAGCGCGCACCGATCAATGGAAGTACCGCGCGATATTCAGCCCAACTGCGCGGCGACTGGTGCAGCAGCAACACGGCCGGCGCATCCGCATCGCCGCACGTCGCGTAGTGCACCTGCCCCACCGACAGGTCGGCAAAGGCGCGGCGGATGGTCATGACAGCGTCTCGTCGGCCGGCGCGCGCCACAGGCCCGCATGCTTTAGTTCGCCGAGCGTGCGCGAGAGCACGTCGCGGCGGTAGGCGGCGATGTCGCGGCCCTCATAGCTGTAGAAGCCGCTGCCGGTCTTGAGGCCGAGCCGCCCTTCTTCCACCATGCGATCGACGATGGCGGGCGCGGTGTAGCGCCCCTTGTCGATCGAGGCCGACATTTCTCGGCTGGCATGGTGCAGGATGTCGCAGCCGCCGAAGTCGATGAACTCGACCACGCCGAGCGCAGCGAAGCGCAGGCCCAAGCCGTAGCGCGTGGCCTTGTCGATCTCCTCGGCGGTGGCGGCGCCCTCCTCGATCATGCGGGCGGCCTCGTTCATCACCAACGCCTGGAGGCGCGGCACGATGTAGCCCGGCGATGCGCCGCAGACCACGGGCAGCTTGCCGATCTGTTCCATCAACGACTTGGTGCGTGCGAGCACGGCCACATCGGTGCCGGGGTGGCAGCTGAGTTCGACCACCGGAATCACATACGCCGGGTTGAGCCAGTGCATGTTGAGGAAGCGCTCGGGGAGCCGCACGAGTGCCGCGAGCTGCGTGACCAGAATGCTGCTGGTGGTGGAGGTGAGGATCGCGTCGTCGCGGCAATGCCGGTTGATCTGCTCGAACGCCTCGCGCTTGGCCTCCATGGTTTCGGGCACGCCTTCGAACACCAGCTCTGCTGCGCCCAAAGCCTGCGGTGCTTCAGCGGCGTTCACCAGGCTCACCCGTTCGGCGATGGCCTGTATCTGCTTTGCATCGATCACGCCGAGTTGCGCCAGGCCCGCAAGGCTTGCTTCAATCTCGGCCCGGGCCTCGCCCTGCAGGCGCTGCCAGGCTTCGTCGGTGCGCCGGCGAAGATCGATCAACGAGATGCGGTGGCCGGCGTAGGCGAACGCAATCGCGATGCCGCGCCCCATGCGGCCGGCGCCTACGGCCGCGAAGCGAGGCAGCGGCGCGCCTTCATTCGCCATCGTGCAGCCTTTGCTTGAGCTGCGCCGCGCTCAGGCCGGCAAGGCCCAGGCTTTCGAAGGTGCGCGGGCCTTGGCGCAGGTCGCGGCCGAGAAATCCGCCCACGATGGCAAGCAACCCGTGTGCAATGGGCGCGTCCACGCCCGCATGGCGCGCGGCAGAGGCCAGGAAGGCAAGCCCGAGTTCGGTGTCTTCGGTGATGTAGCGGTGCGTATGCAGATCGATGTTCTCGCGCCAGTCGCCGGACTTGACGAGCTGCTTGTGCGCATCGCCGTACATCCACTGGTCGTTGTTGTAGTGGTCGGCCAGCGGATAGTGCGGCGCACTGTGCCCGAAGGCCTCGCGCACGGCCATGCGCTCGCGGTCGAGCCGGTCGGTCACATCGCGCACCGCACGCTGGGTGCCTTCGTTGTGGATGTCCCAGCGCTCGAAGTGCTGCAGCGGCGCGGCGTTCATCACCATGAGTGGCGGATGGATGACCGGACCGGCATTCATGAGCGCGCCCGACAGCGCATCGCCGCAGCCGTGCACGGCGGGATAGGCCTTGCGGATCACTTCGATCGCCTCGGCTTCCTTGCGGGCCGGATAGACGCCCGTCGGCAGGCGGATGGCGCGGATGGTGACGTTCACTTCGCGCTCGCCGTGCTTGCGCGCGAGGTAGGGCAGCGTGCCGGTCTCGGCCCAGGCCACGTCGGCACGGCTGCCCGCCTCTTTCACCATTCGCGCCATCACGTAGCTGCCGAAGGTGCCGGGCGGCAGAAAGACGACCTGACCGTCGACGAGATGCGGCGCCATGGCCAGCGCGATGTCGTGCTGTGCAATGGCGGGCGTGGGAAGAACGATCAGCTCGGCGCCCTTCAGCGCCGCGGCGATGTCGGCGGTGGCGAGTGCGAGCGGCACCTCGCGCGTGCCGTCGGCATCCTTCAGCGTGATGGCGCCGGCTTGCACCACCGCTTCGAGCGCCGCTGCATCGCGGCGCCACAGGCGCACCTCATGGCCGGCTTCGGACAGGTCGGCGGCGGCCGCGTAGGCGCCATGACCACCACCAAGAATCGCAATTTTCATATTCGAGATTTGAAAAGCAGATGTCGATGAACCGGCAGCCGCGGTACGGACCGGGGAAGCAATGCCTTATTACATTACTTTTCATCTGTTCATGTGTCAACCAAATTTCGCGCCTGTCGCCTCCACGGAAACCCGCAATGAAAAAGCCCGCGCTTCTTGCGAAGCGCGGGCTTTCTTTTGGGGCAAAACGACCGGTCGGCCGCTCTGGAATGGATCAGCGCGTAGGCTTGAACGCACGCTTTTGTGCGTCGCGGGGCACAAAGACCTTGCCCGGGCCGCCATGGCCTGCGCCATTGCCGCGTGGAGCAAAACCTTCGCGGGGTGCAAAGCCTTCGCGCGGCGCGAAACCGCCGTCGCCGCGGCCACCACCGTGACCATGACCATGGCCGCCGCGCGGGGCGCTGTCGCCCCAGCCTGGCTTGCGGCCATAACCACCGCCGCCACCATTGCCACCGTCGTCACGGCCGCCGCCAAAGCCGGCGTTGTTGCCGCCCTGGAAGCCGCGCGGGCCTTGGCCCTGCGCCGGACCACGCGAGTTGCGGTCGTTGAAACCGCTGGCGCCGGCATAGCCGCCGCCGTTGTTGCCGCGGTAGCCACCGCCGCCGCCCGCACCGCCGTTGCCGAACTTGCGGTCGCGCGACTGGTTGTCGCCGCGGCCGCCGCGGTACTCGCCCATGGGCGGACGCGATTGCGGCATGCGCTGTTGCGGCTCGAGGCCTGCAACCACTTCAGCCTTGAACTGCTGGCGGCTGTATTGCTCGATGTCCATGATCTTGCGGCGATCGCGGAACTCGGCAAACGTGATGGCCAGGCCGTCGCGGCCTGCACGGCCGGTGCGGCCGATGCGGTGGGTGTAGTCCTCGGCCTTCATCGGCAGGCCGAAGTTGAAGACGTGGGTGATGGTCGGCACGTCGATGCCGCGGGCGGCAACGTCGGTGGCCACCAGGATCTGGACCTGGCCCTGGCGCAGCGCCATCAGGCGGCGGTTGCGCAGGCCCTGGCTCAGGGCGCCGTGCAGCGCCACGGCGCTGAAGCCTTCTTGCTGCAGGTCGTTGGCGAGGCCGTCGCACTCGACTTGCGTGCTGGCGAACACGATGGCCTGGTTGATGCTGGTGTCGCGCAGCCAGTGGTCGAGCAGCTTGCGCTTGTGCTGGCTGTTGTCGGCCCAGTACAGCGATTGCTTGATGTTGGCGTGCTTCTCTTGCGGGCTGTCGATGGTGATGCGCTGCGGCTCGCGCATGACGCGCTGGGCCAGCTGCTGGATGCGCGGCGCGAAGGTGGCGCTGAACATCATGGTCTGCTGGCGCTCGATGGTGAGCTGGTTCACTTCAGCCAAGTCGTCCGAGAAGCCGAGGTCGAGCATGCGGTCTGCTTCGTCGACCACCAGGAACTTGACCTGGTCGAGCTTGAGCTGCGACGAGCGCTGCAGGTCGAGCAGGCGGCCGGGGGTGGCGACCACGAGGTCGGCGTTCTGCAGCTTGGCGATTTGCAACTGGTAAGGCATGCCGCCCACCACGTTGGCAACGCGGAGGCCCCGGCAATGGCGAACCAGCTCGATAGCGTCGTGCGCAACCTGCTGCGCGAGCTCGCGCGTGGGGCACAGGATCAGGGCGCCAGGGGTGGCGGCCTTGAAATGGCGGGCGTTGGTCGGGTCCTTGCGCTTCGGCTTCTTGGGCACGGCCTCGCCGCGGGCAGCGGCTTCAGCGGCCAGGCGCTGGAACTCGGCCTTGGCTTCGGCTTCGGCTTCGGCCTGGCGCTTGAGCAGCGTGTGCAGCACGGGCAGCAGGAAGGCGGCGGTCTTGCCCGAGCCGGTCTGGCTCGAGACCATCAGGTCGACGAAGCGGGCCTTGCCGTCCTGGCCGGCTTCACCGGCCATGGCGAGCGGAATCACCTTGTCTTGCACGGTGGTGGGCTGGGTAAAGCCCAGGTCGGCCACGGCGGCGATCAGTTCAGGCGCAAGGCCGAGCTTGATGAAGCCGTTGGGAATGCGGGCTTCTTCGGCCACGGCCGCTTCGGGAGCGGCGGCGTCGAGCGCCTCGAGAATCGGCGCTTCGGACATGGTGTCCGCGGCAGCGACAAATTCGTTGTTGTTGGTGGATTGCACAGGCGCGAACTCGCCCTGCGCTTCAAAAGCGTCGGTCATGTGAATATCAATCTCAAACGCGAGCGCTGCCGTAGGCGGCGCCCCGTTGGTGGTTAAAAACATCAACCATCCAACGACATTCAACTTCTGGCTTTCGCCGGAGGCTGCGGCCCTTTTTGATCAGCGGATGCGATCGGGCGCGGTGTGCAAGATAGGGAGATGCAAGAGACGCTGAACGGAAAACCCCGATCAGCGAAGCCCTCGATTATGACACGGCTCGGGGTTTTTACCTAATCCGTTAATTTCAAGAAGGTTTCCCGGTAGTGCGCGAGCTCCTCGATGGATTCGTGCACGTCGGCCAGCGCAGTGTGCGCCTGCTGCTTCTTGAAGGCGCTGTAGGCGGCGGGTTTCCAGCGCTTGGCCAGCTCTTTCAGGGTGCTGACGTCGAGGTTGCGGTAGTGAAAGTACGCCTCCAGCTTGGGCATGAACTTGACCAGGAAACGCCGGTCCTGGCCAATGGTGTTGCCGCACATCGGCGAGCCGCTCCGGGGAACGTATTTGGCAATGAATTCGAGCAGTTGCTGCTCGGCCGCGGCTTCGTCGAGCGTGGAGGCCTTCACCTTGTCGATCAAGCCGCTTCGGCCATGCGTGCCCTTGTTCCAGGCGTCCATGGCGTCGAGCACGGCATCGCTCTGGTGAATGACCAGCACCGGGCCGTCGATGCGGGGGGTGAGATCGGGGCCGGTCACGACCACGGCGATCTCGAGCAGGCGCTCTTTCTCGGGGTCGAGGCCGCTCATTTCGCAGTCGAGCCAGACCAGGTTCTGGTCGCTTTTCTTCAGGACCGGCGGGGTCGTGACGATCGTGGGGTCAAGGGATTCGGGCATTGCAGGATTGTCGTCGAAGGCCTGCGCCGGCCGGACCCGAGGGCTAAACTCGACGCTCCATGTCCTATTCGCTCATCTTCACCACTGCCTTCGCGGCTGCACTGGTCCTTGGCTTGCTCGTGAAGTTCTGGCTCGCATCGCGGCAAGTGCGCCATGTCGCACGGCATCGTGGCGCCGTGCCGGCCGCTTTCGAGCACAAGATCACGCTTGCCGCCCACCAGAAGGCTGCCGACTACACCATCGCCAAGGCCCGCTTCGGCATGGTCGAGATGGCGTGGGGAGCGGCACTGCTGCTGGGCTGGACGCTGCTGGGCGGCCTCGACGTGCTCAACAAGCTGCTTCTCGCCTGGCTGGGCGGCGGCATGGTGCAGCAGCTGGCCCTGCTGGCGGCCTTCGCGGTGATCGGCGGGCTGCTCGAACTGCCCTTCACGCTCTGGCAGACCTTCAGGCTCGAAGAGCGCTTTGGCTTCAACAAGATGACGTTCGGCCTCTGGCTGCGCGACACCGTCGTCTCCACGCTGATCGGCGCGGCCATCGGGTTGCCGATTGCGGCGCTGATCCTGTGGATCATGGGCGCTGCCGGCACCCTGTGGTGGCTCTGGGCCTGGGTAGCCTGGATGGGATTCAACCTGCTGCTGATGATCGTCTACCCGATGTTCATCGCACCGCTCTACAACAAGTTCAAGCCGCTCGACGATCCCACCGTCAAGGAACGCGTCACTGCGCTGATGGCACGCTGCGGCTTTCGCGCCAAGGGGCTGTTCGTCATGGACGGCAGCCGGCGCAGCGCACATGCCAACGCCTACTTCACGGGCTTTGGCGCGAGCAAGCGGGTGGTGTTCTACGACACGCTGCTGCGTCAGCTGAACGCGGCCGAGATGGAGGCGGTGCTCGCGCACGAGCTCGGCCATTTCAAGCACCGCCACATCGTGAAGCGGCTTGCAGCAATGTTCGCGCTGAGCCTCGCGGGCTTCGCGCTGCTGGGCTGGGTGTCGACCCAGGTGTGGTTCTACACCGGGCTCGGCGTGCAGCCGAACATGACGCCCACGGCGCCGAACAATGCGCTCGCGCTGCTGCTGTTCATGCTTGCGGTGCCTGTGTTCGGCTTCTTCGTCGCTCCCCTGCCCGCCCGGCTTTCGCGCAAGCACGAGTTCGAGGCCGACGCCTATGCCGTGGCGCAGACCAGCAGCGCCGACCTGTCGGCCGCACTGCTCAAGCTCTACCAGGACAATGCATCGACGCTCACGCCCGACCCGGTGTTCGTCAAGTTCTACTATTCCCACCCTCCGGCCTCCGAGCGCCTTGCGCGCATGACGGCGGCCTGAACCACGATATTTCTCCCCGGAAGCCGAGCCCATGAGCAGCATGTTCAAGCCCAAAGACTGGAAAGCCATTCCACGCCACGCACTGAGCGCCACCGAGATCGTTTCCGGCCTGGCCAAGCTCGACGGCTGGAAGCTCACCGGAGACGGCGCCGACGTCGCCATCGAGAAGACCTTTACCTTCGCCAACTACTTCGAGACCATCGCCTTCGTGAACGCGCTGGCCTTCATCGCCCATACCCAAGACCATCACCCGGACCTGTCGGTGCACTACAACCGTTGCGTCGTGCGGTTCAACACGCACGACGTGGGCGGACTCTCGGTCACCGACTTCGATTGCGCACGCCAAGCCGACGCCCTCGTGGCCAGCCCGGCGCCGTGATGAGGAAACCCGCCGTTGGCTAAGCCGCCCCGCACACTCCCCAAGGGAGGCGGCACATCCGCACGCGTTCTTCACGACGGGCTGGTCATTGCAAGCCACGGACGGCATTGCCTGGTCGAAACACCCGCGGGCGACCGCCTGATCTGCCATCCACGCGGCAAGAAGAGCCAGGCCGTGGTCGGCGACCGAGTGCGCTGGCAAGCGACCGAAGACGAAGGCACCATCGAAGAGGTGGTTCCGCGCCGCAATCTCTTCTATCGACAGGACGAGATCCGCACCAAGTCGTTTGCGGCCAATCTCGACCATGTGCTGATCTTGATCGCGGCGGAGCCGGAGTTCTCCGAGCACCAGTTGGCGCGCGCGCTCATCGCCGCCGAAGCCGAACACATTACCCCGATCATCGCGCTCAACAAGAGCGACCTGGCGGAGCCCTTCGAGCGCGCCTGGAGCAAGCTTGCGCCCTATCGCCGCATGCACCATGGCGTGCTGCCGCTGTCGCTCAAGGCGTCCGCCGAGGCCGACTACGCATCGCTCATGAAATTGCTGGCGGGCAAGAGCACGCTGGTGCTGGGGCCCTCGGGCGCCGGCAAGAGCACGCTCATCAACCTGCTGGTGCCGGGTGCCACGGCATTGACCGGCGAGATCTCGCAGGCGCTGAATTCAGGCAAGCACACCACCACGAGCACCACGTGGTACTGGGTGGACGAAGCGCGCACCACCGGCCTCATCGACTCGCCGGGCTTTCAGGAATTCGGGCTGAACCACATCGAGCCGATGCAGCTCGCGAGCTTGATGCCGGACATTGCCGAGCACGCGAACGACTGCAAGTTCTACAACTGCACCCACCTGCACGAGCCAGGCTGCGGCGTGATCGCGAATGTCGATTCACCCGCCAAGCCGGGGCCGATCAGCGCCACGCGCTACAAGATCTACGGCGAGCTCTTCGCCGAGCTGAGCCAGCCGCGCTACTGAAGGCGCACCGAGCTTGGCGCTCACGACCTGTCCAGGATTTCCTGCAGCCGCTGCACCAGCACGCTGCATTGCTCCCGCGAGCCGATGCTGATGCGCAGGTACTGCGCAATGCGCGGCTGCCTGAAATGCCGCACCAGCACCGCACGCTCGCGCAGCAGCGCCGCCAGTTCGGCAGCATCGCGCTCCGGATGCCGCGCAAACACGAAGTTGGCCTGAGAAGGCAAGACTTCGAAGCCCAGGTCCTCGAGCTGCAGGCTGAGCCCCTCGCGGGTATCGACGATCTTGTCGCGCGTGGACTCGAACCACGCTTCATCTTCTATGGCCGCTACGGCGCCCGCGACTGCAAGCCGATCGAGCGGGTAGGAATTGAAACTGTCCTTCACGCGCACGAGCGCGTCGATCAGGTGCGCCTGACCGCAGGCAAAGCCGACGCGCAAGCCGGCCAGCGAGCGCGACTTGGACAAGGTCTGCACCACCAGCAGGTTCGGATATTTGCCGACGAGCGGCAACGCGCTCTCGCCGCCGAAATCGACATACGCCTCGTCTACCAGCACCACGCGCTCCGGGCACGCCTCGAGCAGCTGCTCGATGCGCGCGAGCGGCAGCCCGATGCCGGTGGGCGCATTGGGATTGGCGATGACCAGGCCTGCGCAGCCGCGGCGGGCTCTGGCTGCCATGGCATCGACATCGATGCGCAGGCCTTCGTCGACCGGCAGCAATTCGCAGTCGATGCCGTAAAGCCGCGCGTAGACCCGATAGAAGCTGTAGCTCACATCGGGCATCAGCAGCGGCTCGGCTTGTTGAAAGAAAGCGAAGAAGGCGTGCGCCAGTACTTCGTCCGAACCGTTGCCCGCAAAGACCTGATCGGCCTGCAGGCCGTGCCGCCGCGCAACTGCTTCACGCAGCGCGAGGGAGGTGGGATCGGGATAGCGCTCCAGGCCGTTCGCCGCCGCCTGCTGTATCGCTTCAACGGCGAGCGGCGACGGAGGGTACGGGTTCTCGTTGGTGTTGAGCTTGACGAGGTTTTCGATGCGCGGCTGCTCGCCGGGCACATAGGGTTCGAGCGCGCCGATGCGCGGGCTCCAGAAGGCCGGCACTGCAATGGTCATGGCGTTTCCGGCCGCTCAGCCGAGCAGGCGAGCCAGGGTGAGCAAGGCCAGCAGCACCATCCACATCACGACCGAGCGCCAGACCAGGCCGACCACGCTGCGCAGATGGCCCGGCTCGGGCTCACGGCCCGGCGTGCTGCCGCTGTCGGGCCGGCGGCCATCGGCCATCGAATCGCCGGCTTGCGCACGCGGCAAAGGGTCGGTCACCGGAATCGGGCTCAACGCGCCGCCGCCCAGGCGCACATTCACGGCGCCCGAGGTCGCCGCAAGAATCACTCCGTCGTTCTCGCTCCGAAAACGCCGCGCGTCGTTGCGCCAGCAGTCGATCGCTTCTTCAAAGCTGCCGACCACGGCAAAGCCCAGCGCGGTGATCCGCGCGGGCAGCCAGTCGATGGCATGCCAGGCGCGATCGGCAGCGCGCTGCACCGAAACACTCGAAGGCTGCACCGCCGCGCCGTTCTTGTGCATCCAGTAGCGCGACACGAATTCGCTCATGCGATAGAACACCGCGCCGGCCGGGCCGAGCCCCAAGGCCGCGAGTATCGAGAACCACGCCAGCACGCCGAACACATGGCGATGCGCCGCAATCACCGAATGCTCGATCACATGCCGCACGATTTCGCTGCGCGGCAGCTCCGCCGCATCAACGCCTTGCCAGTGAGCCAGCAGCGAGCGCGCGAGCGGCTCGTCGCCTTCGTCGAGCGCATCGCGAATGTCCGTGAAGTGATGACTGAACTGCCGGAACCCGAGCGTGACGTAGAGCACGGCAATGCCCCAGAGCACCGCAAAAGGCAGCCCCAGCGTGTACACCAGCAGCAAGTGAATGCCCAGCGTCAACAGTGTGGGCACTAGCACCGCGAGGCCCCAGGCGACCCATCCGTGATGCGGCTTTCCGGCGTCGAAGTTGCGGCTTGTCCAGCGGGTCCATGCCAGCACGCCGCCATACACCGGGTTGTGGGGGGCGAGCGGCCGCACCTGCTCGATCAGCAACGCACACAGGATGGCAAAGAAGCTCATCCTTCGATGATAGCGAGAGCGCCCGGCGATCTCGGTTCAGGCCAGGGTCAGGCGGCGAGAAAGCGATAGAGGTTGCGCAGCATGCCGGCCGTGGCGCCCCACACGAAGCGCTCTTCGGCGCCGTCCTGGTAAGGCATCGAGTACCACTCGCGCCGCGTGCCGTCCGGTGCGGGCACAGTGTGGCGGCGGTGATTGGCCGGGTCCATGAGCCAGGCCAGCGGCACTTCGAAGGCCAATGCCACTTCGTAGGGATTGATGGTGAGTTCGAAGTCCGGCTTCACCAGCGCGACCACGGGTGTCACGACGAACGAGGTAACGGTCGTGTAAGTCGGAAGGCTTCCGAGCACCTCGATGAAGTGGGCCGACAAGCCCACTTCTTCCCAGGCTTCGCGCAACGCAGCCGCCGCGACGTTCGCGTCTTCCGGATCGACGCGGCCGCCTGGAAATGCGACCTGCCCCGAATGATTCGACAGATGCGCCGTGCGCTCCGTCAGCAGCACGGCCGCGCCTTCCGGGCGCTGCACGATGGGCACCAGCACGGCCGCCTGCGCCGGGGCGCGGTCGGTCAGGCGCGGCTCGCGACGAAGCTCGGGCGTCCACTCCGGCGGCGTGGCAAAGCGCCTGCGCAGGGCATCGGGCGTCAGCTGTGCGGGTTCGACGGCAGGCAGGCCGTCAGGACCGCCGACCACAGGCGCCTTGCGCGGATCGATCGGCAGCAGCGTGGGCGGCACCACGGCATTGACGGGTTCGACGGGGGCAAATTGCATGGGGGCGGTGGAGTCGGTCAAGTGCTGTAGTTTCAGTGAAGGAGTAGAGCTTAAAAAAGCGGCGCTGTCTTTTTACGGAAAGCCCGCAAGAAGCATGCACGGCGCAACAACGCAAAAAGCCGCCAGAGCGGCGGCTTTTTGCAAGGCAGAAGGCAGTGCTTACTTGGCAGCCTGCGACTTGCCCGGCAGCTTTTCCTTGATGCGCGCCGAACGGCCGCTGCGGTCGCGCAGGTAGTACAGCTTGGCGCGGCGAACGTCGCCGCGGCGCTTGATTTCGATGCCGGCGATCAGAGGGCTGTAGGTTTGGAACGTACGCTCCACGCCTTCGCCGCTGGAGATCTTGCGCACCGTGAAGCCGCTGTTGAGGCCGCGATTGCGCTTGGCGATCACAACGCCTTCGTAGGCCTGCACGCGCTTGCGGGTGCCTTCGACGACGTTCACGCTGACGATGACCGTGTCACCGGGCATGAAATCGGGGATCTTCTTGCCGAGGCGGGCGATTTCTTCCTGCTCGAGGGTTTCGATGAGGTTCATGATTTCCTGATATTCGATCGTGCTCGCGCTACACAAAAGGCGCCGTTGGTTTCATTGCCGTGCCCACCCGTGGGTGAACAATGAAAGCCGGGCGCGGCCGGGCAGAGGATCGGGGAACCCAAGATTATAGCTTTTTTTTCAGCGCCGTCTCATCGGCTTTGCTCAGACGGCCCGCAGCGCGCGCCGCGGCAATCAGGTCGGGACGCCGGGCGGCCGTAATCGCCAGCCGCTGGTCGCGCCGCCAGCGCTCGATCTGCACGTGGTGCCCCGAGAGCAGCGGCGCCGGCACGCCCTGCCCGTTCCACTGCTCGGGCCGGGTGTAGTGGGGGCAGTCGAGCAGACCGTCGAGCGCCGGATTGAAGCTGTCCTGCACGTGGCTGGCTTCGTCGCCCAGCACACCAGGCTGCAGGCGGGCCACAGCGTCGAGCAGCGCCATGGCTGCAATTTCGCCGCCCGAAAGAATGAAATCGCCGAGGCTGATCTGGTGCGTGACGCGCGTGTCGATGAAGCGCTGGTCAATGCCTTCGTAGCGGCCGCAGACAAGCACCGCACCTTCGCTGGCGGACCAGCGCTCGACTGCTTCATGCCTAAGCGCCTCGCCGATGGGAGAAAACAACACCACCGGCGCTTGCGCCCCGCGCGCGGCCAGCGCCGCGTCGAGGCAGGCGGAAAGCGGCTCCGCCATCATCACCATGCCCGGTCCGCCGCCGAAGGGGCGGTCGTCCACACGCTTGTAGTTGCCTTGTGCGAAGTCGCGCGGGTTCCACAGCACGACCTCGACCTGCTTGGACTCGTAGGCGCGGCGCGTCACGCCGCTGGCCATCAAGGGCGCGAACAGTTCGGGGAAGAGCGTGAGGACGTCGAAGCGCATGCGCGCAGGGCCCGAATCGGCGGAATCAGAAATCGGGCTGCCAGTCGACCGTGATCAGCCGGCCAGCCAGGTCGACCTTGTCGACGAAGACCGAGACGAAGGGCACCATGCGCTCGATGGTCTTGCCGTCTTCTTCGGCCGTGAGCACCAGCGTGGTCTGCGGGCCGGTGGCGAGCAGCTCACGCACCCTGCCGAGCGTGACGCCTTCGCGATTGACCACCGAAAGGCCGATCAGGTCGACCCAGTAGTACTCGTCGTCGCCCGCCGTCGGAAAGCTCGAGCGCGGCACGAACACGCGCGCACCGCGCAGCGCCTCGGCCGCATTGCGGTCAGGCACGTCTTCGGACGATGCGACGATGCAGTCGGAATGTTCTTTGGCTTCGCGGATTGCGAGCCGGAAAGCTGCGGTTGCCGAGGCTCCGGGGGCCTGCAGGAACCAGCGCTTGGAAGAAAAAAGCGCCTCGGGCTGGGCGCTGTGGGGTAGGACCTTGAACCAGCCCTTGATGCCCCATGCATCGGCGATGCGTCCTACCTCGATCGCATCCGCCGGCAATTCGGCGGCTTCGAGTGCGGGCAACATCGCCGTGCCGGGTAGCTTAGGCTGCCGCCTTGGGGGCCGCGGCAGCGGCTTGCTTGATCAGGCGCAGGACCGTGGGCGAAGCTTGTGCGCCGACGCTCTTCCAGTAAGCCAGGCGATCCTGGGCAATACGGATGCTTTCTTCGTTTTCCTTGGCGATCGGGTTGTAGAAACCCAGGCGCTCGATGAAACGGCCATCGCGGCGAACGCGCTTGTCCGACACGACGATGTTGAAGAACGGACGGCCTTTGGAGCCGCCGCGGGAGAGTCGAATGACGACCATGATTTATCCTTGGGTGGTGCAGCAAGCCCGTTTTCTAAACAAGAAGCCCGCTCACAGTGTTCTTTCAACGTCGAGACACGCGACATGGCCACCCGGCCAGCGACACGCTGAAAAGCCTGCGATTATAGCCCGACCTGCGTTTTCTCCGAACTCCGGCCTTTGCGCCGTTTGCTTGCGACCTGCATGACCCTCACCATCCGCCCCAGCCGCGACGAAGACATCGCGGCCATCACGGCCATCTATGCCCACCACGTGCTGAACGGCACCGGCACCTTTGAAACCGAAGCCCCCTCTGCCGCCGACATGGCTGCGCGGCGTGCCGATGTGCTCGGCAAGAACCTGCCCTACCTTGTTGCCGAAGAAAATGGAGAAGTGTTGGGTTTTGCCTACTGCAACTGGTTCAAACCGCGCCCGGCCTACCGGTTTTCGGCGGAAGACTCGATCTACATGTCCGAAGCCGCGCGCGGCAAGGGCCTTGGCGCGCAGCTCCTGGCCGCCCTTTCACAGGCCGCCGAAGCGGTCGGCGTCCGCAAGCTGATCGCGGTCATCGGCGATTCGGCCAATGCAGGCTCCGTCGGCGTGCACCGCCGCAACGGTTTCACGCACGTGGGCGTGCTCAAGGACTGCGGCTGGAAGTTCGGCGAGTGGCGCGATGTGGTCCTGATGGAAAAAGTGCTCGGTGAAGGCAGCACCACCAAACCCGAATGAAAAACAAAACCGTTGCCGCCTGGCTCTCTTTCCTCGGCGGCCCGTTGGGCCTGCACCGCTTCTACCTGCGCGGCATGGGCGACTGGCTCGGCTGGCTGCTGCCCATTCCCACGGCGCTGGGCCTCTACGGCATGGAGCGCGTGCGCATGTACGGCGTGGACGACGGCTGGAGCTGGGTGCTGATTCCGCTGCTGGGCTTCACCATTGCGGGCTGCGCGTTGATGGCCATCATCTATGGCCTTATGACGCCCGAGAAGTGGAACGCCCGCTTCAACGCCGGCGCGCCGCCGGATGCCGAGCCGGGCCGCACGAGCTGGGCCACCATCGGCGCGGTGGTGCTTGCGCTCTTCTTCGGCAGCACCGTGCTCATGGCCAGCATCGTGTTCAGCTTTCAGCGCTACTTCGAACACCAGGTCGAAGAAGGCCGGAAGATTTCGCAGTAGCTGGCGCGCGCCAGCTCTGCCGGCCTCAGAAAATCTGCAGGCTGAGCCAGTAAGCGATTGCGGCCACGAAAGCCGACGCCGGAATCGTGAAGATCCAGGCCCAGACGATGTTGCCCGCCACGCCCCAACGCACGGCGCTCGCGCGCTGCGCGGAACCCACGCCGACGATCGCGCCGGTGATGGTGTGCGTGGTCGACACCGGAATGCCCAGCGCGGTGGCCAGGAACAGCGTGAGCGCACCGCCGGTTTCGGCGCAGAAGCCGCCCACGGGCTTGAGCTTGGTGATCTTCTGGCCCATGGTCTTCACGATGCGCCAGCCGCCGAACATGGTGCCCAGGGCAATGGCGGCGTAGCAGCTCACGATGACCCAGTTGGGCGGCGCCGCATCGCCGGCCGTGGCATAGCCGGTGGCAATCAGCAGCATCCAGATGATGCCGATGGTCTTCTGCGCATCGTTGCCGCCGTGGCCCAGGCTGTAGGCCCCGGCCGAAACCAGCTGCAGCCGCCGGAACCATCGGTCGACCCGCGACGGGGTGGCGCGCCGGAAACCCCAGGCCACCACCACCATCATCATCGAGCCCAGCACGAATCCGAGGAACGGCGAAACGAAGATGAAGGCCACGGTCTTCCAGATGCCGGTGGCCACCAGGCCGCTGGCACCCGTCTTCGCGATCACGGCGCCCACGATGCCGCCGATCAGCGCGTGCGACGAGCTGCTCGGAATGCCGTAGTACCAGGTCACCAGGTTCCAGCTGATGGCGCCGATGAGCGCGCCGAAGACCACGTGCACATCCACCACCCCAGGCTGGGCAATGCCCTTGCCCACCGTGGCCGCCACGCTCAGGTGAAAGATGAAGATCGCGATCAGGTTGAAGAAGGCCGCGAACAGCACCGCGTGCCCAGGTTTGAGCACGCCGGTCGACACCACGGTGGCGATCGAGTTCGCCGCGTCGTGGAAGCCGTTCATGAAGTCGAAGGCGATCGCGAGCGCGACCAGCAATATCACCACCCAGAGGGCGACCTGAACCGTTGCCATCGATCGCTACCGCTCAGGAGTTCTCGAGGACGATGCCCTCGATCACGTTGGCCACGTCTTCGCATTTGTCGGTGATCGTCTCGAGCAACTCGTAGATTGCCTTGAGCTTGATCACCTCGCGAACGTCGGGCTCCTCGCGGAACAGCTTGCTCATGGCGCTTCGCATCACGCGGTCGGCGTCGGATTCGAGGCGGTCGATTTCCTCGCAGGTCTTCAGCGTGGCCTCGGCCACAGCCGGATCGGCGATCTTGCCGAGAAACTTGACGGCGTCCTTCAGGCGGTCGCAGCACTTCACGCTCAGGGCCGTGAGGCGGACGATCTCGTCGGTCATGTGCCGCACGTCGTACAGCGCCATGGTCTCGGCCGAATCCTGGATCAGGTCGGCCACGTCGTCCATCGTATTGATGAGCTTGTGGATCTGCTCGCGGTCGATGGGCGTGATGAAAGTCTTATGGATGAGCCGGTTGACGTCGTGCGTCACGCGGTCGGCCGCGCGCTCGGCATTGTCGACGTCGCGGTTGTACTGCTCGCGCAGGTGCACGTCGCTGTAATTGGCCACGAGTTGCTCGAACGCCCGCGCCGCTTCGACGATGCGCTCGGCGTGCTGGTTGAACATCTCGAAAAAATTCCCCTCGCGGGGCAGCAGCTTGCCGAACATTGGAACTCCTGGGGCGCGTCAATCACAATTTCATGACGCCTTCATGAAAAACCGACGAAGTTTAACGGGCGCGCCGGTCCGACCCCGTCCGAACTGGTTTTCAGGCCGCAGGGCGACCGCGATTTCAGCCCGGCAAACGCAGTACTGGCAGGTGCCACCCGCCGTAGATGCCGCCCAGCCGGAGCACCACGATCAGCAGCAGGCCGGCATGAAACGCCCAGCGGCGCGGCGTGCCGGCGGCCTGCAGGAGCAGATAGACCGCAATTCCCGCGATGGCGGCCGAGCCGTAGATGCCGCTGCTCAGCAACAGCGGGATGCGGGCCGTGAGTACGTCGCGCAGCAGGCCTCCGGCGGCGCCGCTCATGGTGCCGACCAGTATCACGATGACCGCCGGAAGGCGCCGCTCTTCGGCGATCTGCGCGCCCGTGATGGCGAACAGGCCGAGGCCCAGCGCGTCGGCCACGGCCAGCGCGTGCTCGGGCAGCGGCATCAGGTGCACCCAGGCGATCGTGAGCGCCGCTGCCGCCAGGATCACGTAGACGTAGCGGGTGTCGCGGATCCAGAACACCGGATGGCGGTCGAGCAGCAGGTCGCGCAGCGTGCCGCCGCCCACCGCCGTAACCGAGGCGATCACCACCACGCCCAGCCAGTCGAGGCCCGCATGGCCAGCCCCCAGTGCTCCACTGACCGCGAAGACCGCCACACCGGCGAGATCGAGGACGTAAAGCAGCACGGCCGCCTTTTTCAGACGATGCGCTTGACCACCTGGCCTGTGACGCGTGCCAGCGCAGCGCGCGGCACCTTGTCGGGCGCGATTTCAGCGAGCGGCTTCAGCACGAAGGCGCGCTCGCGCATGCGGGGGTGCGGCAGGGTCAGCGTCGGCGTGTCGATCACCGAATTGCCGTGCATCAGCAGGTCGAGATCGAGCGTGCGCGGCGCATTGGGGAATGGCCTTTCGCGGCCGGCCTGCGTCTCGAGGCGCTGCAACGCAACGAGGAACTGCTCGGCGTCCAGGCCAGTGCGCACGGCCACCACGGCGTTGATGAAATCGGGGCCCTCGGCATCCACCGGCTCACTGCGATAGAGCGATGAACGGGCCGTCACCTGGGTCCGCTGCAACGCGCCGATCGCAGTCATGGCGGCCTTCACGGCCGCCTCGGCATCGCCCAGGTTGGCGCCGATGGCGACGAAGGCCTGCACGGTGGGGTAGTCCTCGCGCGGGCCGCGCGGGCGACTCGTGGGGGCGCGGGCAGGCGCACGGCGCGCAGGAGGGGTGCCGGGCGGGCCCTTCCTGGCGCCGGCCGGCGGGGGCCTGGCACCGCCCGCGCGCGGTGGAGCGGCCTTGGCCTTGTCACTGGTCTTGGAACTCTTCTTGCCGTCCTTCGGCAGGTCGGACGTGCTCATGCGCCTTCGGCGCTCCCGCCGCCCTCGCCGCCACTACTGCCGCCACCGCCGGTGCGCGGCTTGCGGCGTCGGCGGCGCTTGCGCGGCGCGGCCGCTTCGCCATCGGGCGGCACGGCGCCGGCCTCGACTTCCGCTTCTTCCTCGTCGTCGCCCTGCCGCGGCTCGGCGTCGGCCTGGCGGTGGCGGGCAGCCGGTTCACTGCGGGGTTTCGGCGCCACGGGGTCGCGCGTGCGCACGCGCTGGCGGGTCTTTTGTTCGTCGCGCACCTGCTCCAGCAGGTCTTGCCGGCGCACGTCGTCGGCGGTGCTGAACTCCTGCCACCATTCGGCAATGGCTTCGCTGACCTCGCCAACATCCGCGCGCAGCCGCATGAAGTCGAAGGCGGCACGGAACCGCGCCTGCTCGACCAGGCTGTAGGGGGTGGAGCCGGTGCGCTTGTCGAAGCGCGGCTGCATCATCCAGATCTCGCGCATGTCGCCGGCGAGCTTGCCGCGGCCCGACACATCTCCGATACGGGCGTTGAACACGTCGTCGATGGCGTCTTGCAGGGCCGGGAAAGGCGGCTGCGGGCGCTGGCCGTGCCGGCCTTCGATGCGCTGGGCCCAGCCGTCGCGCACATCGGCCCACAGCACGCAGGCCAGCAGGAAGCTGGGCGCCACGGGTTTGCCTTCGCCCACGCGGCGGTCGGTGTCCTGCAGGGCGGCCTTCACGAAAGGTGAATCGGCACGCTCCACCACCACATCGAGTAGCGGATAGATGCCCGTGACAAGGCCCAGCTTGCGCAGCTGCTCGACCGTGGCAATGGCATGGCCGGTTTGCAGCAGCTTGAGCATTTCGTCGAACAGGCGGCTTTGCGGCACGTCGGCCAGCAGCTTGCTCGACTCGACCAGCGGGGCCGCCGTCTTGGCTTCCATCTTGAAGCCCAGTGCCGCGAGCTTGGCCGAGAAGCGAATGGCGCGAATGATGCGCACCGGGTCTTCGCGGTAGCGCGTGGCCGGGTCGCCGATCATCCGCAGGGTGAGCTTTTGCGCGTCCTTGATGCCGTTGTGATAGTCGACCACGATCTGGTTGGCCGGGTCGTAGTACATGGCGTTCACGGTGAAGTCGCGGCGCGCCGCGTCTTCTTCCTGCGGGCCCCACACGTTGTCGCGCAGCACGCGGCCGCTGGCGTCCACCGCGTGCTTCATGCTCGCAAGTTCGCCCTTGCTGGTGCGCTCGTTGCCGGCCACCTGCTCGGCGGCGGCGTTGTCCATGTAGGCGCGGAAGGTCGAGACCTCGATCACCTCATGCTCGCGGCCCCGGCCGTACACCACGTGCACGATGCGAAAGCGCCGCCCGATGATGAAGGCGCGCCTGAAAAGCGACTTGACCTGCTCGGGCGTGGCATTGGTGGCCACGTCGAAGTCCTTCGGACGCAGGCCCAGCAGCAGGTCGCGCACCGCGCCGCCCACCACATAAGCCTCGTAGCCTGCCTGCTGGAGCGTGGTGACCACGTTTTTCGCGCGTTCGTCGACCAGGGCCGGATCGATCTTGTGAACCTCCGCAGGCACCTCCTGGCGCTTGCCGAAGCGGCTCTTGCCCTGCGCGCCGCCGGCCGATTTGCCGAGCAGCTTGTCGATGAATTTCTTGATCATTGTTGGTTGAAGCTCTTCTTATTCGTTTTCGAGCATGGATCGGATCAGCGGGATCGTGATCGCGCGCTGTGTCTGCAGGGCATAACCGTCGAGCTGCGTGAGCAGCTCCATCAGGCTGCCCAGGTCGCGGCTGAAGCGGTGCAGCATGTAGTCGAGCACGTCGTCCGACAGCATGACGCCCCGCGCATCGGCCGCCTGGCGCAGCACCGCGCGGCGTTCGCTTTCGCTCAGCACCTGCAGGTGGAACACGTGGCCCCAGCCCAGCCGGGTGCGAAGGTCTTCGCGCAGCGACAGGTCGGCCGGCGGCAAAGCGCCGGCGGCCACCACGCCGCGCTGCAGGGTTTGCGCGTTGACGAACCAGTTGAAGGCCGCGTGCTGCTGCACGGCGGTGTACAAGTGCACGTCGTCGAGCAGCACGGCGCCCCAGCGCTCGTCGAACTCGGGCGGCTCCAGCAGGCCGGCGTGCAGCCAGCCCACGCTCGCGCCCTGCTCGCGCAGTGCGACACGCACCGATTCGAGCAGATGGGTCTTGCCACTGCCGCCTTCGCCCCACAGA
This sequence comes from Variovorax sp. CCNWLW186, assembly GCF_037203865.1. Lineage (NCBI taxonomy): Bacteria > Pseudomonadati > Pseudomonadota > Betaproteobacteria > Burkholderiales > Comamonadaceae > Variovorax > Variovorax sp. CCNWLW186. The sequence continues at coordinate 253,002 of NZ_JBBCBO010000004.1, read as the reverse complement.
TAGGTGGGCACAGGAGAGTGCGGCACCGAATTGCCGGCGCCGCCCACCCACAGTTGCAGGTGCCGCAGCGCCGCCTCGTTCGGGCCGGCAAAAAAAGCGTCGAAGCTGGGGCCCGTCGCAATGCCGATATCGAGCGCGAGCTGTTTCATCCCGGGAAGGTTCATGGAAGGGGCCGCTGGGGCCCTTAAAATCGTGAGGAATTCTATCGGCCCGGCCGCTTCGGTTGCCGGCGCCTCCACCTCTTCGCCTCCTTCCCGTCCCTTTCTCGACATCGTCCGACCATGACTTCCCCTACGCCCACCCCGCTCAGCTACAAGGATGCCGGTGTCGATATCGATGCCGGCGACGCCCTGGTCGACCGCATCAAGCCCCTGGCCAAGAAGACCCTGCGCGAAGGCGTGCTGGCCGGCATCGGCGGCTTCGGCGCGCTGTTCGAGGTGCCCAAGCGCTACAAGGAGCCGGTGCTGGTGAGCGGCACCGACGGCGTGGGCACCAAGCTCAAGCTGGCCTTCGAATGGAACATGCACGACACCGTGGGCATCGACCTGGTGGCCATGAGCGTCAACGACGTGCTGGTGCAGGGCGCCGAGCCTCTCTTCTTCCTCGACTATTTCGCCTGCGGCAAGCTCGACGTGGACACGGCCGCAGCCGTGATCGGCGGCATTGCCCGCGGCTGCGAAATCTCCGGCTGCGCGCTGATCGGCGGCGAAACCGCCGAAATGCCCGGCATGTACCCGGCCGGCGAATACGACCTGGCGGGCTTTGCGGTCGGCGCGGTCGAAAAATCGAAGATCCTCACAGGCCAGAACGTCAAGCCCGGCGACGTGGTGCTGGGCCTGGCCTCGGCCGGCGTGCATTCCAACGGTTTCAGCCTGGTGCGCAAGGTGATCGAACGCGCGGGTGCCGATTTGCCCGCCACGCTCGACGGCAAGCCCTTCCGCCAGGCCGTGATGGAGCCCACCCACCTTTATGTGAAGCCGGTGCTCGAGGCGCTGGCCAAGCACCCGATCAAGGCGCTGGCGCACATTACCGGCGGCGGCCTGCTCGAGAACATTCCGCGCGTGCTGCCCGAAGGCACGGCGGCCCACCTCAAGAAGGGCAGCTGGCCGCAGACCGAGCTCTTTGCGTGGCTCCAGAAGGTGGCCGGCATCGATGACATCGAGATGAACCGCACCTTCAACAACGGCATTGGCATGGTGGTGGTGATCGACGCGGCCGAAGCCGCCGCCTGCGCCGCCACGCTGCGCACGGCCGGCGAAGCGGTGTACGAGATCGGCACCATCGCCGAGCGGGGCACCGGCGCCGCCGTGGTGGTCGGTTGATCCTCTTTCCGAGGCTCGCAACCAGCGCAGCACCCGGTCCCTGATGACCAAACCGCTCGTCGTCAACATCGACACCAAGCCACAGCCCGCCTCGCGCAACGTGGTGCTGGCCAGCTACCTGCTGATGCCGGCCGCCCTGCTGCTGGTGATGTGGCAGCACCTGCTGCCCGGGCTGCTGTGCGTATGCATCGGCTTTCTCGCCACCCGCCGTTTTGCGCGCCTGATCGGCGGCGGCCTCGGCCGGGCAAGGCTGCCGCAAGCCCGTGCCGATGTGCTGGCGCGGGTACTGGCGGTCACGCTGGTGCTGCTGGCGCCCATCGCGCTGATATCGGTGGGGCTGTCGCAAGCGCGCGAGTACATCGTCGACGCACCCGACCAGTACCGCGAACTGCTCGACTACACGGCCCGCACGGTGTTGGAACTGCGGCTCAAGCTGCCACCCGAAATTGCGGTCTACCTGCCGGAAGGAGCGGCCGAGGTGCAGCGCGTGGTCGCCAACTACCTCCGGGCGCAGGCCGGCTCGCTGGCGCTGGCGGGGCGCGCCTGGCTGGGCGGCCTGCTGTTTGCCTATGTGGGCCTCATCGTGGGCGGGCTGGCCGCCATTGCGCCGCCTCCCCTGCAGCGCCGGCCCCTGGCCGCGCAGCTCTACCGCCGCATCACCATCTTCGGCGAGGCGTTCGGGCAGATCGTTGCGGCGCAGTTCTGGATTGCGGCATTCAACACCCTGCTGACCGCCATCTTCCTGCTGTTCCTGCTGCCGCTCTGGGGGCCGCACCTGCCCTACACGCCGGCACTCATCACGCTGACCTTCGTGGCCGGCTTAGTGCCGATCGTGGGCAACCTGGTCTGCAATGCGGTGATCACGCTGGTGGCGCTGTCCGTCTCGCCGATCACGGCGCTGGCCTGCCTGGTGTTCCTCATCATCATCCACAAGGCGGAATACGTGATCAACGCCAAGGTGGTCGGCAGCCGCACGCAAATGCGGGTGTGGGAGCTGCTGGCGGTGATGTTCGTGGCCGAGGCGGTGTTCGGCCCGGCCGGGCTGGTGGCGGCGCCGCTTTTCTACGCTTACCTCAAGAAAGAGCTGCAGGCCGCCGGCCTGGTCTAGCTCCGATGTCCTGATTTGATCGGTTCTGGTCCGCTTTGGCGCGGACCACGGGCTGGCGGCGCAGAAGAATAGGCGGCATCATTCACTCCGCCCTTCGAGCCCCATACCCATGAAATCGTGTCTGATAGTGATCGACGCGCAGGAATCCTTCCGCCAACGCGCCTACTGGTCCGAAGATGTCGCGCGGCCTTATTTCGCCGCCCAGAACGCGCTGATCGAAGCATGCGCGGCCGCCGGCATTCCGATCGTGCGGGTCTTCCATGTCGATGAGCCTGCCGTCGCAAGCCACCCTTTCGCCGTCGAGTCGGGCCTGGTGCGGCCGATCGAAGGCCTGGCGGCATTCGAAGCCGCAGCCACATTCACCAAGCACCGCCACAGCGCGCTGGTCAACAGCGGGCTCGACATCTGGCTCACGCAGCAGGGCATCGGCCGGCTCATCGTAAGCGGCATCCGCACCGAGCAATGCTGCGAAACCACCACGCGCCATGCGTCCGACCTGGGCTGGGAGGTCGACTACGTGACCGAGGCCACGCTCACTTTCGACATGGTGCAACCCGACGGCCGCCCGCTTGCCGCGGCTGACATCAAAGCCCGCACGGCAGCCGTGCTGGACGGCCGGTTTGCCACCGTCTGCACTGTGGATCAGGCGCTCGAACGCGCCGGCGCCCTTTCCGCCGAGACAGTGGCGGCATGACCCTGCGGGTACTCATCCTTGCCTTCGACGGTGTCGAGGCTCTCGACTTTGCGGGCCCGTTCGAGGTGTTCACCACGGCGAGCCGCGTCAGCCAGCGCCTGAATCCCGGCACGGAGGCGCCGTTCGAGGTCGCCTCCGTGGCGCTCGCAAGCGCAGGCCAGCCCGTGCAGGCACGTGCCGGCCTGCGTCTGCTGGCGGACCACGACCTGGCCGACAATCCCACGGCGGACCTCCTGATCGTGCCCGGCGGCGTGGTCGATGCGCCGATGGCAAGCCCCGCCACCCTGCGCTGGATCGCGAAATGCGCGGCCGGCGCACAGCTGGTCGCCTCGGTATGCACCGGCGTGTTCCTGCTCGCAAAAAGCGGCGTGCTCACACAAGAGGCCGTCACCACCCACTGGGAAGACATTGCAGACCTGCGCGAACAGTTCCCGCTCCTGGACGTGCGCGAAGGCGAACGCTGGATCGACAGCGGCCGCGTCGTCAGCTCCGCGGGTATCAGCGCAGGCATCGACATGAGCCTGTACCTGGTCGAGCGGCTGGCCGGCCGCGCGCTGGCCGAACGCACGGCGCGCCAGATGGACTACGCATGGAACTCCGGCAACCACCCATCCGCGTAGTGTTCGTGCTGCTGCCGGGCAGCCTGGTGCTCGATTGGGCTGGGCCTGCCGAGGCGTTGCGCATCGCCAACCAGCGGCTGCGCGCCGCCGGCCAGCCGGAGCGCTTCGAGATCGAATTCGCCAGCCCGCGGCCTACCTCCGTCGGCTCGGTGGGCGTGGCGCTTGCCAACCTTGCGCCATTGCCGGCGCAATGGCATGGGCCGGCGTGGGTGGTGCTGGTCGGGCTGCCCGGCGACTTCATCGCGATCGACAACGCCGAGACGCAGGACCTGCTGCACTGGCTGCGCGGCCAGCGCTTCGAACGCGGCCGGCTCGAGCTGGTCACCGTGTGCGCGGGCGCCCTGCTGGCGGCGCATGCGGGCGCGCTCTCCGGCCGGCGCGCCACCACGCACCACCATCACCTGGACGAGTTGCGCTCGGTGGAGCCGCGCTGCGACGTGGTCGCCAACCGCGTGTTCGTGATCGACCCGCCCGTCTACAGCAGCGCGGGAGTCACGACCGGCATCGACCTGGTGCTGCACCGCATCGCGGACGTGTGCGGCGAAGCGCTCGCGGCCCAAGTGGCGCAAACGATGGTGGTGGCGCAGCGGCGCGGCCCGCACGACCCGGAGCTTTCGCCTTTTCTGGCTTACCGGAACCATCTGCATGCCGCCCTGCACCGTGTGCAGGACGCCGTCAGCGAGCAGCCCCAGGCCGACTGGAACGTGCCTCGCATGGCGGAAGTGGCCCACACCTCGGCGCGGCACCTGACGCGGCTGTTCGTGGAGCACGCAGGCGTGGCGCCCCTGGCCTATCTGCGCCGGCTGCGGCTGGCGGCGGCGCAGCTCGCGCTGGCCTCGGGCGCGAGCGTGACTCGGGCGGCGGAAATCTCGGGCTTCGGCTCGGACACGCAATTGCGGCGCGCGTGGCATCAGTTCGGATTGCCGGGCTCGCCTTCGGCTGCCGCGTCTTCGCCGACCGCCTAGCGGCTCGGTGCGCAATCAGGCAGGCGGAAGAAGGCAGGCGCGTGCCCGCGCAAGCAGCAGCGTCCGCTCGCGCGTGTTGCGCGTGAGCGAGGCGGCGCGATCGAATTCGTTGCGCGCCTCGTCGCGGCGGCCCAGCTTGAAGAGCAGGTCTCCGCGCACCGCCGGCAGCAAGTGATAGCCCTGCAATGCGGGCTCGGCGAGCAGCGCATCCACCACCTCCAGCCCCGTTGCGGGCCCGAACGCCATGGACAGCGCCACCGCGCGGTTCAACTCGACGACAGGCGACGGAGAAAGCTCGGCCAGCGCGTCGTACAACGCCGCAATGCGAGGCCAATCGGTTTCCACAGCCGTTCGCGCGCGGCCATGGCAAGCGGCAATGGCGGCTTGCAAGGCATAGGGCCCCAAGGCTCCGCCAAGAGCCTCCGCACGCGCAAGTGCCGCCAGGCCGCGGCGAATCAGCATGTGGTCCCAGCGAGCGCGGTTCTGCTCCAGCAGCAGCACCGGCTCGCCCGACGGGCCGACACGGGCCGCCGTGCGGGACGCCTGAATCTCCATCAACGCCACCAGGCCGTGCACTTCCGACGCATCGGGCACGAGCTCGGCCACGATCCGGCCGAGCCGCATGGCTTCGTCGCACAGCGCGGGCCGCATCCAGTCGTCACCCGCCGTGGCCGAATAGCCTTCGTTGAAGATCAGGTAGAGCACTTCGAGCACCGAGGCGAGCCGCGCCTCGAGCTCGTGCCGGCGCGGCACTTCGAAGGGCACGCGCGCTTCGAGAAGACTGCGCTTGGCGCGCACGATGCGCTGCGCCACGGTGGCCTCTGGCACAAGGAACGCCCGGGCAATTTCGTCCGTCGTGAGGCCGCCCATCAGGCGAAGCGTGAGCGCCACGCGCGCCTCGGTCGCAAGCACCGGATGGCAGGCGGTGAACACCAGCCGCAACAGGTCGTCGCCGATATCGTCGTCGAGCGCGGCATCGACCGCTTCGGCGAAATCGGCCTGCGCCATTTCGTGCTGTGCGTCGAGTTCGCGGCCGATCTCGCCGGCCTTGTGCTCGGCCATTTGCCGATGGCGCAGTCGGTCGAGTGCGCGGCGCTTGGCCACGGCAGTGAGCCAGGCGGCGGGGTTGTCGGGCACGCCGGTTTCGCTCCATTGCTCCAGGGCCGAGACCAGCGCGTCCTGGGCCAGCTCTTCGGCCAGGCCCACGTCGCGCACCATGCGCGCAACGGTGGCAATGATCTTCGCGGACTCGATGCGCCACACCGCCTCGATGGTGCGGTGAATGGCGGCCTCGTCCCGGGCCGCAGCGCTCATCCCTATGCCTTCTTGACCGCCTGCATCGACGCCATCTCGGCCGTCAGGGCCTGCACGTCTGGCGGGTAATCGGCAATCTCCTGGATCTGGCGGACCTCGATCACTTCGTTTTCGCTGCCGGGGCAGCGGGTGGCCCATTCGATCGCATCGGCGCGCGAGGGCACGTCGATGATCCAGTAGCCGCCGAGCACTTCCTTGGCTTCGGCGAAAGGACCGTCGACCACCTTGGGCTTGCGGCCCGGAAAGCTCACGCGCGCACCCATCGAGGGCGGGTGCAGGCCGTCGCAGCTGATCAGGATGCCGGCCTTCTGCATCGACTCGTTGTAGGCCATCATGGCCCCGACCGCTTCGACGTCGTCCGGAATGGTGCCGGGTGCGGCTGTTTCGTAGCCGTGGGGAATCATCAGCAGCATGAATCGCATGGCAGGTCTCCTTGATGCGGTTTCATTCAGTTGCCGGCCTTGCTGCGGGCCTCGGTCTCGGCGCGCAGGCGGTCTTCCTGCGCCAGCAGTTCGGGCGTCATGGAATCGCCGAAATCGGAGGCCTCGAACACCTGGCGGATCTCGATCTCGCCCTCTTGGAACGGGCTGCGCTTGATCCATTCGATGGCTTCTTCCTTCGACTTGACCTGCAGCAGCCAGAAACCCGCGAGCAGCTCCTTCGTCTCGGCGAAGGGGCCATCGATCACCGTACGCTTGGAGCCTTCGCAGCGCACGCGCGCGCCCTTTGAAGACGGATGCAGCCCTTCGCCCGCCAGCAGCACGCCGGCCTTGACCAGTTCCTCGTTGAACTTGCCCATGGCCGTGAGCACTTCGGTGCTGGGCATCACGCCCGCTTCGGAATCCTTGTTGGCCTTGACCAGAACCATGAATCGCATGTCGTTTCTCCTGAAGGTTGATGAATGAAGCCGGAGGCGTTGAAAACTGCGCGCTCCTGTTCACACGTCGGACGAGGGGAAGCCGGATCGACACGTTCGCGCCGATCCGTTTGTGAATTTATGTTTCAGAAATTCAGGACAGATAGCCGCAGAAGCGCAGGATATGCCCATCGGGTTCGCGGATCGCGAACTCGCGCAGGCCCCAGGGCTGCGACGTGGGCGGCTCGACCACGGTGACGCCGCGCTTCACATAGGCGGCGTGCAGGCCGTCGATGTCCTTGCCCACGTGGATCACGATTTCGCCGCGCCAGGGTACGGCGCCGCGCGTGTTGCATTGCCACAGGCGCAGGTAGACCGGATCGCCATAGGTGCGGTCGCCCTTCTTCACGCGTGCGTAGCTGGGGGGCTCGCCGGCGATGAAATCGAGCTCGAAGCCCAGGATGTCCCGGAACCAGCGCGCGGCGCGCGTGACGTCGGACACCGGCAGCACCGGCTGCACGCCGTGAAATTCGTGAAGCGTGCCGAGATCGGATGCGTCGGCAACGCCGTTCCGCGCGCTCATCAGTTGGCCGCTCGGCGCAAGGCAGCCACTCGCTCCGCGATGACGTCGACGTCCAGCGCGTCTTCCGCATGCTCCAGGTAGGTTTCCAGGTCGCGCACCGCGGCCGCGGTGTTGCCCTGCTCGGCATGCGCAATGCCGCGGTCGCGGTATTCGCCCCAGGCGGTGGGCAGCAGCGCAATGAGGCGGTCTTGCACGGCGATGGCGCGCTGCCAGTCTTCTTGGGCGCGGTGCACTTCCTTCAGGTTGCGCAGCATGCGCCCGATGATTTCGCGCGAGCTGGCGGGCTGGAGGTAAAGGCCCAGCGGCACGTCGAAATCGCCGACCAGCCCGTTGCTGCGCTTGTAGGGCTCCAGCCGCTCGCCGAGTTCTTCGCGCGAGAGCGACTTGCCGGTGAAGGGATCGATGACCACCTGTCCCTTCGGCAGCGTGACCTTGAGCATGAAATGCCCCGGAAAACCGATGCCGCGCGCCTGCAGGCCCAGGCCCTGCGCCAGTTCCATCCACAGCACCGCCAGCGAAATGGGAATGCCGCGGCGCGTGCGCAGGACAGCGTTGAGGTAGCTGTTGTCCGGGTCGTAGTAGTCGTTGACGTTGCCGCCGAAGTTCAGGTCGTTGAAGAAGAACTGGTTGAGCGCGCGCAGCCGGGCGAGCGGCGCGGCGTCGGCGGGCAGCCGGCGCTTGAGGCGAGCCAGCAACTGGTCGACGTCGCCGAGCACCTGCTGCACGTCGAGGTCGGGGTATTCGTCCTGCGCGAGGCTGGCGGCAGCCTCGAGCAGCGGAAAGTGGTCGTCGCTCTGCACCAGCGACTCGAAATACGCCAATGCCGTGGGAACCTGAAAGCTGAACGTCATGTGTCTTTGTAGAGGAGCATTCGGGGAGCGTCAAGGCGGTGTTTTCAGCTTGCGCAATACGAAAAACGCCGCGGCTGCAGAAGCCGGCGGCGGTGTGATCTGGCCTTGTTGTCAGCCGTTGTACCTGCGGCTTAACGGCGCATGAAACTGCGCAACCGCACGCCCACGGCGGCAAGCACGGCAAAGTACAGCAGCCCCGCCCCCGCGATCAGCGCTGCCAGCAGCCCGATGCGGTGCAAGCGCTGTGCCCGAAGGCCTATCCAGTCGAAGTAGTACGAGCCCCAGGCCAGCAACGCGGCCAGCACCAGCGTGCCCGCCGCCACCTGCAGAATGAACTTGCCCCAGCCCGGCTCGGGCTTGTAGCTGCCGCGGCGAACCAGCCCCACCAGCAGCCAGATCGCGTTGACCACCGCGCCGATGCCAATGGTGAGCGTGAGCGCGGCATGCTGCAGCACCGGCACCAGAAAGACGTTGAGCAACTGGGTCAGCACCAGCACCGACACCGCAATGATCACCGGCGTGCGCATGTCGTATTTGGCGTAGTAGCCCGGCGCAAGCACCTTGATGGCGACGATGCCGACCAGTCCGACGCCGTAGCCCATCAATGCGAGCGTGGTGCGCCTCACGTCTTCGGCGCCATACGCGCCGTTGTGAAAAAGCACCGCAACCAGCGGCTGCGAGAACAGCAGTAGCGCAATGGCGCACGGCGCCGAGAGCAGCACCACCAGCCGCAGGCCCCAGTCGAGCAGCGCCGAATAACGCTCGTCGTCCTTGGCGGCGCGCGCGCCGGCCAACTGCGGCAGCAGCACCACGCCAAGCGCCACGCCCAGCATGGCGGTCGGAAACTCCATCAGGCGGTCCGCATTGACCACCCAGGTGACGCTGCCCGTGGCAAGGTGCGATGCAATCTGCGTATTGATGAGCAGCGAAATCTGCGCCACGCTCACGCCCAGCAAGGCAGGCAGCATGAGCTTCAGCACTTTGCGCGTGGTCGGGTCGGTCCAGGCGGCGCGGAGCGCTCCGAAGGTTGCGCCGATACGCGGCATGAGGCCCAGCGCGCGCAGCGCGGGCACCTGCAGCGCCAGTTGCAGCACGCCGCCGACCAGCACGCCCGCGCACTGCGCGTAGATCGGCTCGATGCCGTAGCGCCTGAACAGCGGTGCGCCGGCCACGATGGCAAGAATCAGCGAAATGTTGAGCAGCACCGGCGAGGCGGCCGGCACCGCGAACTTGCGCCAGGTGTTCAGGACACCGCCCGCCAGCGCCACGAGCGACATGAAGCCGATGTACGGAAACATCCAGCGCGTCATGACCACGGCTGCGTCGAAGCCCTCCAGCCCGCTGGCCATGGCCCACACCAGCCACGGCGCGCCGACCACGCCGGCCACGCACACGACCACCAGCGCCCAGGTGAGCAGCGTGGCCACGTGGTCGATCAGCGCCTTGGCGCCCTCTTCCCCGGCCTCGGTCTTGTGCCCGGCCAGCACCGGCACAAAGGCCTGGCTGAAGGCGCCTTCGCCGAAAACCCGCCGGAACAGGTTGGGAATGCGAAAAGCGACGTTGAAGGCGTCGGTGAGCGCGCTGACGCCGAACACCGAGGCGAAAAGCACGTCGCGCACGAGGCCCGTGATCCGCGATGCGAGCGTCAGAAGGGAAACGGTGGAGGCGGATTTGAGCAGTGACACGGGGCGAGTGTAGGGCCCGGCAAGCCCCCGATTCGGTGAAAAACCCAACCCGGCCTATAATGGAGGGCTTTGCTGCATCATCCTCAGACACCTAAGGAACTAAATCATGGCATCCGCCAAGCCCAAGAAAAAGAACCCGCGCCTCGCCTCCGGCCGTAAGCGCGTCCGCCAGGACACCAAACTCAACGCTGCGAACACCTCGCTGCGCTCCAAGTACCGCACCGCCGTGAAGAATGTCGAGAAGGCCGTTCTGGCCGGCGACAAGACCAAGGCAAGCGAACTCTTCGCGAAGGCCCAGAGCATCGTCGACACCGTCGCCGACAAGGGCATCTTCCACAAGAACAAGGCAGCTCGCGACAAGAGCCGCCTGTCGGCGAAGGTCAAGGCCCTCGCCCTCGCGCCTGAAAAGGCAGCCGCCTGACACCTGTCAGGCAAGCCCGGATCGGAATTCTCCGGTCCGCCGTTTGATCGGGGTGCGCTGCAGCAAAGTGTAAAAAACCGCCTTCGGGCGGTTTTTTCATGGGCGTTCGCTTTGTGGAAGAAGCGGGGCGGGCCGGCTCAGGTCTTGGGCGGTGCGCCGGGCGCGTCGGGAACCAGGCAAGCCTCGGCCACCTGCAGGTCGTTGTCGCGCGCAAAATTGACGCAGAAGTCCCAGGCCATGGGCTCGGCATCGCGCAGGGCGCGGTTCACAACCACGCATTTCACACCGTTGATGGTGGTGGGAACGCACCACGGCGAATAGCTCAGGTGGCTTCCGGGATAGGCGCCCCCGGGGCGAAAAGAGCACATGACGCCGGCCAGCCGCTCGGCCCAGTCGCTCGGGCGAAAAGTCCGGCCATCATGGGTGATGCCCTGGATGAAGATTTCTTTGGCAGTGGGGGAAATCATCGTTGAATGAGGCGCCCGCAAGCAGGTGCTGCAGTGCAACAAGGGATTCTATCCGCGCCACTTTGCCGCTCGGCCCAAGGGCATTGCTGTAATGCGGAATCCTCAATGAAGCTGCCCGACCGGACGCCTAGAATCCGCGGTTCCCTATCTGGAGAACCCGAATGAGCGCTACCGCCCAGCCCACCTCGCCCCACGTCATGAACACCTACGGTCGCCTGCCGATCGCGCTGTCGCACGGCCAGGGCTGCCGAGTCTGGGACACCTCGGGCAAGGCGTATCTCGACGGCCTTGGCGGCATTGCCGTGAATACGCTGGGCCACAATCACCCCGAGCTGGTGCCCGCGCTGCAGGACCAGATCAGCAAGCTGATCCACAGCTCCAACTACTACCACGTGCCCGGCCAGGAGCAGCTGGCCACCAAGCTGACCGAGCTTTCGGGCCTGACCAACGCCTTTTTCTGCTGCACGGGCCTGGAAGCCAACGAAGCCGCGCTGAAGCTCGCGCGTAAGTTCGGCCACGACAAGGGCATCGAACGGCCTGAAATCGTGGTTTACGAGGCCGCCTTCCATGGCCGCAGCATCGCCACGCTGTCCGCTACGGGCAATCCGAAGGTGCAGGCCGGCTTCGGCCCGCTGGTCGAGGGCTTCATCCGCGTGCCGCTGAACGACATCGAGGCGCTCAAGAAAGCCACCGAAGGCAACCCCAACGTGGTGGCCGTGTTCTTCGAAACCATTCAGGGCGAAGGCGGCATCAACCCGATGCGGGTGGACTACCTGAAGCAGGTTCGCGCCCTGTGCGACGAGCGCGACTGGCTCATGATGATCGACGAAGTGCAATGCGGCATGGGCCGCACCGGCAAGTGGTTTGCGCACCAGTGGGCCGGCATCAAGCCTGACGTGATGCCGCTGGCCAAGGGCCTGGGCTCGGGCGTGCCTATCGGCGCGGTGGTGGCCGGCCCCAAGGCCGCCAACATCTTCGGCCCGGGCAACCACGGCACCACCTTCGGCGGCAACCCGCTTGCCATGCGTGCGGGTGTGGAAACCATCCGCATCATGGAAGAGCACAAGCTGCTCGAAAACGCTGCCACGGTCGGCGAGCACCTGAAGAGCGCGCTCCAACGCGAAATCGGCGGCCTGCCGGGCGTGAAGGAAATCCGCGGCCAGGGCCTGATGCTGGGCATCGAGCTCGACCGGCCCTGCGGCGTCATCCTGAACCGCGCCTGCGATGCCGGCCTGCTGCTGAGCGTGACGGCCGACAAGGTGATCCGCCTCGTTCCGCCGCTCATCCTGAGCATTGCCGAAGCCGACGAAATCGTCGCCATCCTCGCGCCCATCGTCAAAACATTCCTGTCGGAGCCAGCAGCGCAATGACGACCGCCACCACGCCGAACGCCATCCGCCACTACCTGCAGTTCTCGGACTTCACGGCCGACGAGTACGCCTATCTTTTCGATCGCATGGCGATCATCAAGAAGAAGTTCAAGACCTACGAAAAGCACCAGCCGCTGACCGACCGCACGCTGGCAATGATTTTCGAGAAGGCCAGCACGCGCACCCGCGTGAGCTTCGAGGCGGGCATGTACCAGCTTGGCGGCAGCGTGGTGCACCTGACCACCGGCGACAGCCAGCTCGGCCGCGCCGAACCCATCGAGGACAGCGCCAAGGTGATCAGCCGCATGGTCGACCTGGTGATGATCCGCACCTACGAGCAGACCAAGATCGACACCTTTGCGGCGCACTCGCGCGTGCCGGTGATCAACGGCCTGACCAACGAGTTCCATCCCTGCCAGATCCTTGCGGACATCTTCACCTACATCGAGCACCGCGGCTCGATCCAAGGGAAAACGGTGGCCTGGGTGGGCGACGGCAACAACATGGCCAACACCTGGCTGCAGGCGAGCGAGATTCTCGGCTTCAAGGTGCATGTGAGCACGCCCAGCGGCTACGAGGTTGATCAATCCGTAGCTGGCTTGCGGTCGGCCGACAGCTACGAGGTCTTCAAGGACCCGATGGAAGCCTGCCGCGGCGCCGACCTCGTCACCACCGACGTCTGGACCAGCATGGGCTACGAGTCCGAGAACGAAGCGCGCCGCAAGGCCTTTGCCGACTGGTGCGTCGACGAAGACATGATGCGCGTCGCCCAGCCGGACGCCCTCTTCATGCACTGCCTGCCCGCCCACCGCGGCGAAGAAGTGCAGGCCGAAGTCATCGACGGCCCGCAGTCGGTGGTGTGGGACGAGGCCGAGAACCGGCTCCACGCGCAGAAGGCGTTGATGGAGTTCTTGCTGCTCGGCAGGCTCTGAAAAAAAGCTGAAGGCGCGGCCGCGTGTCTCATTGCCAGCAATGCGGCGCCTGCTGCGCCAGCTACCGCGTCGACTTCAGCGTCCACGAACTCGACGACAACGGTGGCAAGGTGCCCTCGGGCCTTGCCGTCGAAGTGAACGACGCCCTCTGCCGCATGCGCGGCACCGACCACACGCCCATGCGCTGCGCCGCGCTGACCGGCAAGATCGGCCACTCGGTGGCCTGCGGCATCTACGAATGGCGGCCCAATCCGTGCCATGAACTGCAGGCCGGTAGCGACGCCTGCGAGCGCGCACGCGCAAGGCACGGGCTGCCAGCCCTGCCCTCCTGAGCCGATCATCTCGTCACGTTGTGTGTTGGAAATAACCGACACCACGACCCCGCTCCCGGCGCTAACTTTGCGCCATGCGTTCTTTGCAACCTCAACCCCGCATCTGGGACATCTCGCCGCCCGTGCATGAAGGCACGCCGGTGTTCCCCGGCGACACGCCCTACCAACAGCGCTGGGCCGCAACCATCTCGCCGGGGTGCCCGGTGAACGTCAGCGAAATCAAGCTTTCGCCGCACGTGGGTGCGCATGCGGATGCGCCCCTGCATTACGACCCCGAAGGCCAGACCATCGGCCACGTCGATCTCACGCCCTTCCTCGGCCCTTGCCGCGTGATCCACGCGATTGCCAAGGGCCCACTCATCGAGTGGGAGCACATTGCGCATGCGATCGCGAGCGACCTGCCGCCCCGCGTGCTGGTGCGCACCTATGCCGCCATGCCCGTCGCCCAGTGGGATCCGCAGCTCGCGGCCTATGCGCCCGCCACGGTCGAGCGCCTTGCGGCCATGGGCGTCAAGCTCATCGGCATCGACACAGCCAGCATCGACCCGGCCGACAGCAAGACGTTGGAAAGCCACCAGCGCATTCGCCGCCTCAACCTGCGCGTGCTCGAAAACCTTGTGCTCGACGATGTACCCGAGGGCGACTACGAACTCATTGCGCTGCCGCTCAAGCTGGTCAGCGCCGACGCATCTCCCGTTCGCGCCGTGCTGCGCGACCTTCCACGCTGAACCCCCGCCCAATGACGACCCTTGAAGACTGCCGCGCGCTCGACGCGCAAGACCCGCTGCGCTCGCTGCGCGACCAATTCACCCTGCCGCCGGGCGTGATCTACCTCGATGGCAACTCGCTCGGCGTACTGCCCAAGGCCGCGCCGGCACGCATTGCCGAAGTGGTCGCCGAGGAATGGGGCCAGGGCCTGATCCGCTCGTGGAACACGGCCAGCTGGTTCGACCTGCCTCAGCGCCTCGGCGACAAGGTGGCCCGGCTGATCGGCGCCGCACCGGGCGAAGTGGTGTGCACCGACAGCACCTCGGTCAATCTCTACAAGGTGCTCTTCGCGGCACTCTCGCAGCAAAAGAACAGCGGCCGCAAACTGGTGGTCAGCGAACGCAGCAACTTTCCGACCGACCTCTACATCGCCGAATCCCTGTGCCGCGAGCGCGGCTTCACGCTCAAGCTGATCGACGCGGACGAGTTGCCCGCGGTGCTGACCGATGACGTGGCCGTGCTGATGCTCACGCACGTGAACTACCGCACCGGCGCCATGCACGACATGAAGGCCATCACTGCCGCCGCGCACGCCGCCGGCGCGCTCACGGTGTGGGACCTCGCGCACAGCGCAGGCGCGGTGCCGGTTGCGCTGAACGAAAGCAATGCCGACTACGCCATTGGCTGCGGCTACAAGTACCTGAACGGCGGCCCCGGTGCACCGGCATTCGTGTGGGTTCACACGCGGCATGCGGGCAAGTTCGAGCAGCCGCTGTCTGGCTGGTGGGGCCATGCGGCGCCTTTCGAATTCACGCCGCACTACCGGCCTGCGCCGGGCGTGGGCCGCTACCTCTGCGGCACGCAACCGATCATCGCGCTGGCGGGGCTCGAATGCGGGCTCGATACGGTGCTGGCGGCCGAGGCGTTCGATGGCGGCAAGGGCGGTATGGCGGCCCTGCGCGCCAAATCGCTTGCGCTCACCGATCTTTTCATCGCGCTGGTCGAAGAGCGCTGTGCAGGGCAAGGCCTTTCGCTAGTCACGCCGCGCGACCATGCGCGCCGCGGCTCGCAGGTGTGCCTGAGCCGCGATGAAGGCGCCTACGCCATCGTGCAGGCGCTGATTGCGCGCGGCGTGATCGGTGACTACCGCGCAGGCGATTCGCAGATGCCCGACATCCTGCGCTTCGGTTTCACGCCGCTGTACCTGGGCTTCGAGGATGTGTGGAACTCCGTCGAGCACCTGGTGCAGGTGCTGGAGGCAGGCGAGTGGAAGCGCGAAGAATTCAATCGCAAGAATGCAGTGACCTGAGCAGCACGTACCCATGAAACACAAATTGATCACCCTCTTCGCCTCGCTCCTGATGCTGGCCGCACCGGCCTTCGCACAGCAGGCGAGCTACACGCTTGACCAACTCAAGGCTTTCGTGGCCCTCACGCCCGATGCGTTCCGCCAACAGGTCAAGGGCCAAGGTTTTTCCTACGCCGACAAGACGGTGACCCCCGAGGTCAGCATGATCGAATACGACAAGGTGGTCGACGACCACACGATCCGCTTCATGAAGTCCACCTACGCGGAAAGCCGAGCCGGCGAAAACAACATCCAGCTCTCGCTGACCGATAAGGCCGCCTTCGAGCGGCTGGTGAAGGAGGTGCGCGCCGCGGGCTACGCGCCAGCCGAAAAGGGCCGCATTCCGGGCGGCGAGACTTACCAGGAGTTCAAGCGCAAGAACGACGTCGTGCGTTTCGTCTATCCCGCAAAAGATTCGGTACCGGGCCGCCCTTCCTACACCGCAGTGGTCTGGCGATGACCCGGCAGCAAGCATCATGAGCACCGAAAAAATCGTTCACGAAGAAAAAGCGCAGCTGGATTTCAGCGCGTCGATGAGCTACGGCGACTACCTGCATCTCGACCAGATCCTCAACGCGCAGCACCCGCTCTCGCCCGCGCACGACGAAATGCTCTTCATCGTGCAGCACCAGACCAGCGAGCTCTGGATGAAGCTCATGCTGCATGAGCTGCGCGCCGCCACCTCCTGCATCGCGCAAGAAAAACTGGCCGACGCTTTCAAGATGCTGGCCCGCGTGAGCCGCATCATGGAACAGCTGGTGAGCGCATGGACCGTGCTCTCGACCATGACGCCGCCCGAGTACACCGCCATGCGGCCCTACCTGGCCAACTCGAGCGGCTTTCAAAGCGCGCAGTACCGCTGCATCGAGTTTGCGCTCGGCAACAAGAACGCCGCCATGCTCAAGCCGCATGCGCACCGGGCCGATCTGCTGGCGCAGGTCGAAGAAGCCTACCGCTCGCCTTCGCTCTACGACGAGTCGCTGAAGCTGCTGGCGCGCCGCGGCCTTGCGGTGCCCGCCGATCATCTGGAGCGCGATTGGACGCAGCCTTATGAAGTGAGCGATGGCGTCGAGGCCGCGTGGCTCACGGTGTACAGAAATCCGCACGACCACTGGGACCTGTACCAGCTCGGCGAAAAGCTCACCGACCTCGAAGACGCTTTCCGGCTCTGGCGCTTTCGCCACGTGACCACGGTCGAGCGTGTGATCGGCTTCAAGCGCGGCACGGGCGGCACGGGCGGCGTGAGCTACCTGCGCAAGATGCTCGACGTGGTGCTGTTTCCCGAGATCTGGAAGCTGCGTACAGACCTTTGATGCGGGGCCGCATGCGCGGGCCACCATGCAAGTGCTTGCAAGTGCTTGCTCCATTTGCACAAAGCGCTACATTGGCATCAACGGAGGCACTGCCAATGAAAGATGTCCAGTTCTCGGTCGAAGAGCTTGCTACCCTGCGCGAACATGGCGTGGTCCTGTTCGCGGACCGCGTGATCTTCGACGCGCAGCCACCGATGCCTGAGCAGCAGATAGCCGCCGTCCAGGCGCTGTGCGCGGGCCCGGTTCCCGAGCCGTTGCTCGAACTGTGGCGACAAACGGCGGGCGGCCGCCTCGACTACGACCTGTCGCTGCCAATGAACGGCAACATCGAATCCGTCAGCTGGTCGGAGCTGTTCTGGAACGGCAGCGACGGCTATCGCGATCTGCAGGGCTGGATCGAGCATGAGCAGGAGCTGGCCGAAGAGGCAGCCGAAGAAGATGGCCGCGACTGGAGCGGCAAGCTCACGCACCTGCCCTTCGGCGGCTTCGAGTACCTGGACCGGGTTTATGCGGTGGTCGAGCCCGGACCCGAGCACGGCCACATCACCGCGTGGAAGCACGGGCTGCCGCCGGCCTGGACGCATGCCCTGCATGAAGACGGCGTGAGCACCATCGCGCCCGACCTGTACAGCGCCTTTGGGGCACTGCATCTCGACGAAGACCCGCTGGCACCCACTGGCGATTATTTTTCCGGCCAGGCACTGCTCCAGTACCTCGACGATCGGCACCAGGACCACGGCCTGGACCTCGACCTGATGGACAAGCTGGTGAGCTTTTATTGCCGCGCGGTGATCGACTGGCGCACACCGCTGGCCAACGGAACGCTGCGCCGGCTGCCGGCCACTGCGCGCGCGGCGCTGCACCATGCCATTGCCAGCGACGACGCGGACCTGGTGGCCGAGCTCGCCGCCGCGGGCTTGAGCTTCGACGGGCCGCAGCAGGGAAGCGCGTTGGCCACGGACGTTGCAATAGGCAACGGCGCCTTTGCCGCGGCAATGGCGCTGGTCCGCGCGGGGGCTCCCGTGGCACGCGACGCCTTGCGCAACATCGACGGCCAGATTTCACCCGAGCTCACGCATGCGCTGCTCGCGAACGGGGCAGAACCGAACGTGGCCGCCATCGTCAAGTGCGCGGCCTGCGGCGCGCCCGCAAGCGCACACCTGATCGCAGATGCGTGCACGCAGGCCGGTATCGACGTGGCGCCCGCCTTCGCCGCCGAGCGCGATGCGATGCTGGCGGAACTAGAGGCCACGCTGCTCGAGGTGCGCGACGGTTCTCAGGGTCACTATCTCGGCCCCGAGGGGTTGGCCGAACGGATCGAACACCTGCAGACATTCAGGCTCTGAGAGCCCCGGGGCGCAGCGGCCTTTCAGCCTCCGTACAGCCAGGGCTGGTCCAGCAGCCGCGCACCCAGCGTGCGCAAGGCAAGGTCGCGGCCCAGGCGCATGGGTCCGGTGGCATGAAAGACTTGCCCGTTGCGCCGCGCCCTTGCCTGCACCATGGCATTGCGCTGCCAGCGAGCCTCGGCATAGCGGGCAAAGGCGGCCGGCACGTCGGCCGCCCCGCCGTCGCCGAGCGCCTCGGCCATCGATACGGCGTCTTCGATGGCCATGCCCGCGCCCTGCGCGAGGTAAGGCACCATCGGATGCGCGGCATCGCCGACCAGCGCGATGCGCTCGTGTGCCATGTCCGCCGCAGAGGTCAGCGGCGCACGGTCGCAGAGGGTCCAAGCGCGCCAGTTGGGCATTGCTTCGAGCAAGGCTTGCAGGGCGCGGCCGCTGCGGCCGGTGGCCTGCTGCAGCGCCACAAGGCTGCTGGCTTGGTCCCAGTCGCGCGCATCGCCTGCCGGGGCGGATTCGGCAATCACCACCACATTGAGCCAGTCGCCGCCGCGCACAGGGTAGGCCACCACATGCAGGCGCGGCCCGAGCCATACATCGATGCGGCGACGGCGCAGCGCCTGCGGCAGTTCAGCCTGGGCGACCATCCCGCGCCAGGCCGTGTGGCCCGTGATGCGGGCCGGCTCGGCGGCCGAGGGAGATTCGAGCCGCTGCCGCACCACGCTCCAGAGGCCGTCGGCGCCAACCAGCGCCTCGCCCTCCCAGGCGCGCGCGCCACTGCTCGATACGCAGACGAGGTCGTCGCTCATCTCGACCTGCGCAATGCGGGCATCGGTTACCAGGGTGCCCGTGCCTTGCGATCGCACGGCATCGAGCAGCATCGAATGCAGGTCGGCGCGATGTACGCAGAGGTAGGGAGCGCCATAGCGCTGGTGCATGGCATCGCCCAACGGCAGACAGGCCAGTTCGGCACCGCTGCCGGCGCTCTGCACCACCAGCGCGTCCGGACGCGCAGCGATGGCATCGAGGCTCTTGTCCAAGCCCAGCTGCCGGAGGCGCCGCGTGACATTGGGACCGATCTGGATGCCGGCGCCGACTTCGGCGAACACGGCCGCCTGTTCGAAGATATCGACGCGATGGCCACCGCGGGACAGCGCCAGCGCAGTAGCGAGCCCCCCGATGCCGCCCCCGGCGACGAGGATGTGAGCGGGCATCGGCCTTCAGCGGCTGTGCGTGGACAGCGGGCCGCGGCCGGCTTCTTCGGCGTTTTTCCTGTCGGTGACCTTTGGGCCGCAACTGCCACAGCTGTCGCAAGAGCCGCAGCCCGAGGTCTTGGCGAGCGAAGCCGCCAACTGGTCGGCGCGTTCCTGATCGACAAGGCCTGCGCGGTGCGTCCCGGCCGCGAGCTTGCGGGCGGCGCTGCGCCTCCAGCCCGCGGGCATCCAGCGCCACACCGCGTAGAACGCGGCAGCGGCGACGATCAAACCGACGATCAGTTGCTGTGCCATATCTTTTCCAGACCTTTCACTGCAGGTTTTAACCTGCCCCGAGCGCCACTGCAACGCGGTAGGTAATGAAGCAGGCCGCGTAGGCGAGCGCGAAGAGATAGCCCGCCATGATCCACACATAACGCCAAGAACCGGTTTCGCGCTTCACGGCCGCCAGGGTCGAGATGCACTGCGGTGCAAACACGTACCAGACCAGCAACGACAGCGCCGTCGCGAGCGACCAGCTGCCCGCGATCAGCGGCTCGAGCTGGCCTGCCACGTCGTCGCCGCTGGCCGAGAGTGCATACACCGTGCCGAGTGCGCCCACCGCCACTTCGCGCGCCGCCATGCCCGGCACCAGGGCAATGGAGATCTGCCAGTTGAAGCCGATGGGCGCGAAGATGTGCTCCAGGCCGCGCCCGATCATGCCGGCCAGGCTGTACTGAATGGCCGGCCCCGTGGCGCCTTCGGGCGGCGAAGGAAAGGTCGACAGGAACCACAGGAGGATGGTGAGCGTGAGGATGATCGTGCCCACGCGCTGGATGAAGATCCATGCCCGCTCGTAGAGGCCCAGCGCCAGGTTGCGCAGGTTGGGCCAGCGATAGGCCGGCAGTTCCATCAGGAGCGGCGAATGCTGCTTGTTGTCGCGGAAGCGCTTCATCACCCAGGCCACTGCCATTGCCGAGACGATGCCGAAGACATACAGCGCGAACAGCACCACGCCCTGCAGGTTGAACACGCCGCCCACGGTGCGCGCCGGAATGAAGGCCGCAATCAGCAGCGCATAGACCGGCAGGCGCGCCGAACAGGTCATGAGCGGCGCAATCATGATGGTGGTGATGCGGTCGCGCCAGTTGCTGATGGTGCGCGTCGCCATCACGCCCGGAATGGCGCAGGCAAAGCTCGAAAGCAGCGGGATGAACGAGCGGCCCGAGAGCCCCACGGTGCCCATCACCCGGTCGAGCAGGAACGCGGCACGCGGCAGGTAGCCTGAATCTTCCAGCGCCAGGATGAACAAGAACAGGATCAGGATCTGCGGCAGGAAGACGACCACGCCGCCCACGCCGGCAATGACGCCGTCGACCAGCAGGCTTTGCAGCATGCCTTCGGGCATGCGGGTCTTCAACAGCTCGCCAAGTCCTTCGGTCGCGGCCTTGATCGCGTCCATTGGCACATTGGCCCAGCTGAACACGGCCTGGAACATCAGGAACATGGTGACCGCGAGCACCAGCATGCCCCACACGGGATGCATCACCACCCGGTCGATGCGGTCGCTGGTGGCCAAGCTTCCCATCGGCTCGCGCACGGCAAGGCCGAGGATGCGGCGCACTTCGCGCTGCGTGGCAAGCACGTCGTCCAGCCCCGGCGCCTGCCAGGGCTGCGGCGCGGCGGCGGCCACCGGCGAATCCAGGGCTTCGAGCAGGCCTTGCGCGCCGCCGGAGTGCACGCCTACGGTCTCGATGACCGGCACGCCCAGTTCGCGCGAGAGCACGGCCGTGTCGATGGCAATGCCCTGCTTCTTCGCCATGTCCGTCATGTTGAGCGCCACCACCATCGGCAAGCCGAGGCGCTTGGCCTCGAGCACCAGCCGCAGGTTGAGCCGCAGGTTGGTGGCGTCGGTCACGCACACCAGCAGGTCGGGCAAGGGCTCGCTGCTCTTGCCGGTGACCACGTCGCGCGTCACGGCCTCGTCGGCGCTGAGCGCGTTCAGGCTGTAGGCGCCCGGCAGGTCGAGCACGAACACGCGCCGGCCCGATGCGGTGCGAAGCGTGCCTTCCTTGCGCTCGACGGTAACGCCGGCGTAGTTGGCAACCTTTTGACGGCTGCCGGTAAGCAGGTTGAAAAGCGCGGTCTTGCCGCAGTTGGGATTGCCGAGCAGCGCGACGCGGGAGGGCTGGGCCGTGGCGGCAAGGCGCCCCGGCCCCTGGATGACCGCCTCAACCATGGTTTGCGCCCTCCGGCAGGCCCGGTGCCACATGGATCAGCGCGGCCTCGTGGCGGCGCAACGCGAAGGTGGTGTGGCCCAGCCGGACGGCGAGCGGCTCGCGACCCGGACGGCCGATAGCGACGATGCGCACCGCTTCGCCCGGCACGAAGCCGATTTCGGTCAGGCGCAGTGCCAATTCTTGCCCTTCGGCGTCGGCCGACCGCGCGACGTCCAATACCGTTGCCCACTGATGGCTGGGTAATTCGTCCAGACGGATAGAAGCATGGGCAGGGGCGGCGGCCACGGAAAGAGGGATGGTCATGCGGGTTGGAGCTCGTTCATCATCAGCAATGAGAACAATTATCATTGAAACGGACTCATCCCTGGTCCCGGTGGGCCATCCCTGCCCGCCCGAGGTCGACGAATTGCGCCCCTGAAGCCTCTGCTCCGCCGAATCCGCGAGAACGAGGAACCCCGTGCTGTCGGCGAAGAAGCCAGCGCTCCGAAGTGTTAACGATATGCGGTCTGATTGCGTTCAATTCGTGCACTCCTGCACAGCGCAGCACGGCACGACCGCCTGATCTACCTAAGATCGGCGGACATAAAAAAGACTTCAGGGAGTCGCAGTGTTTAACCAAACGCAAGCTATTGCGTGGGGCGCCCGTGTGCGCGCTACAAACCGCCTATCGGCGGCTACGGCCTTGTTCATTCTGGCCGCCACGCTCGTCGGGTGCGGTGCGCCCGCACCCAAGGAATATGGTGGCTCCTGGACACCGGTCAACCGGTTCCAGAGTGCGGCTACCGAAATCCCGCTCTCGCCCGCCTATACGTTCTACGCCTCGCCCATGGACGCGACGCTCAGGACCATGCTGAAGCGCTGGGCGTCGGACAACGGCCTGCAGTTGTCCTATCAGATAGGTTCCGACTTCACCCTTCACCAACCCGTAGCGAAGGTTCGCACCAACGACCTTCAATCTGCCATGGGTGAGCTGAGCGCCATCTACGCTCAGCAGGGCGTATCCGTTTCGGCGGACGGCAAGCAAATCCTGGTTCAGGCCACAGGCGCTGCTGCGCCGGCTGCACCCGAGCCGCGCTGATGTTCAAGAACAAAGCGTCGGCTTCGAACGTCGACGAAGCCATCGGTCAATCGGTCGACTTCGAACTCACTGTTGCGGACATCGCGCGACGCAGCGAGCGGCGCGCCTGGTGGGTTGCGGGCTCTGCGGTGGTCATGTCGCTCGTGCTGCTGGGCGGCTACTTCTACGTGCTGCCACTGAAAGAGAAAGTGCCGTACTTGGTCATCGCCGATGCGTACACGGGCACCAGCACCGCCGCGCGCCTGACGGACGACGTCGCATTGCAACGCATCACCACGAGCGAAGCGATCAATCGCAGCAACGTTGCCCACTTCGTACTGGCCCGCGAATCCTACGACCTGGCGATCACGAATTTGCGCGACTGGACCACGGTGCTGACCATGTCGTCCGGCAACGTCTCCGGCGGCTACACCAACCTGTATTCGTCGGGAAATCCCGCCAATCCGTACACGCTCTACGGCAAGGACAAAGCCATTCGGGTCCGCATCCTGAGCATCACCCTGATCGGCGGCGGAGGCGGTGAAGTTCCCAAGGGCGCCACGGTGCGCTTCCAGCGCAACGTCTACAACAAGCAGAACGGCTCCTCGGCGCCTCTGGACAGCAAGATCGTGACGATGGCGTTCACCTACAAGTCGAACCTCACGATGGACGAGCAGCAGCGAATCGAAAACCCGCTCGGCTTCCAGGTTACCGACTATCGCGTCGATACCGATTACGCGTCGTCACCGCCCGAAGAAGTCCTGAGCAATCCCAAGCCCGCCGAAAGCATGCCCGCCATGCCCGGCGCGGCGCTCCCGCCGGGCACCGATGCCCTTGCCGGCGCGGCAGGCAGTGCGCAAGCAGTGGCTCCGCCTGCGCAAACCGCTATGCCGACCACTCCTCCTCCACCCGGCTTCGGGGTACCAGGCGCTCCCGCGCCCACCGCTCCAGCCATCGCGCCGACAGGTGCCAATCAGGGAACGCGTCGCCGATGAAATCACAACAGTCCAACCGCCGCCGACGGGCGCTGATGGCCGCGGCGTGCGCGGTAGTCGCCAGCGCCATGCCGTGCGCCTTTGCGCAAACCGTACAGATGTACGAGTACCAGCCCGACCGCATCTACCCCGTGCGTGCCGGCCTGGGCATCAGCACCCAGATCGAATTGAGCCCCGAAGAAAAAATCCTCGACTACAGCACGGGCTTCAGCAGCGGATGGGATCTCAGCCGCCGCGACAACGTCTTCTACCTGAAGCCGAAGAACGTCGACGTGGACACCAACATGATGATCCGCACCGCGACCAATTCGTACATCTTCGAACTCAAGGTCGTGGCCACCGACTGGCGCACCCTGGAGCAGGCGCGCAATGCGGGCGTCCAGTACCGGATCAAGTTCACCTATCCCGCCGACATGACCTTCGGCAAGGAAGCCAAGAGCGTCGCCGAGGCCCCCGCGCTCAATACGGCGCTGCTCAAGGACCGGAGCTACAACTTCGAGTATGACTTTTCCACCAGCAGCGCCGGCGCTGCCTGGCTGGTTCCGGTCAACGTCTACGACGACAGCCGTTTCACCTATATCAAGCTGAGCGACCTCAAGCAGTTCCCGACGGGCAACTTTCCGACGGTCTACATGCGCCAGAAGGAGCGCGACGAGGACTCCGTAGTGAACACCACCGCCCGCAGCGCGCACGCGCGCACGCTGCGCGATCTCGCCATTGCCGCGCTGGTCGTCCTGCCTTGCCTGGCCATAGCTCAGACGTCAGGGTCGGCAGACGGCGGACTCGGGGACACCGCCTGCAAGATGGTCAAAACCATCGTCGGCGTGCTTAACGCCGTATCCATCGTGGTGGTCACCATCGCCATCATTTTCTCGGGCTACCAGATTGCATTCGCCCACAAGCGCATCAGCGACGTTGCTCCAGTCTTCATCGGCGCCCTGCTGATCGGCGCGGCCACCCAGATTGCCAAACTCTTCCTTGGCGACAGCTCCAAGGTCGGCGGCGGCAGCGGCTGCTCGGCAAGCATCGCGACCGACCCGCTGACCCAACTCGCCGGCATCGTGCAGTCGCTGGCCCACTATGCATAAGAACGCAATGTTCCGCGGCTGCACCCGTCCGCCCATGTTCATGGGCGTGCCCTACGTGCCCTTCTTTCTGGGTGCGGGCGGATGCATGTTGCTCGCCATGTACTTCAAGCACCAGTGCCTGCTGCTGATGGACGAGTTCACCAGCATCGGCAAGGTGAACATCATCGCCAATGCGGTGAGCTACATGGCGGGCTACAACATGCGGCTATTGCCCATCATCCAGAGCATGGCTCAGCTGGACGCCACCTATGGCAAGGAGGTGGCGCGCACCCTGATCACGAACCATGCCTTGCAGATCATCTATGCGCCGCGCGAGCAGCAGGACGCCAACGACTACTCCGACATGCTGGGCTACACCACGGTCAAGAAAGAAAACGTCAGCCGGGGAAGAGAAACCAGCCGCAGCGAATCGGAAGAGCGCCGCGCCTTGATGCTGCCGCAGGAGCTCAAGGCCATGGGGCCGGATACGGAGGTCTTCCTCTACGAGGGCATTCCGCATCCGGTCAAGTGCGACAAGATCCGCTACTACCAGGACCGCTACTTCACGCAGCGGCTGAAAGAAAAGGTGCCGATTCCTGCCTTGTCGATCTGAAGCCGACGCCCTGCGCCATCAGTCGTTGAGCAACTGCCGCAGCACAAAGGGCAGGATACCGCCGTGCTTGTAGTAGTCCACCTCGATCGGCGTGTCGATGCGAAGGCGCACTGTCACTTCCTGGTGGGAGCCGTCGGCACGATGCACGACCAGCTTCACGTCCATCTGCGGCTTGAGTTCGCCGCCAATTACCACGTCGATTTTCTCGTCGCCCGTCAGGCCCAGCGTCTGCCATGAATCGGCGCCGCGGAACTGCAGCGGCAGCACGCCCATGCCGACCAGGTTGGCGCGGTGAATGCGCTCGAAGCTGCGCGCCACCACGGCCTTGATGCCCAGGAGCTGCGTGCCCTTGGCGGCCCAGTCGCGCGATGAGCCGGTGCCGTATTCCTCGCCGCCGAAGACCACTGTGGGGATGCCCTGCTCCATGTACTTCATGGCGGCGTCGTAGATGAACATCTTCTGGTTGCCAGGCTGGAACAGCGTGACGCCGCCCTCTTCCTGCGTGCCATTGATGTCCGGCGGAATCATCAGGTTTTTGATGCGCACGTTGGCAAACGTGCCGCGCATCATCACGTCGTGGTTGCCGCGGCGCGAGCCGTAGCTGTTGAAGTCGGCCTTGGCCACGCCGTTCGCCTTGAGCCAGATGCCAGCGGGCGAGCTTTCCTTGATGGAGCCGGCTGGCGAGATGTGGTCGGTGGTGATCGAGTCGCCGAAAAGCGCCATGATGCGCGCGCCCTTGAAGCCCGCGTCCGATGCATGCGGCTGCATCTTGAAGTCGGCGAAGAACGGCGGCTCGGCAATGTAGGTCGAGGTGGGCCAGTCGTAGACCTGCCCCGTGGTGCCCTGGATGCTGCTCCAGAACTTGCCGGGGTCGGTCTTGACCTTGTCGTAGTTGGCGCGAAACGACTTGGCATTCATCGCGTAGCGCAGGTTCTCGTCGATTTCCTTCGGCGTGGGCCAGATGTCGCCCAGGTACACGTCCTTGCCGTTCTTGCCCTTGCCCACCGGCTCGGTCATCAGGTCGACCATCACGTTGCCGGCAATTGCAAAAGCCACCACCAGCGGCGGCGAGGCAAGGAAGTTGGCCTTCAGGTTCGGATGGATGCGCGCCTCGAAGTTGCGGTTGCCCGAAAGCACTGCGGCGCCGACCAGGTCGTTCTTGATGATCGCGTCGTTGATCTCCGGCGTGAGGTCGCCCGCGTTGCCGATGCAGGTCGTGCAACCGTAGCCGGCCAGGTAGAAGCCGAGCTTTTCTAGATACGGCAGCAGCCCCGCTTTTTCGAGGTATTCGGTGACGATGCGGGAACCGGGCGCCAGCGAGGTCTTGACGTGCGGCTTGACCGTGAGGCCCGCCTCCACCGCCTTTTTGGCCAGCAGGCCGGCCGCGAGCATCACGCTCGGGTTGGAGGTGTTGGTGCACGAGGTAATGGCCGCGATCAGCACGTCGCCGTTGCCGATGGTCACGCCGCCCTTGGGCGCCGCCGGTGCCGTGGCGTTCACATGGGCAGCGGCCTTGGTCGACCGGTTGGCCACCATTTCGACCAGTTCGCGCGGTGCGCCGGGCGGCGGCGGCGCGGCTTCGTTGTCGTCGCCCTGGCCGCTCGTGGTCAGCGGATAACGCAGCTTGAGCCGCTCGGCCGGCTGGTTGAAGCCGTTGGCGTCGTTGGGCTTGCTGAAGAGTTCAGAGAACTTGGTCGACAGGTGGCCCAGGTCGATGCGGTCTTGCGGCCGCTTCGGACCTGCGAGGCTCGGCGACACGGTGCCCAGGTCGAGCTTGACGATCTTGGTGTAATCGATGTCGCCAGGCGCCGGCATGCCGAAGAGGCCCTGCGCCCTGTAGTAGGCCTCGAAGCGCTCGACCTCTTCCTTGGTGCGGCCGGTGCCTTCGAAGTAAGCGACAGTCGCCTCGTCGACCGGAAAGAAGCCCATGGTGGCACCGTACTCGGGCGCCATGTTGCCGATCGTCGCCCGGTCGGGCACGCCGATCGACGCAGCGCCGGGTCCGAAGAATTCGACGAACTTGCCCACCACCTTCTCGGCCCGCAGGATGGAGGTGACATACAGCACCAGATCGGTGGCCGTCACGCCTTCGCGCAGCTTGCCCGTGAGCTCGAAGCCCACCACGTCGGGCGTCAGCATGTAGACCGGCTGGCCCAGCATGGCGGCCTCGGCCTCGATGCCGCCCACGCCCCAGCCGACCACGCCAACGCCGTTGATCATGGTCGTGTGGCTGTCGGTACCGACCAGCGAATCGGGGTAGTACACCGGCACCTCGGCGTTGTCGCTCGAGCTCTTGTAGACACCGCGCGCAAAGTATTCAAGATTGACCTGGTGCACGATGCCGAAGCCCGGCGGCACCACGCGGAAGGTGTCGAAGGCCTGCATGCCCCACTTCATGAATTGGTAGCGCTCGTTGTTACGCTGGAACTCCAGCTTCATGTTGAGGTCGAGCGCCTTCGGCGTGCCGTAGTAGTCGACCATCACCGAGTGATCGACCACCAGGTCGACCGGCACCAGCGGCTCGATGGTCTTGGGCGACTTGCCGAGCTTGGCAGCCACGCTGCGCATGGCAGCCAAGTCGGCCAGGAGCGGCACGCCGGTAAAGTCTTGCAGCACCACGCGGGTCACGACGAAGGGAATTTCATCGACGCGGTCTGCATTGGGCGCCCAGTGCGCCAGTTCTTCGACATGCTTGGGCGAGACCTTCTGCCCGTCGCAGTTGCGCAGCACCGACTCGAGCACGATGCGGATCGACACCGGCAGCCGGTTCACGGAGGGATACTGCTTGGCCAGCTCCTTCAGGGACCAGTATTTGCCGGATGCGCCGGACGGGGTCTTGAAGGTCTTGAGGGTGGACGCAAAGGC
This sequence comes from Variovorax sp. CCNWLW186, assembly GCF_037203865.1. Taxonomy (NCBI): domain Bacteria; kingdom Pseudomonadati; phylum Pseudomonadota; class Betaproteobacteria; order Burkholderiales; family Comamonadaceae; genus Variovorax; species Variovorax sp. CCNWLW186. The sequence continues at coordinate 224,743 of NZ_JBBCBO010000004.1, read as the reverse complement.
GTGCGCCGGTGCTTTGGCCATTGAGGAACTCCTGTTGGTTCGATCTGTTCGTGGAAGCACCTCAAAGATAGCAGGGATCGATGTCAGTTGTTGTAGTCGGTCTTCCCTGCAACGCTCCCCAAGTGCCACCTTCCTCATGGCCAGAAATGCCGGGTAAATGGGTGTTGCCGGCATCCGCTGCGCTCAGGCCAGGGCCATGTTCGCGCTGCCGCGGGCCCGGCGCAGGCCCGTCCATTGCAGCTCGGCCAGCACCACCACGCACAGCGCCTGCGCCAGCACCCAGGCCATGCCCAATGCAGTAACCGCGAACAGGCCGCTCATCAGCAGCGCCACGCAGGCCACGGCCCAGCCGAAGTTGCCGACGACCACCAGCCCGATGAGCGTGCGGGGCGGCGTGCGGCGGGTGGCCATGAAGGCTGCGGCCGCCGCATATGCCAGCAGGAATACGCCTGTGCCCATGAGCAGCGGTGCCGGCAGGCCGGTCAGCCGCGCCAGCGCGTCGGTGAAAGCCACCTGCAATGCGCCGGTCGCGGCGCATGAAGCGGCGTCCGCCCACATGACGTTGGGGAGGAAACGGGGGGATGCAAAGACGGACATGAGAATCTCCTTCGGGTGGTACGCCGCAAGCCTGTCCTGCCGCGTTGGACCCAATGATTTCGGAAGGCGGGCACAGCGTCGATAACCTCGGAGGTCATGGCGTGCCGACGGCGCCGCGCCAGAATGCGGGCCATGAACACACCCCGCACCCATTCGTCCAAGGCTGGCCAGCCCGGCGCGCGCGACCCGTTCGGCGCGCACCTGCGGCACTGGCGCACGCACCGCCGGCTGAGCCAACTCGACCTCGCGCAAGAGGCCGAGGTTTCGACGCGCCACCTGAGCTACGTGGAAACCGGCCGCGCCGCACCGAGCCGCGAGATGGTGCTGCGCCTGGCCGAACGACTGGAAGTGCCGCTGCGGGAGCGCAACGCCCTGCTGGTGGCCGCGGGCTTCGCACCGATGTACCGGCAGCGCTCCCTCGACGACCCTGCCCTGGCCGCGGCGCGCCGCGCCGTCGACCTGGTGCTGAAGGGCCACGAGCCGTTTCCCGCGCTGGCAGTCGACCGCCACTGGAACCTGGTGGCGCACAACGCACTGGTGCCGATGCTGATGGCCGGCGCAGCGCCGGAACTGGTTCAAGCCCCGGTCAACGTGCTGCGCCTGAGCCTGCACCCCGACGGGCTGGCCTCCCGCATCGCCAATCTGGCGCAATGGCGTGCCCACTTGCTCGAACGGCTGCAGCAGCAGATTGCCGCGACAGGCGATGCCGTGCTGCAGGCGCTGCACGACGAGCTCGAGGCCTACCCCACGCCCAGGGTGAGCCACGACGCGCCGGCCGCGAACACCGAACTGTCAGGCGTCGTGGTGCCCTTTCAGCTGGTCACACCCAACGGCGTGCTGAGCTTCATCAGCACCACAACCATCTTCGGCACGCCGGTAGACGTCACGCTGCAGGAGCTCGCGGTGGAGTCGTTCTTTCCAGCCGATGCGCAAACGGCCACGGCATTGACCGCGCTGGCGGCACAGCCGACATGAAAAAAGCCCCGCCGAAGCGGGGCTTTCTTAACCGCGAGTTATGCGCACCGATCAGGCTGCGACTACGGCAGGCGCCACGGCAGCAGCCGCTTCGGTCTTGTACTCGTCGAGCTTGTCAAAGTTGAGGTACTGGTAGATCTGCGCGCTCGATGCATCGAGCACGCCCGTTGCGGCCATGTACTCTTCGCGTGTCGGGATGCGGCCAAGGCGCGAGCAAATGGCGGCCAGTTCCGCCGAGCCAAGGTACACGTTGGTGTTCTTGCCCAGGCGGTTCGGGAAGTTGCGGGTGCTGGTCGACATGACCGTCGCGCCTTCGCGCACCTGTGCCTGGTTGCCCATGCACAGCGAGCAGCCCGGCATTTCGGTGCGGGCGCCGGCATTGCCGAAGACACCGTAGTGGCCTTCCTCGGTGAGCTGGTGCGCGTCCATCTTGGTGGGCGGTGCAATCCACAGCTTGACCGGAATGTCGCGCTTGCCTTCGAGCAGCTTCGACGCGGCGCGGAAGTGGCCGATGTTGGTCATGCACGAGCCGATGAACACTTCGTCGATTTGCGCGCCGGCCACGTCGGACAGCGTCTTCACGTCGTCGGGGTCGTTCGGGCAGGCCACGATCGGCTCATGGATGTCGGCCAGGTCGATCTCGATGACGGCCGCGTAGTCGGCGTCGTCGTCGCCCTTGAGCAGCTGCGGGTCCTTGAGCCAGGCTTCCTGCGCGGCGATGCGGCGTGCCAGCGTGCGGGCGTCGGCATAGCCTTCGGCGATCATCCACTTCATCAGCGTGATGTTGCTGTTGATGTATTCGATGATCGGTTCCTTGTTCAGGTGCACCGTGCAGCCGGCGGCCGAGCGTTCGGCCGAGGCGTCGCTCAGTTCGAAGGCTTGCTCCACCTTCAGGTCCGGCAGGCCTTCGATTTCGAGAATGCGGCCCGAGAAGATGTTCTTCTTTCCCTTTTTCTCGACCGTGAGCAGGCCGCTCTTGATGGCGTACAGCGGAATGGCGTTGACCAGGTCGCGCAGCGTGACGCCGGGCTGCATCTTGCCCTTGAAGCGCACGAGCACCGACTCGGGCATGTCCAGCGGCATCACGCCGGTGGCGGCCGCGAAGGCCACGAGGCCGGAACCGGCCGGGAAGCTGATGCCAATCGGGAAGCGCGTGTGGCTGTCGCCGCCCGTGCCCACGGTGTCGGGCGTGAGCAGGCGGTTGAGCCAGCTGTGGATCACGCCGTCGCCCGGGCGCAGCGACACGCCGCCGCGCGTGCTGATGAAGTCGGGCAGTTCGTGGTGCATCTTCACGTCCACCTTCTTGGGGTAGGCCGCCGTGTGGCAGAACGATTGCATCACGAGGTCGGCCGAGAAGCCCAGGCAGGCCAGGTCCTTCAGCTCGTCGCGCGTCATCGGGCCGGTGGTGTCCTGCGAGCCGACCGAGGTCATCTTGGGTTCGCAGTACGTGCCCGGGCGAACGCCCTGGCCTTCAGGCAGACCGCAGGCGCGGCCGACCATCTTCTGTGCAAGCGAGAAGCCCTTCTTGGTGTCGACCGGGCTTTGGGGCAGGCGGAACAGCGTGGAAGCGGGCAGGCCCAGCGCCTCGCGTGCCTTGGACGTGAGGCCACGGCCGATGATCAGCGGAATGCGGCCGCCGGCGCGCACTTCGTCGAACAGCACATCGCTCTTCACCTTGAACTCGGCAATGACCTTGCCGTCCTTCAGTGCCTTGCCTTCGTAGGGGCGCAGCTCGACCACGTCGCCCGTGTCCATCTGGCTCACGTCGAGCTCGATGGGCAGCGCGCCCGCGTCTTCCATGGTGTTGTAGAAGATCGGGGCGATCTTGGTGCCCAGGCACACGCCGCCGAAGCGCTTGTTGGGGATGAACGGAATGTCGTCGCCGGTGAACCAGAGCACCGAGTTGGTGGCCGACTTGCGGCTGGAACCCGTGCCGACCACGTCGCCCACGTAGGCGACCTGGTGGCCCTTCTGCTTCAGCGATTCGATGAACTTGACCGGACCGCGCTTGCCGTCTTCTTCCGGCTCGAAGGCCGTGCCTTCGCGCTTGTTCTTGAGCATGGCCAGCGCGTGCATGGGGATGTCCGGGCGCGTGGTGGCGTCGGGCGCGGGCGACAGGTCGTCGGTGTTGGTTTCGCCGGGCACCTTGAAGACCGTGATGGTCAGGCTTTGCGGCACTTCGGGGCGGCTGGTGAACCATTCGGCATCGGCCCAGCTTTGCAGCACGCCCTTGGCGTTGGCGTTGCCCTTGTCGGCCTTTTCCTTGACGTCGTGGAACTGGTCGAACATCAACAGGGTTTTCTTCAGGCCCTCGGCCGCCACGGCGCCCACTTCGGCGTCGTCGAGCAGGTCGATCATCGGGCTGATGTTGTAGCCGCCGAGCATGGTGCCGAGCAATTCGGTGGCGCGGGCACGCGTGATGAACGCGTTCTTCTCGGTACCGTGGGCCACGGCCGCCAGGTAGCTCGCCTTGACCTTGGCCGCGTCGTCGACGCCGGCGGGCACGCGATAGGTGAGCAGATCGAGCAGGAAGGCACCGTCCTTGGCATTCGCGCTCTTGAGGAGCTCGATGGCTTCGGCGGTTTGCTTCGCGCTCAATGGCAGCGGCGGAATACCGAGCGCGGCGCGTTCGGCAACATGGTCAACGTAGGCTTGCAACATCTTCTTTTCTCCGGAAACTGGGGCTGGCGGGCGTGCAGTGCGGCAAGCAAGAGCCGCGCCGCACCCCTGGTTCGGTACTCTTACTTCTTGGCCGCGTCGGCGCCTTCGAACAGGCTCTTCGGCGGGTTCTTCTTCATTTCTTCGGCAAACGCGACCTGCTCGGCCGTCTGGCATTCGTCGGCAATGCGCAGGCCCGCCTTCTGGTTCATCAGCATCGACTTGTTGCCCAGCTGCAGCCACATGGCGCCTGCACGGGGGTCTTCGAGGCGGATGGCGCCGGTGCGGCTTTCGACCGGGTGCATGCGGTACTTGAGGCCCTTGGTCGACACGTTGAAGAAGCCGGGCTTCTTCTCGTCGGCGGCCACGGTCACGTCGGCACCGAGTTCGCACTGGGCCTTGCCGAGCGAAACGCGCTTGGCGACTTCGAGGTCGGCGTCGGTCAGCACGATGTTGGTTTCATCGGCGATGGGCGTCACTTCTTCGACGGCCTTGGCGGCCTTGCGGGTGACCTGCTTCTTGGGGGGGGCCTTCTTGGCTTCAGCCTTGGCGGCCGGCTTGGCAGGCGTGTTTTGCGCCGTGGCGGCAAACGGGAGCGCCAGGGCCAGGGCTGCGATCAGAGCGATTTTCTTCATGGGTGTTTCCTTGAGGCTGGATTCGTAAGTTTCAGGAGGCCGCGAGTGCAAACCAGGCTTTTGCCTCTACAGGCAACGCGCGCCCTGTTGCGTGGGCACGCGTCAGCACTTGCCAAAAATGGCGATAGCTCGCGCGGTCGTGCAATGTGCCATCAATTTGTGTCGGTGCCCAATCCGCGAGTGCGGCATTTGTAATGATTTCTACGGCAATCTGAATCTGGGCCTCGTCCGGCGCAAACGCTTCGAGGATCGGCCGGATCTGGTTCGGGTGAATGCTCCACATGCGCGTGTAGCCGAATTCGGAGGCCGCCTTGCGGGCCGCCGTGCGCATGGCGTCGGTGTTGTTGAACTCGGTGACCACGCAGTGCGAAGGCACCTTGCCGTAGGCGTGCGCAGCGGATGCAATGGCCAGCTTGGCACGCACCACCAGCGGGTGCGTGAACTGGCCGGCAGCCCCCATTCCGTCAGCCGGAATGGCGCCCGCATGGGCGGAAACGAAATCCATCAGGCCGAAGCTCAGCGATTGCACGCGCGGATGCGCGGCAATTTCGAATGCGTTGTGCACCGCCAGCGGCGATTCGATGAGCACGTGCAGCGGCAACGCATCAGCGTCGGCCGCCTCGAGCGCCGCCACGGCCTGCGCCACGTCGGCGACGGACTCGACCTTGGGCACCATCAGGTGGCTGAGCCGGTGACCGGCACGCCCGGCAATGGTGACCACGTCGCCGGCGAAGGCCGGGTGATCGACCGGATGAACGCGCACGCCGACACGCATGCCCGGCTTTGCGGCAAGTGCCAGTTCGGTGACGAGCGCGGCATGCTCGGCCTCGCCGCCGACCGGGGCGCCGTCTTCGCAGTCGAGGGTGACGTCGAACACGCAGGCGCCGAACTCCTCGGCCATTTCGGCCTGGAGCGCGAGGCTCTTCTTCATGCGCGCTTCAACGCCGCTGTAGTGGTCGCACACAGGCAGCGTCACAGCGCCGGCTTGCGCTCCGAGCAGCACTTCAGCGGGATGGACCGGGTTCGTCATGCTTTTTTCTGCGCCACGATGAACATGCGCGGAAAGGCGAGCAGCCGCTTGCCGTCGGCACGGGCGGGATAGGCCTGGTCGATACGGCGCTCGTATTCGGCCAGGTAGCTTGCGCGCAGCTCGTCAGGCAGCCGGTCGACGAAAGGCTTCAGCCCCGTGCCGCGCACCCATTCGACAATGGCTGCGGCGTCGGCCATGGGATGCTGATAGATGGTGTGCCAGACATCGACCTTGGCCGCCTCGGGCGCCAGCAGGTCGTAGTAGCCGCCGAGCGGCAGCAGCAGCGTGCGCATTCGGTCGGCGTCGCCGATGGGCTCGGCCCACGGCGCCTCGGAGCCCACGGCGCGCATCAGGCGATGCGTGGGCTCCTGGCGGTTGTCGGGCATCTGGACGGCGAGCACGCCACCCGGGGCCAGCGCGGCAAAGAGGCGCGGGATCAGCGTTTCGTGATCCGGCACCCACTGCAGGGCTGCGTTGGCGTAAATGAGGTCGGGCGCTCGGTCTTGCGGCGCCCAGGTCGCAATGTCGCTCAACTCGAAGCGCGCTTGCGGCAGGCGCTCGCGCGCGCTGGCCAGCATGGCTTCGGAGTTGTCGGTTCCGACGACACGCGCCTTCGGAAACCGGTGAAACAGCAGCTCGGTGGAATTGCCCGGTCCGCAGCCGAGGTCGACCACATGGGCCGCCTCGGACAACGGCACCCGCGCCAGGAGCTCCTGTGCGGGCCGGGTGCGCTCGTCCTCGTAGCGACGATAGAGCGCGGGGTTCCAGTCGAGCATGCCGATGCTGCGATTGCGATTACAGGAGGTGGGCGACGCCTGCCTGCTCGCCTTGCAGCTCTTCCAGGGTCTTGTTGATGCGTTCCTGGCTGAATGCGTCGATCTCCAGGCCTTCGACCAGCTTGTATTCGCCGTTCTCGCAGGTCACGGGAAAGCCGAACATCGTGTCCTTCGGAATGCCGTATTGGCCGTCCGACGGAATGCCCATGGTGACCCACTTGCCGTTGGTGCCCAGGGCCCAGTCGCGCATGTGGTCGATGGCTGCGTTGGCGGCCGAGGCGGCCGACGACAGGCCGCGTGCTTCGATGATGGCCGCGCCGCGCTTGCCGACGGTCGGCAGGAAGGTGTTGGCGTTCCATTCCTGGTCGTTGATCATCTTGGCGACGCTTTCGCCGTTGATGGTGGCAAAGCGGTAGTCGGCGTACATCGTGGGCGAGTGGTTGCCCCACACGACGAGCTTTTCGATGTCGGCCACGGGCTTGCCGGTCTTGGCGGCGATCTGGCTGGCGGCGCGGTTGTGGTCCAGGCGCAGCATGGCGGTGAAGTTCTTGCGCGGCAGGTCAGGGGCGCTCTTCATCGCGATGTAGGCGTTGGTGTTGGCGGGGTTGCCGACTACCAGCACCTTCACGTTGCGGCTGGCAACGGCGTTCAGCGCCTTGCCCTGTGCCGTGAAGATGGCGCCGTTGACGGCCAGCAGTTCGGCACGCTCCATGCCCGGGCCGCGCGGACGCGAGCCGACCAGGAGGGCGTAGTCGGCGTCCTTGAAGGCGGTCATCGGGTCGCCGTGGGCTTCCATGCCGGCCAGCAGCGGGAAAGCGCAGTCGTCGAGCTCCATCATCACGCCCTTGAGCGCCTTCTGGGCCTTCTCGTCGGGGATTTCGAGCAGTTGCAGGATGACCGGCTGGTCTTTGCCGAGCATTTCGCCCGACGCGATACGGAACAACAGGGCGTAACCGATTTGGCCGGCGGCACCGGTGACGGCAACGCGGACGGGTTTTTTGCTCATGGGAAGACTCCAGAAGATGGTGAAAACGGTATCGGCGGGCGCGCTTGGCGCCGGTGTCCTGCAGGGCGGGAATCCTTCCCGCGGCGCAGGCCGGCCCGCATTTTAAGCCGAATCGATGCAGCCCGTCTTATGTCTTATATAAGATATGCTCGGAGGTTCCGCCACGGCGCACCCCACCGCTGCCATGAATGCCACCGTCCTCGAAGACTCCGCGACGCCTTCCTTCAGTCCGCTCTACCAGCAGATCAAGACCTTGATCCTGCAGAGCCTGCAGGCCGGCGAGTGGAAGCCGGGCGAGCCGATTCCGAGCGAAATGGATCTTGCGGTGCGCTATCGCGTGAGCCAGGGCACGGTGCGCAAGGCCATCGACGAGCTGGCGGCCGAAAATCTCGTGGTGCGGCGCCAGGGCAAGGGCACCTTCGTTGCCACGCACGCCGAGCAGCACGTGCAGTACCGCTTTCTGAAGCTCGTGCCCGATGTCGGCACGCCAAGCACCGAAGGCCCCGCCGAGCGCACCATCATCGATTGCCGCCGCCAGCGCGCATCGGCCGACGTGGCGCGCGCACTGGGCTTGCGCACGGGCGACGCGGTGCTGCAGGTGCGGCGCGTGCTCGCCTATGTGGGCGTGCCGACCATTCTCGAAGACCTGTGGCTCCCCGGGGCGCCGTTCAAGGGCCTCACGGCCGAGCGGCTGCGGGCCTGGCCGGGCCCGATGTACGCGATGTTCGAAACCGAATTCGGCGTGCGCATGGTGCGCGCCGAAGAAAAAATCCGCGCGGTGCTGCCCGACGAGCAGCAGGCGGCCTTGCTCGACGTGTCGCTGCAGATGCCCTTGCTCAGCGTGGAGCGCCTGGCGCACACGTACCACGACACGCCGATGGAACTGCGCCGCGGCTTGTATCGCACCGACACGCACCATTACCGCAATCAGCTCGGCTGAGATCGCGCCAAGATGAAACCACGATCGAACCGCATTGCAGCACCTGCGCACCGCGCGCAGCACGCTCCGAAGTCAATAGCATCCGACTGCGGCACTGCGCCGACGCGGGCACCTCCGCCATGCAATGGTGCATTGCAATAGAATTTTGCGTTGTTTGCATTCCGCAGAAGAAACAAAAGCGTTCGCTATCAGAACAAGCCACCAAGCCACGAAAGCCTCCCCCCAATGACAGAGCTTGCAACCCCTCCCCGGCCGCCGCGTCGCGAATTCCGGAACATCAATGCCTTCACCGATCTCACGACCTACCGGCTGCCGCCGGCCGGCATCGTGTCGATCCTGCACCGCGTGAGCGGCGTGCTGATGTTCCTGCTGATGCCATTCATCATCTGGATGTTCGATACCTCGCTTTCGTCCGACTATTCGTTCGCCAGATTCAAGGCCGCCTTCAACAGCGGCCTTGGTTTCGTTCCGGGCTGGTTCTTCAAGCTGGTCGCTCTCGCGCTGATCTGGGCCTACCTGCACCACTTCATCGCCGGCCTGCGCCACCTCTGGATGGATGTGAGCCACGCCGCCGTCACCAAGGAATTCGGACACAGCTCCGCCCTGGTCACGCTGGCACTGAGCGTTCTGCTCACCGTGGTGCTTGGCGCCAAGTTGTTCGGCCTGTACTGAGAAGGAGCCAACCATGTCTGTGAATTACGGCTCCAAGCGCATCGTCGTCGGCGCACATTACGGTTTGCGCGACTGGCTCAGCCAGCGCATCACGGGCGGCCTCATGGCGCTCTTCACGATCATCCTGCTCGCGCAACTGATCTTCACGCGTGGCCCGCTCGGCTACGACCTCTGGGCCGGCATCTTCGCCGCGCAGTGGATGAAGGTGCTGACCTTCTCCGTGATCGCTTCCCTGCTCTATCACGTGTGGGTTGGCATGCGCGACGTGTGGATGGACTACGTCCAGCCCGTCGGCATTCGCCTCGCCCTTCAAATTTTCACCATCGTCTGGCTTGTCGGTTGTGCGGGTTGGGCCATTCAAGTGCTTTGGAAGATCTGACCCCACCATGACCTACACAAAAGAACAAATCACCAAGCGCAAGTTCGACGTCGTGATCGTCGGCGCCGGCGGCTCCGGCATGCGCGCTTCGCTGCAACTGGCCCGCGCGGGCCTGAACGTGGCGGTGCTCTCCAAGGTGTTCCCCACCCGTTCGCACACCGTGGCTGCCCAAGGTGGCGTGGGCGCGTCGCTCGGCAACATGAGCGAGGACAACTGGCACTACCACTTCTACGACACGATCAAGGGCTCCGACTGGCTCGGCGACCAGGACGCGATCGAGTTCATGTGCCGTGAAGCACCCAAGGTCGTGTACGAGCTCGAGCACTTCGGCATGCCGTTCGACCGCAACCCCGACGGCACCATCTACCAGCGCCCATTCGGCGGCCACACGGCCAACTACGGCGAAAAGCCCGTGCAGCGCGCCTGCGCCGCGGCCGACCGCACCGGCCACGCCATGCTGCACACGCTCTATCAGAAGAACGTCGAGGCACGCACCCAGTTCTTCGTCGAGTGGATGGCGCTCGACCTGATCCGCGACGCCGAAGGCGACGTGGTCGGTGTCACGGCCCTCGAAATGGAAACCGGCGACCTGCACATCCTGCAGGCCAAGACCGTGCTGCTGGCCACCGGCGGCGCGGGCCGCATCTTCCAGGCCTCGACCAACGCCTTCATCAACACCGGCGACGGCCTGGGCATGGCCGCGCGTTCGGGCATTCCGCTGCAGGACATGGAGTTCTGGCAGTTCCACCCGACCGGCGTGGCCGGTGCCGGCGTGCTGCTGACCGAAGGCTGCCGCGGGGAAGGCGCCATTCTGCTCAACAGCAACGGCGAACGCTTCATGGAACGCTATGCGCCCACGCTGAAGGACCTGGCACCGCGCGACTTCGTCTCGCGCTCGATGGACCAGGAAATCAAGGAAGGCCGCGGCTGCGGTCCCAACAAGGACTACGTGCTGCTGAAGCTCGACCACCTCGGTGCCGAGACCATCCACAAACGCCTGCCCTCGGTGTACGAAATCGGCGTGAATTTCGCCAACGTCGACATCACCAAGGAACCGATCCCCGTCGTGCCGACCATCCATTACCAGATGGGTGGCATTCCGACCAACATCAACGGCCAGGTCGTGATTCAGCAGGGCGAGCAGAACAGCGCCGTGGTGAACGGCCTCTATGCCGTGGGCGAATGCTCCTGCGTGAGCGTGCACGGCGCCAACCGCCTGGGTACCAACTCGCTGCTCGACCTCTTGGTGTTCGGCCGCGCGGCCGGCAACCACATCGTCGAGTTCAACGACAAGCACAAGGAGCACAAGCCGCTGCCGGCCGATGCCGCCGACCGTACGCTGGAACGCCTGAACCGCCTTGAAGCAGCCACCGGCGGTGAATACGCGCAGGATGTGGCGGGCGAGATCCGCGCCGTCATGCAGCAGCACGCCGCCGTGTTCCGCAAGCAAGCCTCCATGGACGAAGGCGTGGTCAAGATCGCCGCCGTGCGCGAGCGCGTCAACGCCATTGGCCTGAAGGACAAGTCGAAGGTGTTCAACACCGCGCGCATCGAAGCGCTCGAAGTCGACAACCTGATCGAAGTGGCGCAAGCCACCATGGTCTCGGCGGCCGCCCGCAAGGAATGCCGCGGCGCCCACACGGTGGAAGACTACGAGCGTCCGTCGGACGACCCGGTTGCGCCGCTCGGCCGCGACGACGCCAACTGGATGAAACACACCCTCTGGTACAGCGAGGGCAACCGCCTCTCCTACAAGCCGGTCAACCTCAAGCCGCTGACGGTCGACTCCGTTCCTCCCAAGGTCCGTACGTTCTAAGCAAGCAAGAACAACATCACAAGGTTTCACGATGAAGCGCACATTCCAGATCTACCGCTACGACCCGGACAAGGACGCCAAGCCCTACATGCAGACCATCGAGATCGAACTCGACGGCCATGAGCGCATGCTGCTCGACGCCCTGATGAAGCTCAAGGCGCAGGATCCCACGCTGTCGTTCCGCCGCTCGTGCCGCGAAGGCGTCTGTGGCTCGGACGCCATGAACATCAACGGCAAGAACGGTCTCGCCTGCCTCACCAACATGCTCACGCTCAAGGGCACGATCGTGTTGAAGCCGCTGCCGGGCCTGCCCGTCATCCGCGACCTGATCGTCGACATGACGCAGTTCTTCAAGCAGTACAACTCGATCAAGCCGTACCTGCAGAACGACAACGTGCCGCCCGAGAAGGAGCGCCTGCAGTCGCCCGAGGAGCGCGACGAGCTCAACGGCCTGTACGAGTGCATTCTGTGCGCGAGCTGCTCCACGAGCTGCCCCAGCTTCTGGTGGAACCCCGACAAGTTCGTGGGCCCGGCCGGCCTGCTGCAGGCCTACCGCTTCATCGCCGACAGCCGCGACGAAGCCACCGCCGAGCGCCTGGACAACCTCGAGGACCCGTACCGCCTGTTCCGCTGCCACACGATCATGAACTGCGTGGACGTGTGCCCGAAGAACCTGAACCCGACGAAGGCGATCGGCAAGATCAAGGAACTGATGGTGCGCCGCGCCATCTGATCCTTTGCCGAGAGAAACCATGCAAACCGCCGCCGAACTCGCACAGCCTCTCAGCGAACGTGCGCTGAGCAAGCTGAAATGGCGCTGCCGGCGCGGTCTGCTCGAGAACGACCTGTTCATCGCGCGCTTCTTCGAGCGGCACGAGTCGCACATGACCGTCGGCCAGGCGGGAGCGATGGAGACATTGATGGACCTGTCGGACAACGACCTCCTCGATCTTCTGCTGCGAAGAAGGGAGCCCGAGCCCGCATGGGCCGGGGCCGAGGTGGTCGAGTTGCTCCAGTTGATGCGCACCGACGGCGCGCAGCGTCCCTCCACCTCTGTTTCCGCCTCCGTTTCCTCTTCGCCTTCCTGAATACTCTCTGAAAGAAACCCGAAATGAAAGCTTCCGATACCAAGGCCACGCTGTCGTTCAGCAACGGCGGCGACAGCGTCGAACTGCCGATCTACAAGGGCACCGTGGGCCCGGACGTGATCGACATCCGCAAGCTGTATGCACAGACCGGCATGTTCACCTATGACCCGGGTTTCATGTCGACCGCCGCATGCCAGTCGGCCATCACGTACATCGACGGCGACAAGGGCGAACTGCTGTACCGCGGCTACCCCATCGAGCAGCTCGCAACCAACTGCGACTTCCTCGAAACCTGCCACCTGCTGCTCTACGGAGAGCTGCCGGACCAGGCCAAGAAGACCAACTTCACCAAGCTCGTGACCAACCACACGATGGTCAACGAGCAGATGCAGTTCTTCCTGCGCGGCTTCCGCCGCGATGCGCACCCGATGGCCATCATGACCGGCCTGGTTGGCGCGCTGTCGGCCTTCTATCACGACAGCACGGACATCAACAATCCCGAGCACCGCGAGATCGCCGCGATCCGCCTGATCGCGAAGATGCCCACGCTCGTGGCCATGGCCTACAAGTACACGATCGGCCAGCCGTACATGTACCCGAAGAACGACCTGAGCTACGCGGGCAACTTCCTGCACATGATGTTTGCCACGCCGTGTGAGGAGTACAAGGTGAACCCGGTGCTCGAGCGCGCGCTCGACCGCATCTTCATCCTGCACGCAGACCACGAGCAGAACGCCTCGACCTCGACCGTGCGCCTGTGCGGTTCGTCGGGCACCAACCCCTTCGCGGCCATTGCGGCCGGCGTGGCCTGCCTCTGGGGCCCGGCGCACGGCGGTGCCAATGAAGCGGCACTGAACATGCTCTACGACATCCAGAAGGAAGGCGGCGTGGAGAAGATCGGCGAGTTCATCAAGAAGGTGAAGGACAAGAACTCGAACGTCAAGCTCATGGGCTTTGGCCACCGCGTGTACAAGAACTACGACCCGCGCGCCAAGCTGATGCAGGAAACCTGCAACGAAGTGCTGACCGAGCTGGGCCTGGAAAACGATCCGCTCTTCAAGCTGGCCAAGGAACTGGAAAAGATCGCCCTCGAAGACGAATACTTCGTCTCGCGCAAGCTCTACCCGAACGTCGACTTCTATTCGGGCATCGTGCAGCGCGCCATCGGCATTCCGGTGCCGCTGTTCACCGCAATCTTCGCGCTGGCCCGCACGGTCGGCTGGATTGCCCAGCTGAACGAAATGATCGGCGACCCGGAGTACAAGATCGGCCGTCCGCGCCAGCTGTTCGAAGGCTCGCCCAAGCGCGACGTGCAGCCCATCGGCAAGCGCTGAAGGCGCCCCGGCGCTCAGCGCGGAAAGCTGCCTTCGGGCAGCTTTTTTGCGTCTTGGCTGACAGGATTCGTTGTGCGGCGTCGGTACGTTGTGTATCGGAGGCCCGAGGTCGGGCCGCCTTTTTCAACGCCTTCAGGAGATCCGTCATGAAGAAAATTGCCGCGCTGATTGCCGTCGCCTTCGCCTTCGCCGTCCCGCTGTCCGGCTGCAACACCTTCCGGGGTGCTGGCCAGGACATCCAGAAGGGCGGCGAAAAAGTAGAAGACGCCGCCAAGAAGCGCCAGTAAGCAGGCACCGACCCCGGGTCTTCCAAGACCCGCGCGGGCGCCGGAAGACCGCTTCCTCGCCTGCGTACCGCGCTCTGACGCACGCCCCGCTCCCTCGCCTGAAAAGCGAGGAGCGGGGCGTTTTGCCGTCTGCGGTGCGGGAAATTCACCGCTTGCACGGGTTCCGGGGCTGGAACTCCTCGCCTCAGGGCAACAAACCCATCTCAGATGACGATGGCAAGTTGATCAAAACCCAGAGAAAATGGCGAACTCATCGCCAGACGCGATGTCCAGCACCCATGAGCACTTCAGAACGCAACTTCGCCCGGCGCATCGACCTCACGTCGCTGCAGTTGTTCGTGGCCGTGTGCGAATTGGGCAGCATCGGGCGGGCCGCGGAGCGCGAATTCATCGCCGCCTCGGCCATCAGCAAGCGGCTGTCCGACCTGGAAGCCACCCTGGGCACCACCCTCCTCTACCGCCACGCGCGCGGGGTCGATCTTTCGCCCGCGGGCGAAAGCCTGCTGCACCATGCGCGCTCGGTGCTCTACAGCCTTGAGAAGATGCAGGGCGAACTCAGCGAATACGCCGAGGGCGTGCGTGGCCATGTGCGGGTGCACGCCAACATCTCGGCCATCGTGCAGTTTCTTCCTGAAGACCTCGGCGCCTTCACGCGCGAGCACGACGCGATCAAGATCGACCTGGAAGAGCACCTGAGCAACGAAGTGGTGCGTGCGGTGCAGGAAGGCGCCGCCGACCTGGGTATTTGCCATATTCCCGACGGCACCAACGAATTGCAGACGTTGCCCTACCGCCACGACCGGCTCGTGCTGATCGTGCCCGCAGGGCACCCACTCGCTACGCAAGGTTCGATCGATTTCACGGCTTCGCTCGACTTCGACCACGTCGGCCTGCACACCAACAGCTCGATCTACGTGGCCATGCACCAGGCCGCGGTTGAAGCGGGCCGCAGCGTCAAGCTGCGCATCCACGTGACCGGACTCGACGCCATGTGCCGCATGATCGACAACGGCCTGGGCATCGGCGTGATGCCGGAGCGCGCGTTCGAACTGCTGCAGGCCGGCATCGGCAGCCGCCTGTGCAGCGTGGCGCTGAATGACGCCTGGTCGAACCGCGAAATCCGGCTGGTAGCGCGCGACTTCTCCACCCTTCCCGTGGCCGCGCGCACGCTGGTCAACCACTTGCATACGCCGGCGGCCACCCACGATGTGGCCGAGCCGATGGCCGCATAGAAACAAGACAATTCACTTCCCCACGAAAGACAAGAGAACGACATGGCACGCACGCTCTACGACAAGATCTGGGACGAACACGTCGTCCACACCGAGGAAGACGGCACCGCCATCCTCTACATCGACCGCCATCTGGTGCACGAGGTCACCAGCCCGCAGGCCTTCGAGGGGCTGCGCGAGGCCGGCCGCAAGCTGTGGCGCATCAGCTCGGTCGTGGCCACGGCCGACCACAACACGCCCACCACGGGCTGGGAGCGCGGCTACGAAGGCATTGCCGACCCGACCAGCAAGGAGCAGGTCACCACGCTCGACAAGAACATCGCGGAGTTCGGCGCCGCGGCGTTCTTTCCGTTCCTGAGCAAGCGCCAGGGCATCGTGCACGTGATCGGCCCCGAATCGGGCGCCACGCTGCCCGGCATGACCGTGGTCTGCGGCGACTCGCACACCTCCACGCACGGCGCATTCGGCGCCCTGGCGCACGGCATCGGCACCAGTGAGGTCGAGCACGTGATGGCCACGCAAACGCTGCTCGGCAAGAAGGCGAAGAACATGCTGGTGAAGGTCGAGGGCAAGCTGCCGTTCGGCTGCACGGCCAAGGACATCGTGCTCGCGATCATCGGCAAGATCGGCACTGCAGGCGGCACGGGCTACACCATCGAATTCGCGGGCTCGGCGATTCGCGACCTGAGCATGGAAGGCCGCATGACGGTCTGCAACATGGCCATCGAGGCCGGCGCGCGCGCGGGGCTCGTGGCGGTCGACGAAAAGACCATCAGCTACATCAAGGGCCGCCCGCTCGCACCCTCCGGCGTGGAATGGGATCAGGCCGTGGCCTATTGGCGCACGCTGCAGTCCGACCCCGACGCGAAGTTCGACGCCGTGGTCGAGCTCGACGCAACGCAGATTCAGCCGCAAGTCACTTGGGGCACATCGCCCGAAATGGTGGTCGACATCAACGGCCGCGTGCCCGATCCCGACAAGGAAAAGGACGCCAGCAAGCGCGGCGCCATCGAGCGCGCACTGGTCTACATGGGCCTGGAGCCCAACAAGGCAATGAACGACATCTTCATCGACAAGGTGTTCATCGGCTCTTGCACCAACAGCCGCATCGAGGACATGCGCGAAGCCGCGGCCGTGGTGAAGAAGCTCGGCCAGAAGGTTGCGAAAAACGTGAAGCTCGCGATGGTGGTTCCGGGCTCCGGCGTGGTGAAGGAACAGGCCGAGCGCGAGGGCCTCGACCTGATCTTCAAGGCCGCGGGCTTCGAATGGCGCGAGCCCGGCTGCTCGATGTGCCTGGCCATGAATGCCGATCGCCTGGAGCCCGGCGAGCGCTGCGCATCGACCAGCAACCGCAACTTCGAAGGCCGCCAGGGCGCCGGTGGCCGCACCCACCTGGTGAGCCCGGCCATGGCCGCCGCCGCCGCGGTGCACGGCCACTTCGTCGACGTGCGCACCTTCGCCTGAACAAGAAGAGAGATTCACATGCAGAAATTCACCGTGCACAAGGGCCTCGTCGCCCCCATGGACCGCGAGAACGTCGACACCGACGCCATCATTCCGAAGCAGTTCCTCAAGTCGATCAAGCGCACCGGCTTCGGCCAGAACCTGTTCGACGAATGGCGCTATCTGGACGCCGGCTTTCCGGGCCAGGACCCGGCCAGCCGCAAGCCGAACCCCGACTTCGTGCTGAACCAGCCGCGCTACGCGGGCGCATCGATCCTTTTGGCGCGCAAGAACTTCGGCTGCGGTTCGTCGCGCGAGCATGCGCCGTGGGCGCTCGACCAGTACGGCTTTCGCGCGATCATTGCGCCGAGCTACGCCGACATCTTCTTCAACAACAGCTTCAAGAACGGCCTGCTGCCGATCGTGCTGCCTGAAGCGCAGGTGGCGCAGCTGTTCGACGAGACCTTTGCCTTCCCCGGCTATTCGCTGACCATCGACCTGGAACGCCAGGTGGTGGTGAAGCCCGATGGCGGCGAGTTCGCTTTCGACGTGCAGGCCTTCCGCAAGTACTGCCTGATCAACGGGCTGGACGACATCGGCCTGACGCTGCGCCACAAGGACAAGATCAAGGCCTTCGAGGCCGAGCGGCTGGCGCAGAAGCCGTGGCTCGCGCACACGATGATCGCCTGAAGCTTCGCATCTCCAATTTCAAACCTCAGACCAACTTATGAAAATCGCAGTTCTCCCGGGTGACGGCATCGGCACCGAAATCGTGGCCGAGGCCATCCGCGTGCTCGACGCGCTCGACCTCTCGTTCGAAATGGAAACTGCGCTGGTCGGCGGCGCCGCCTACGAGGCGCATGGCCATCCGCTCCCCGAGTCGACGCTGAAGCTTGCAAAGGAAGCCGATGCGGTGCTGTTCGGTGCCGTCGGCGACTGGAAGTACGACAAGCTCGACCGCCCGCTGCGCCCCGAGCAGGCGATTCTTGGCCTGCGTAAGAACCTCGGCCTGTTCGCCAATTTCCGCCCGGCCATCTGCTACGAGCAGCTGGTGGATGCATCGAGCCTCAAACCCGAGCTCATCGCGGGCCTGGACATCCTCATCATCCGCGAGCTGACCGGCGACATCTACTTCGGCCAGCCGCGCGGCCGCCGCACCGCCGTGGACGGGCACTTTCCGGGCGCCGAAGAAGCCTTCGACACAATGCGCTATTCGCGCCCCGAGGTCGAGCGCATTGCCCGCGTGGCCTTCGAGGCGGCCCGCAAGCGCAACAAGCGCGTGACCAGTGTCGACAAGGCCAACGTGCTCGAGACCTTCCAGTTCTGGAAGGACGTGGTGACCGAAGTGCACAAGGACTATCCGGACATCGAACTCGACCACATGTACGTCGACAACGCAGCCATGCAGCTGGTGAAGGCGCCGAAGAAATTCGACGTGATCGTCACCGGCAACATGTTCGGCGACATTCTCTCGGACGAGGCCGCCATGCTCACCGGCTCCATCGGCATGCTGCCCTCGGCCTCGCTCAATTCGAGCAACCAGGGCTTGTATGAACCCAGCCATGGCAGCGCGCCCGACATTGCCGGCAAAGGGGTTGCCAATCCTTTGGCTACAATACTGTCCGCTGCCATGATGCTCCGCTTTTCACTCAACCAAGCCGAAGCTGCCGACCGTATCGAGTCGGCGGTCAAGCATGTGCTCGCCTCCGGGCTGCGCACGGGTGACATCTGGTCAGAAGGTACGAAGCGCGTCGGCACCCGTGAGATGGGCGACGCGGTTGTTGCAGCAATCACCAAAAAGACGATTACCGGCTAACCGCAGCCCGCTTCGTCACGCCCCTCCCCGGCTCGACGAGTCGGGGGCAAAAAAGACAATTTCTTTCTTTTTCACAAGGGCAAACTGAAATGGCGAACGCATCTCAACCTCTGGTCGGCCTTGTAGGCTGGCGCGGCATGGTCGGCTCGGTCCTGATGGACCGCATGCAGGCCGAAGGCGACTTCGGGCTCATCGAGCCGCTGTTCTTCTCGACCTCCAACGCCGGCGGCAAGGCCCCGGCCATGGCCAGGAACGAGACCGCGCTGAAGGATGCGAACGACATCGACGCACTGAAGAAGTGCGACATCATCATCACCTGCCAGGGCGGCGACTACACCAGCGAGGTGTTCCCCAGGCTGCGCGCTGCGGGATGGAGCGGCCACTGGATCGACGCTGCTTCCACGCTGCGCATGAACAACGACGCGGTCATCGTGCTCGACCCCGTCAACCTGCCGGTCATCCAGAACGCGCTCGCCAACGGCGGCAAGAACTGGATCGGCGGCAACTGCACCGTGAGCTGCATGCTCATGGGCGTGGGCGCCCTCTACAAGGCGGGCCTGGTCGAGTGGATGACCAGCATGACCTACCAGGCTGCCTCGGGCGGCGGTGCGCAGCACATGCGCGAGCTGCTGACGCAGTTCGGCACCCTGAACGCCGAAGTGCGCGCGCTGCTGGACGACCCGAAGTCGGCCATTCTCGAAATCGACCGCAAGGTACTGCACAAGCAGCAGAACCTCAGCGCGGCCGAAACTGCCAACTTCGGCGCCCCGCTGGGCGGCTCGCTGATTCCCTGGATCGACAAGGACCTGGGCGACGGCACCTCCAAGGAAGAATGGAAGGCCGGCGCTGAAACCAACAAGATCCTCGGCCAGGGCGCGGCCTTCGGTACCGCCGCAGTACCGGTCGACGGCTTCTGCGTGCGGATCGGCGCGATGCGCTGCCATAGCCAGGCATTGACCTTCAAGCTCAAGAAGGACGTGCCGCTGGCAGACATCGAGGCCATGATCGCGGCCGACAACCAATGGGCCAAGGTGGTGCCGAACACCCGCGAAGCCAGCCTCAAGGACCTGACGCCGGTGGCCGTCACGGGCACCATGGACATCCCGGTGGGCCGCATCCGCAAGCTTGCAATGGGCCCTGAATACGTCGGCGCTTTCACCATCGGCGACCAGCTGCTGTGGGGCGCGGCCGAACCGCTGCGCCGCATGCTGCGCATCTTGCTCGAGGCTTGATGGGGGCGCGCCGGCTCACCATAAGCCCGAAATGTTGCTTGGCAGCAACGGAAGATGTGTGCGTAAGTATGCGCGTACTGGGTAGAACAGGCGCAGCGCCTTGTCAGTACCCGGTGTTGGTGCTAACGTCCTCTTACAATTTCTGGGCCTGAGCCGCCCCCTATCAGCATGACAAGACATCTGTTGCCCGCGGCCCGCCCATCGGCCGCTCGCCCTTCTCTGCCTTTGAAAGGTCTCCGCCTTTCCGTCCTCGGTGCCGCCATGGCGGTTGCCTTGGGCGTTGCGAGCACCGATGCGAGCGCTTTTGCACTGGGCCAACTGAAGGTGCAATCGGCACTGGGCGAACCCCTTCGCGCTGAAATCGACGTAACCGAAATGGCGGCCGCCGAAGCGGACAGCCTGAAGATCAACGTTGCCAGCGCCGACGCCTTCAAGAACGCGGGCGTTCCGTACAACGCGGCCTTGAGCGACGTGAAAGCGACGCTGCAGCGCCGCGCCGGCGGCCAGTACGTGGTGCGCCTCACGGGTACCCGTCCGCTCAACGACCCCTTCATCGACCTGTTGCTCGAAGCCAACGGCTCGTCGGGCCGCATGGTGCGCGACTACACGGTGCTGCTCGACCCGCCCGTGACGCGCCAGGCAGCGCCGAGCGCACCGATTTCTCCTTCTACGCCGCAGATCGGCACGGCCCCGGCAGAACGCTCGGGCCAGGCAGCAGCCCGCACGCGCCGCGAGCGCGCGCCTGTCGCGCCCGTCACCGCACCGCCGGCCGCCGCGCCCGCGCCTGCTGCGCCGGCTGCCCCAGCCCCCAGCGCCGCGGCGCCGATTCGTCCGACAAGCGGCGAGCAGGTCACGGTGCAGCGCGGCGACACCGCCAGCAAGATCGCCGGAGCCCACAAGTCCGCCGACGTCTCGCTCGACCAGATGCTGGTGGCGCTCCTGCTCTCCAACCCCGATGCGTTCATCGGCGGCAACGTCAACCGCATCAAGGCCGGCGCGGTGCTCGACCTGCCGAGTGCAGCCGAGGCCGGTGCCATTCTTCCCGCGGAAGCGAAGCGCACCATCACCGCGCAAAGCCGCGACTTCGGCGCCTACCGCCAGCGCCTGGCAGAGAACGCGCCCACCGCCAACGTGGCCGCTGCCAGCCGCAATGCGTCGGGCAAGGTGCAAGCCAATGTCGAAGACCGCAACGCCACCGCAAGCGCACCCGACAAGCTGACGATCTCCCAAGGCAGCGCGGCTGCCCGTGCGGCCGACGAGAAGGTCGCGCAGGCACGACAGGCGCAGGAAAGCAACAACCGCGTTGCGGAGCTTTCCAAGAACATCAACGACCTGGCCAAGCTCAAGGCGGCCACCGGTTCGGCCGCTCCCGCCACGGGCGCGGCGCCCGCACCGGCCCCGGCTACGCCGGGCATTCCGGTTCCCAATCCGGGCGTAGCCGCCACGGCATCGCCGACGGCGGCCAGCCCGGCGCCAGCGCCCGCTGCGGCTGCGGCGCCTGTCGCTCCCGCGGCTCCGGCTGCAGCGCCTGCTGCTCCAGCTGCAGCGCCCGCCACAGCACCGGCCGCTGCTTCGGCCCCGGCAGAAGCTTCCGCGCCCGTCGCGGCAGCAACGCCCGCAACCGCTCCCACCGCCGCGGCCCCTGACGCCAACGCGTCGGCTGAAACCATGCCCGGCGCTCCCGCGGCTGCCGCCAGCGCCGCCGCACCTGCACCGGCGCCCAAGCCGGTGGTCAAGGCAGCCCCGCCGCCGCCCCCGGTCGAGCGCAGCTTCCTCGACGAGTTGATGGAGAACCCGCTGATGCTGGCCGGCGCGGCGCTGATCGCGCTGCTGATCGGCTTCCTGCTCTACCGCGTGCTGGGCCGCCGGCGCGAGGAAATGAGCGAAAGCGTGTTCCTCGAAAGCCGCATTCCCAAAGACTCGTTCTTCGGCGCAAGCGGCGGCGAATCGGTCGACACCAAGCACCGCGGCGATTCCACGGTTTCGTCGCTGTCGTACTCGCCGAGCCAGCTCGACGCGGGCGATGTCGACCCCGTGGCCGAGGCCGACGTGTACCTTGCCTATGGCCGCGACCTGCAGGCCGAGGAAATCCTCCGCGAAGCGCTGCGCGTCAATCCGGACCGCACGGCCATTCATCTCAAGCTGCTCGAAATCCACGCCAAGCGCCGCGACGTCCGGGCCTATGAAGGCCTGGCGACCGAAGTGCACAAGCTGACCAACGGCACCGGTTCCGACTGGAACCGCGTGGTCGAAATGGGCAAGGACCTCGATCCGGGCAATCCGCTGTACGAGTCGGGCACGGCCCGGGGCGGCGTGAGCGCGGCCGAAAGCGCCGCATTTGCCGGCGCCCTGGCCACCGCGGCCAAGCCTGCTGCCGCAACGCCTCCGGCCGCAGCGCCCGCTCCCGTGGCAGCTGCTGTCGCCGCGCCGGCCTTCGTGCCGTCCGTCGCACCGCTGGACTTCGACCTGGACCTGAGCCAGCCGGCCGCACTCGCACCGAGCCCCGCTCCGGTGAGCGCCAGCCTGCCGAAGACGGCCTACGCGCCCGCCGCATCCGCTCCCCTGTCCAACGGACATGCGCATGCACCGGCACCGGTCGACCTCGAAAACGATTTCGACACCGCTCCTGGCGCGCTGGCTCCGATCAGCCGCCCCGCGGGACTGAACGACGCCGACGACAACACCCGCCCGGCAACGCTGCGCAGCGGCAACAACCTTCCTGCGGATTCGGGCTTCATCGAATTCGACATGAGCGCACTGGCCGGCCTTCCCGCCCGCCCGGTGGCCGGCACCGCCGAAGCAACCCGCCCCGCAGCAGCCATGCCGCAGGACGACGGCGACGACAGCCCCCACGCGGTCAAGCTGTCGCTGGCCCGCGAGCTGCAGGCCATCGGCGACGTCGAAGGCGCCCGCTCGCTGGTGGAAGAAGTCGAAGCCGAAAGCGCCGGCGATCTCAAGTCGCAGGCAAGGCAACTGCTCGCCGAGCTGCGCTGAGCGGCGTTTTCCCCTCTTCCTGAATTCGTGAGGCTGGCGCTAGGCATCCGCTACAACGGCCAGGCATACGAGGGCTGGCAAAGCCAGCGCTCGGGCCGCACGGTTCAAGACAAGCTGGAAGCGGCGCTCGGCAAATTCGCCGCGCAGCCCATCGGCACGCTGTGCGCCGGGCGCACCGACGCCGGCGTGCATGCGCTGATGCAGGTGGTGCACTTCGACACCGACGTCGAACGCGAGCCTTTCTCGTGGATGCGCGGCACCAACCGCTACCTGCCCGACGACATTGCCGTGCAGTGGGCGCATCCGGTGCCCGACGAGTTCCATTGCCGCGCCAGCGCCCTGGCCCGCCGCTACCTTTACGTGCTCTCGCAATCGCCCGTGCGGCCCAGCCTCGACTCGGGCCGGGTCGGCTGGTCGATGCATGCGCTCGACGGCGACGCCATGCGCGCGGCCGCCGCCCTGCTGGTGGGCAAGCACGACTTCAGCTCTTTTCGCGCCTCGGCCTGCCAGGCGCGCTCACCGGTGAAGGACCTGCGGCGCATCGAGATCACGCGCCATGGCGAAGGAGACCGCTGCCGCTGGCACTTCGAGTTCGAAGCCGATGCCTTCCTGCACCACATGATCCGCAATTTGATGGGCTGCCTGGTGCGCATCGGCCGCGGCGACGAGCGACCCGAATGGATCACGGAAGTGCTCGAGGCGCGCAGCCGCAAGGTGGCGGCGCCCACCTTCTCCGCCGACGGGTTGTACTTTCTGGGGCCTTTGTACGACGCCAAGTGGGGTCTGCCGGCCGAGGCCACGCTGCAGGCCGGCGGTGCTCCTTATGATGGGCCGCCATGACGTCGCCTCGCACCCGCATCAAGATCTGTGGCCTCACGCGTGAAGCCGATGTGGATGCCGCGGTCGACGCGGGCGCAGATGCGGTCGGCTTCGTGCTCTATCCCAAGAGCCCCCGCGCCGTAACGGCCGCTCGCGCCGCGGAACTGGCTTCGCGCCTCCCTCCCTTCATCACGCCGGTGCTGCTGTTCGTCAACGAGGCTGCTCCTGAAACCGCAGCATCCCTCGCACGCGTGAGAGGGTCGATCGCGCAGTTTCATGGCGAGGAAACGCCGGAACAATGCGAAGAAGCCACCGGCCAGGGCCGCTTTCGCTACATGCGCGCCGCCCGTATTCCGCTGGGGGCTGCCGGAGCGGGCTTCGACCTCGTAAAATACGCTTCCGATTACTCCCACGCCCAGGCCATCCTGCTCGACGCCCATGTCGAAGGTTATGGCGGTGGCGGCAAGGCATTCGATTGGTCACTTCTTCCACCCGCCGTCGACGCTCACCTCGTCTTGAGTGGTGGGCTCACACCTGCAAACGTGAGCGATGGCATTCGCATCCTGCGGACGCGCTGCAAGACGCTGTCCGTTGATGTGAGCTCGGGCGTCGAAATCGACGGCCCGGGAAACAAGGGCCTGAAGGACGCCGAAAAAATCCGGCAATTCGTCGCCGCCGTGAGAGCGGCGGACGCCTCGTCCTTCTCCAGTTAGCCGCCGCACCCGATCGTGATTTCGGGCTGCGGCCCAACGATCGAGAACCATGCAAAGCCAATTTCAGGACTACCAGCAACCCGACGCCACCGGCCATTTCGGCAACTACGGCGGCACCTTCGCGAGCGAAACGCTCACCCACGCGATCAACGAACTGCGCGATGCGTACGCCAGGTTCAAGGACGATCCGGCGTTTCTGGCCGAATTCCACTACGAGCTGAAGCACTTCGTCGGCCGGCCCTCCCCCATCTACCACGCGGCCCGCACCAGCCGTGAAATGGGCGGCGCGCAGATCTACCTGAAGCGCGAAGACCTCAACCACACCGGCGCGCACAAGATCAACAACGTGATCGGCCAGGCGATGCTCGCGCGGCGCATGGGCAAGCCCCGAGTCATCGCCGAAACCGGCGCAGGCCAGCACGGCGTGGCCACGGCCACGATCTGCGCGCGCTACGGGCTCGAATGCGTGGTCTACATGGGCAGCCAGGACGTAAAGCGCCAGAGCCCCAACGTCTACCGCATGAACCTGCTCGGCGCCACGGTGGTGCCCGTCGAATCGGGCAGCAAGACACTGAAGGACGCGCTCAACGAAGCCATGCGCGACTGGGTAACCAACGTGGAAAACACGTTCTACATCATCGGCACCGTGGCCGGCCCGCACCCCTACCCAACGATGGTGCGCGACTTCCAGAGCGTGATCGGCACCGAATGCATCGAGCAGATGCCCGCCATGCTCGCGGCCGACGGCATTACCGGAGAGGCCGAGGGCAAGCAGCCCGACGTGGTGGTCGCTTGCGTGGGCGGCGGCAGCAATGCGATCGGCATCTTCCATCCCTACATTCCGTTTGCCGGCACCCGGCTCATCGGCGTCGAAGCGGCCGGCGAAGGCCTGGACAGCGGCAAGCACGCGGCATCGATCCTGCGCGGCAGCCCGGGCGTGCTGCACGGCAACCGCACCTACCTGCTGCAGAACGAAGACGGCCAGATCACCGAAACCCACAGCATCAGCGCCGGTCTCGATTACCCGGGCGTGGGCCCCGAGCATGCGCACCTGGCCGACATCGGCCGCGCGGAATACGTGGGCATTACCGACACCGAAGCGCTCGAAGCTTTTCACTACCTGTGCCGCACCGAGGGCATCATTCCGGCCCTCGAATCGAGCCACGCCGTGGCCTACGCGATGAAGCTCGCCAAGACCATGCGGCCGGACCAATCGATTCTGGTCAACCTCTCGGGCCGCGGCGACAAGGACATCGGCACCGTGGCCGACCTGTCGGGCGTCGACTTCTACGACCGGCCCTCGATGCGCGGCCTGAGCGTGAAGGGAGGCAAGTGATGAGCCGCATTGCCGCCACCTTCGCCGCGCTGAAAAAAGACGGCCGCCGCGCGCTGATTCCCTA
Source organism: Variovorax sp. CCNWLW186 (assembly GCF_037203865.1). NCBI lineage: Bacteria > Pseudomonadati > Pseudomonadota > Betaproteobacteria > Burkholderiales > Comamonadaceae > Variovorax > Variovorax sp. CCNWLW186. The sequence continues at coordinate 198,901 of NZ_JBBCBO010000004.1, read as the reverse complement.
CGTTACCGCCGGCTTTCCCTTTGCCGACATCACCCCCGAGCTGATGCACGGCATGGTCGAAGCCGGCGCCGACGTGATCGAGCTGGGCGTGCCGTTCTCCGACCCCATGGCCGACGGCCCGGTGATCCAGAAAGCCGGCGAAGCGGCGCTGGCGTTGGGCGTCGGCATGAAGCAGGTGCTGGCCATTGTCACTGCCTTCCGCCAGAAGGACACCACCACGCCCGTGGTGCTGATGGGCTACGCCAATCCGGTCGAGCGCTATGACCTTGTGCACGGCAAGAAGGCCTTCATCCGCGATGCATCCGCCGCGGGCGTCGACGGGCTGCTGGTGGTCGACTACCCGCCCGAGGAATGCGAAGACTTTGCCGCGGAGCTCAAGGCGGCCAGCATCGACCTGATCTTTCTGCTGGCCCCCACCAGCACCAACGAGCGCATGGCGCAGGTCGCGCGCATTGCGAGCGGCTATGTCTACTACGTCTCGCTCAAGGGCGTGACAGGCGCCGGCCACCTCGACACCGAGGCTGTCGGCCAGATGATTCCGCGCATTCGCGAGCATGTGAACATTCCCGTCGGCGTGGGCTTCGGCATTCGCGACGCGCGCACCGCCCAGGCGGTGGGATCGGCCGCCGATGCGGTCGTGATCGGCACCAAGATCATCCAGCTGATCGACGGACAGCCGCGTGAAAAGGTCGTGCCCACGGTACGCGAATTTCTCGCCGGAATCCGAGAGGCGCTGGACGCCTTGCCAGCCGCTACCCCCAAGAACGCGGCTGGCAGATAATCGCCGCTGCCCTCACCCAGCCCCTTTTCCGCATTGCGGAAGAGGGGAGCTAATTCGGAGTCCTATGAGCTGGCTTGAAAAACTGCTACCCGCCAAGATCGCACAAACCGACCCGTCGGAGCGCCGCCAGGTGCCCGAGGGCCTGTGGATCAAATGCCCCGCCTGCGAGACCGTTCTCTACAAGACCGATCTCGAGCACAACCAGAATGTCTGCCCTAGCTGCAGCCATCACCACCGCATCGGCGCCCGCGCACGGCTCGACGCCTTCCTCGACGCGGAAGGCCGCTATGAACTCGGCCAGGAAGTGCTCCCCGTCGACGCGCTGAAGTTCAAGGACAGCCGCCGGTACCCCGAGCGGCTCAAGGAAGCGCTCGAGAACACCGGAGAAACCGACGCGCTGGTCGTCATGGGCGGCTCGGTCCACAGCATCAGCGTGGTCGTGGCCTGCTTCGAATTCGAATTCATGGGCGGCAGCATGGGCAGTGTGGTCGGCGAGCGCTTCGTGCGCGGTGTCGAAACGGCCATCGAGCAGAAGGTGCCGTTCATCTGCTTCACCGCCACCGGCGGCGCACGCATGCAGGAAGGCCTGCTGTCGCTGATGCAAATGGCCAAGACCAACGCGGCGCTCACGCGTCTTGCGAAGAAGGGCCTGCCCTACATCAGCGTGCTGACAGACCCGACCATGGGCGGCGTTTCGGCCGGCTTCGCTTTCGTAGGCGACGTGGTCATTGCGGAGCCCAAGGCGCTGATCGGCTTTGCTGGCCCGCGCGTGATCGAATCGACCGTGCGCGTGACGCTGCCTGAAGGCTTCCAGCGCGCGGAGTTCCTGCAGACCAAGGGCGCCATCGACTTCATCAGCGACCGCCGCGAACTGCGCAAGACCATTGCGAGCACGCTCGCGATGCTGCTGCGTCAGCCGGCCGACGCGGTCATCTGACAAGAATCCTGCCGGAAGGGCCTCAGCCCAGCCGGTAGGCCCAGACCAGCAGGTTGCCCAGCACGATGGCAATCACCTGCAGCACCACGATGGCGGCCAGGGGCGACAGGTCCACGCCGCCAATCAGCGGAATGAAACGCCTGAAGGGCCGCACCAGCGGTTCGGCCAATCGCGAGATGAGGTCGAGCAGCATCGGTGACGCGCCCGGTATCCACGACAGCACGGCATAGACCACCAGCAGCGCGGTAAGGCCCGACACCGCGAGCTGCATCAGCCCCACCAGCGACACCAGCGGCAAGGCCGCGATGCGCCCCAGGTTGCCGATCAGCAGCCACAGAATCAGAAACTTCACGATCACCAGCAGCCAGGCCGCAATGGCGCTTGCCAGGTCCCAGCGCTTGACCGAGGGCACGATGCGGCGCAGCGGCAGCACGATCCAGTCGGTAATCGCAAACACGAAGCGCCCGAGCGGATTGCCGAAAGGCACCCGGTGGTACTGCATGTAAAGGCGCAGCAGGCAGGCGCCGCCGAGCAGGCCGACGATCACGTCGAGAAGAAACGAGGGGATCTGGTAGAGCATGGGGCAGGGTCGTGAGCGGAATGCGATGATAGCCATGCAAGGTTCTTCGATGACGACACAGCCCCTTTTGCATTCACTGCCATTGTTCCCGCTCGGTACGGTTCTGTTCCCGGGCGGCGTGCTTCCACTGCGTATTTTCGAGGTACGTTATCTCGACATGGTCGGCAAATGCCGCAAGGCCGATGCACCGTTCGGCGTGGTCAGCCTCACGAGCGGCAGCGAAGTGCGCAAGGCAGGTGCCGATGCGGAAAGCTTTGCGGCCGTCGGCACGCTGGCCGTCATTCGCGAATTCGAATCACCGCAAAGCGGCCTGCTCCAGATCGAATGCGTCGGCACGCAGCGGTTTCGGGTTCGCCGGACCGAGCTGCAGAAATACGGCTTGTGGGTGGCCGAAGTCGAGGCAGTGATTGCAGACACCGCCATCGAAATTCCCGACGACCTGCAGCACACCGCCACCGCGTTGCGGCGCCTTGTCGACACGCTCGAAGAACGCCGCCGCGCGCAGGGCGCCGAGGCCGTGCGACTGCCCATCGGCGAGCCCTACGAGTTCAACGATTGCGGCTGGGTTGCCAACCGCTGGTGCGAACTGGTGCCCATGCAACTCGAACTGCGGCAACGGCTCATGGAGCTCGAGAGCCCGCTGATGCGGCTCGAACTGGTCAGCGATCTGCTCGCGCGCGCGGGCATCACTGAATAGTTTGCTACTTTTTTCATAGCGTATCGCACAGGATTGGCGGGCACTGGAGGCCGGTTCCATTCGAACCCTATCGGCTAAAATGGCGGGTTGCGCACGCTCCCGTTGCGCCCTCCTCCGCTTTCCATGTCCGACCACCTGATCCCTTCCATTCCCACGCCCGCTGCGGCTCCGGCTTCTGCACCCGCCGTCGACGACAACCAGCTCATCGCCGAACGCCGCGAAAAGCTCAAGCTGATGCGTACTGCGCAGGCCGAGGGCAAGGGCGTCGCGTTTCCGAATGACTTCAAGCCGGGTCATCGTGCGGCTGCGCTGATCGAGGCGCACGGCGCCACCGAGGCCGAAGCACTCGAAGCGCAGGCAGTCTCCGTGAGCGTGGCGGGCCGCATGATGCTCAAGCGCGTGATGGGCAAGGCCAGCTTTGCGACGCTGCAAGATGCCACGAGCCGCATCCAGCTCTACGTGACGCGCGACGCCATCGGCGAAGAGGCGTACGCCGAGTTCAAGCGCTGGGACCTGGGCGACATCGTCGGCGCCGAAGGCACGCTCATGAAGACCAAGACCGGCGAGCTCTCGGTCAAGGTGACCAAGCTGCGCCTGCTCACCAAGAGCCTGCGTCCGCTGCCCGACAAGTTCCACGGCATGGCCGACCAGGAGCAGAAGTACCGCCAGCGTTACGTCGACCTGATCACCGACGAATCGGCGCGCGTGCGCTTCACCGCTCGCAGCAAGGCCGTGAGCGCGCTGCGCGAGTTCATGGTGGACAACGACTTCCTCGAAGTCGAAACGCCCATGCTGCATCCGATTCCGGGGGGCGCCAATGCCAAGCCCTTCAAGACGCATCACAACGCGCTCGACCAGGAGATGTTCCTGCGCATTGCGCCCGAGCTGTACCTCAAGCGCCTGATCGTCGGCGGCTTCGAGCGCGTGTTCGAAATCAACCGGAGCTACCGCAACGAAGGCATCTCGGTGCGGCACAACCCCGAGTTCACCATGATGGAGTTCTACGCGGCCTACTGGAACTACCGCGACCTGATGGACTTCACCGAAACGCTGATCCGCACCATTGCCGACAAGGCCGTGGGCACGCAGCAGCTCACCTACCAGGGCAAGCCGGTCGACCTGACGCAGCCCTTCGAGCGCCTGACGATCCGCGAAGCCATCCTCAAGTACACGGACGCCGGTACCGGCGTCGATGACAGCACCTGGCTCATCAACGCCCTGCGGAAGATCGGCCTGAGCGAAGAGAAGGACAAGCTCTCGCAGCGCAGCTTGGCCAGCCTGCAGGTGATGTACTTCGAAGAGACCGTGGAAGAGAAGCTCTGGCAGCCGACCTTCATCATGGAGCACCCCACCGAGATCTCGCCGCTGGCGCGCGCCAACGACGAGCGGCCCGAGGTCACCGAGCGCTTCGAGCTCTACATCACGGGCCGCGAGTTCGGTAACGGCTTCAGCGAGCTCAACGACGCCGAAGACCAGGCCGCCCGTTTCAACGCGCAGGTGGCCGCGAAGGACAGCGGCGACGACGAAGCCATGTACTACGACCACGACTTTGTGCGCGCGCTCGAATACGGCATGCCGCCCACCGGCGGCTGCGGCATCGGCATCGACCGGCTGATGATGCTGCTGACGGATTCGCCGAGCATCCGCGACGTGATCCTGTTCCCGGCGCTGCGCAGGGAATCTTGAGCGTGAAGTTACCGTCGTCGCTGCCGACGATCGGCATCGACTTCGGCACCTCCAATTCCGCCGTGGCCTGCCGGGTCGACGGCGTGGCCCGCCTGTTGCCCATCGAAGGTGCGGCCACCACCTTGCCCACCGCAATCTTCTTCAACGCCGAAGACCGCACCACGCACTTCGGCCGCGATGCCGTTGCGCTCTATCTTGCGGGCGTCGAAGGCCGCCTGATGCGTTCGCTGAAGAGCTTGCTCGGCAGCGCGCTGATGCAGGAGAAAACGGCCATCTACGACGGGCTGGTGAGCTTCGAGGACATCATCGCGCGCTTTCTGCGCGAACTCGCCGTGCGGGCGGGCCGTGAACTGGGCCGGGTGCCCGAGCGTGTCGTCATCGGCCGGCCGGTTCATTTCGTGGACGACGATTCCAAGCGCGACGAACGCGCGGAAGAAAGCCTGCGCCATGCGGCCCGTGCGGCGGGGTTTCGCGACATCGCTTTTCAGCTCGAACCCATTGCGGCGGCCTTCGACTACGAACAGCGCATCACGAAGGAGTCGCTGGTGCTGATCGTCGACGTGGGCGGCGGCACCTCCGACTTCACCGTGGTGCGGGTCGGTCCTGACCGCGCCGCGCGTGAAGACCGCAGCGACGACGTGCTGGCGACCAGTGGCGTGCACATCGGCGGCACCGACTTCGACCAGCGCCTGAACCTCGACCGCGTCATGCCGGAATTCGGCTTTCGCCATACGGGGCCGCAGGGGCGTGAAGTACCGAGCAAGGTGTTCTTCGAACTCTCCTCCTGGCACCTGATCAACTGGTTGTATGCCGCCAAGGCGGTACGGCAGGCAAAAGACCTGCGCACGAGCTACAGCGACACGCGGCTGCACGACCGGCTGATGGCAGTGCTCGAAGAACGGCACGGACACCGCATCGCCAGCGAAGTGGAGCAGGCGAAGATCGACACCTCCGTGAACGATGCGGCCACGGCCATCGACCTCTCGTGCGCCGAACCGGGTCTGGCCGCGTCGCTCTCGCCAGCCGACATGGGCCAGCAACTCTCGCCACTGCTCGAAGGCGTGATTGCCTGCGCGCACGCCTGCGTCAAACGCGCCGGGCTGCGCAGCGGCGATCTCGACGCCATCTACCTGACCGGCGGCTCTTCGGCCCTGCGGCCATTCCAGCAGGCCTTGCGCAAGAGCTTCGCCGGCGTGACGCTCGTCGAAGGCGACCTGTTCGGCGGCGTGGCCACCGGGCTCGCCTGCGCCGGCTCGGCTGCATGAAGTATCTCGCGGGGTATCCGCCCACGCTGCTGGCCCAGGTCCGGCAGCTGGTCGACACCGACGGACTCGCGCCGTTGCTGCGCAGCCGCTATCCCGGCCCCATGCACGAGGTGCAGACGGACCGCGCGCTCTATGAGTATGTGAGCGAGCTCAAGAGCGATTTCATGCGCAAGGCGCCGCCGCTCTCCAAGGTGGCATTCGACAGCAAGCTGCATGTGATCCGCAATGCGCTCGGCACGCACACCACGGTTTCACGCGTGCAAGGCAGCAAGCTCAAGACCAAGCGCGAAATTCGCGTGGCGACCCTGTTCAAGGAGGTGCCGCTCGAGTGGCTGCGCATGATCGTGGTCCACGAGCTCGCGCACATGAAGGAGCGGGACCACGACAAGAGCTTCTATGCGCTGTGCGAGCACATGGAGCCGAGTTACCACCGGCTGGAATTCGATGTCCGGCTGTACCTGACGCACTTGGATTCGGGCGGCGAGCGCCTGTGGACGAACTCGCCGCCGCCTCCGGTTGGAGGCAAGGCCCCGTAACCAGGCCTCAGGCGCTGGCCAGGCCGGCCTTCGCCAGTACTTGCCTTGCTTGCCTGTATCCCGTCGAGCCGACGAGCGCATTCCAGTCGGCGTGCGCTGCATCGGGGAGCAGCCCCCGCCGGCGCGCTTCACTAGCGGCTTCGGGCTGCCAACGCCCTGCCTTGGCCGCGCCGCCAAAGTCGTCGAGCAGCTCGTCGAGCGCCCGTCCTTCGCCGATGCTCTGGTTGCACAGCATCGCCAGGTCGCAGCCCGCATCGAGCGCCGCCAACGCCGCATCGGCATAGCTCAGCAGTTCGCCGCCGATGTACCGCCCGGCCTCCATGCTCAAGTCGTCACTGAAGATCGCCCCGTCGAAGGCGAGCCGGGTGCGCAACACATCCTTCAGCCATTTCGAAGAGAAACCGGCAGGCCGCTTGTCCACCTTGGGGTAGATCACGTGTGCCGGCATCACGGCCGTGAGCGTGCCCGCCAGCCAGTCGAACGGCCGTGCGTCGTCTTCCAGGATCGCCTTCAATCCGCGGCGGTCGACCGGAATCTCGACGTGCGAATCGGCCGTGACGAAGCCATGTCCCGGAAAATGCTTGCCGCAGTTGCGCATGCCCATCTGCAGCATGCCGTGCATCACGCTCTTGGCCAGCAGCGCCACCACCCGGGGGTCACGGTGAAAGCTGCGGTCGCCGATCACGCTGCTGCCGCCGTGGTCGAGGTCGAGCACCGGCGCAAAGCTGAAGTCGATGCCGCAGGCGCGCAGCTCGGCCGCAAGCACCTGGCCCGTTGCCGTTGCGGCCTGCGCGGCGCGCATCGCATCGCGCATCCACAGCTCGCCCAGGGCGCGCATCGAGGGAAGGCGCGTGAAGCCGTCGGTACGAAACCGCTGAACGCGGCCGCCTTCGTGGTCGACACAGATCAGCAGATCGGGGCGGATGGCCTTCAGCTCTGCATTGAGCGCGGTCATTTGCGCGCGGTCCCGCCAGTTGCGGGCGAAATGGATCACGCCACCGACCAAGGGGTTTGCTACCCGGCGGCGATCCGCATCATTGAGTTCCGTGCCCGCCACATCGATGATCAGCGGCGCGTGAAGGGTTGTCGTTGCCAGGGTCATGCCTCGTTCTTGTATTCGACCACGACGAAGCTCGCGGCATATTCGGTTTCGTCGGTCACCGTCACGTGCGCCGTGAGGCCCTTGGCCTCGAACCACTCCTTGAGCTCACCATGCAGCACGATGACGGGCTTGCCGCTGCGCAGGTTCGCAATCTCACACAGGCGCCAGGTCATCGGCATGCGCATGCCCAGGCCTATGGCCTTGCTGAAGGCCTCCTTGGCGGAAAAGCGGGTGGCCAGATAACTCAGGCCGCGCTTGGGCCAGCGCTCGCTGCGGGCCTTCCACACTGCGAACTCGGCATCGCTGAGCACCCGGTGGGCAAAGCGCTCGCCCTGCCGCTCGAAGGTGGCGGCGATGCGACGCAGGTCGCAGATGTCGGTACCAATGCCGTAGATCATGCCGCTGGAGCGCTTACTTGGCTTCGTCGATGCAGCGCAGGTACTCCCGCGTGGTGGCCGCGTAGCCCAATTCAAGCGCATCGGCGATGAAGGCGTGACCGATCGAGACCTCCTGGACGCCGCGCACGGCACGCAGGAAAGCGGTCAGGTTGTCGCGGCTCAGGTCGTGGCCCGCGTTGATGCCGAGGCCCGCAGCCTGCGCCGCACGGGCCGATTCGACGTAGCGCGCAAGCACGGCCGCTTCGTTCGAAGTGCCGCGCGATGCGGCATAGCCCTCGGTGTACAGCTCGACGCGGTCGGCGCCCACGGCCTTCACCGCGGCCATCATCTCGGGGATCGGGTCCATGAACAGGCTCACGCGGACGCCCAGCGCCTTGGCTTCGGCGATCACCGGACGCAGGCGCTCGGCGTCTTCGGGAAAGCTCCAGCCATGGTCGCTGGTCGATTGGGATTCGCTGTCGGGCACAAAAGTGGCCTGGTGCGGCTTCAGTTCGCGCACGAAGTCCATCAGGTTGTGGAACGGATTGCCCTCGATGTTGAACTCGATACCCGGCCAGTCCTTCGCGAGCAGCGCGGAGAGGTCGCTCACGTCGTGCGCGCGGATGTGGCGCGCGTCCGGCCGCGGATGCACCGTGATGCCGTGCGCACCGGCGGCCAGGCAGGCGCTGGCGGCCTTGAGCACGCTCGGAATGCCCAGGTGGCGCGTGTTGCGCACAAGGGCCACCTTGTTGAGGTTGACCGACAGCGAAGTGGTAGCGGAATGGCCGGAAGTGCTCATAGGGCTTGCAAATCTCTCATCATCTGCCGCGTGCGCAGCGTGGACACACCGCAATGGTAGTTGAGCAAGGCGCGCAGCTGGTTTCTGAGGGCACTGTTGCTGCCGGCGTTCATGGTGGCCACCTCTCGCAGCGTGGCGGTGAAGGGGGCGCGGTCATCGAGCACGCCCTGCAGCGATTGCCAATCGGCACCGGCCAGGGCCGCCTCGCCCTCGCCCGCCAGCCGCAAGCCGGCCTCCGGCACCAGGCTGTAGCGTGCCTCGGCCACCAGCGGTTCGAGCGTGAGGGTCTGCACATCGAGCGACGGCAAGAGGCCCACTTCGCGCAACAGCAGCAGCTCGAAAGCGCGCAGCGCGGCGGCCTGGGTTGCCGCCTGCGCGCCGGCGTGGTCGCCCGCCAGCACCTGCACCACGCCCGCGTAGGCGTCGAACAGCGCCTCATGGGCATCGTCCCGCGCCAGCAGGCGCAGCAGCAGTTCGTTGACGTAGTAGCCCGAGAGCAGCGCCTCGCCTGTCGGCATGACATGGCCGCCCATCCACTCGGCTCCCTTGAGCGTGCGGATCTCGGCGTCGCCGCCATAGTTGAGTTGCAGCGGCTGCAGCGGCAGCAGCACCGGCCTGAAGTTGGAGCTCGGCCGCTTGGCACCCTTGGCCACGAGCGCAATGCGCCCGTGGTGGCGGGTGAAGACCTCGAGGATCAGGCTCGATTCGCTCCAGTCGTAGCGATGGAGCACATACGCCGGTTCGTGCGAGACGCGGTGGGCGGTCGCCACTTCATTCGTAGCCGAACGAGCGCACGCGCGCTTCGTCGTCGGCCCAGCCGGACCGCACCTTGACCCACAGTTCGAGGAAAACCTTGGCGTCGGCCAGCTTCTCGAGCTCGACACGGGTTTCCATGCCGATGCGCTTGATGCGCTCGCCCTTGTCGCCGATGACCATGGCCTTGTGGCCGTCGCGTTCCACCACGATGGTGGCGGCAATGCGTAGCAGGCGCTTCTGGCCCTTTTTCTGCGGCGGCTCTTCCTCGAACTTGTCGATGATCACGGTCGAGGTGTAGGGCAGTTCATCGCCGGTCAAACGGAACAGCTTTTCGCGCACCAGCTCGCCGGCAAGGAATTTCTCGCTGCGGTCGGTGAGCTCGTCCTCGGCGTAGAACCAAGGCTGTTCGGGCAGGTATTTTTCGCAGATGCCGAACAGGCGCTCGACATCCTTCGGATTCTTGGCCGACATGGGCACGAACTCGGCAAAGGGGTGCTTCGCCTGCATGGTCTGCAGCCAGGGCGCGATGTCGCCGCGGCGGTGCACGTTGTCGAGCTTGTTGGCCAGCAGCACGGTTGGAATGCCCTTGCCGAGCAGCTTGAGCACCCGCTCGTCGGCCGGCGTGAAGCTGCCCGCCTCGACCACGAAAAGAATCAGGTCCACATCGCCGACCGCGCCCTGCACGGTCTTGTTGAGCGACTTGTTCAGCGCATTGGCGTGCAGGGTCTGGAAACCCGGCGTATCCACGAATACGAACTGCGTGGCACCGATGGTGCGCATGCCCGTGATGCGGTGCCGCGTGGTCTGCGCCTTGCGCGAGGTAATGCTGATCTTCTGGCCCACCAGCGCGTTGAGCAGCGTCGACTTGCCCACGTTGGGCTTGCCGACAATGGCCACCAGGCCGCAGTGCTGCGGCCCCGTTGTACCCGTACCGCCCGCTGCGTCTTCGGGGTTTTCTGCTGCTGAATTTATAGCGTCGTTCATTCTGGTTTCACGCGGCCCCGCGTGCCTTGAGCCGGATCAACATGGCCGCCGCGGCAGCCTGCTCGCCGGCGCGGCGCGAGCCACCGATGCCGCGTTCGCGCAGGCCCAGCTCCGGCACCTCGCACTCGACATCGAAAGTCTGTTTGTGCGCGGCGCCGAGCGTGGCCGCTACGCGGTACACCGGCAATTTCATTTTGTGGCCCTGGAGCCATTCCTGCAATTCGGTCTTCGGGTCCTTGGCGGCCGCTTCCATGCGTGGATTGATCTCCACGGACTCATAGAGGCGGCGCACCAGCGCCTCGGCGGCCGCAAAGCCCGCGTCGAGATAGACCGCGCCGATCAGCGCTTCAAGGGCATCGGCCAGGATCGAAGGCCGGTTGGGCCCGCCGGAACGCGCTTCGCCCTCCCCAAGCCGAAGCAGCGGCGACAGCTGCAGTTCGAGCGCCAGGCGGTGCAGCGTGTCCTGCTTGACCAGGTTGGCCCGCACGCGCGACAGATCGCCTTCGGGCAGGGCCGACAGGCGGGTGTAGAGCAGGTGCGAAACCGCGAGGTTGAGCACCGAGTCGCCGAGAAACTCCAGGCGCTCGTTGTGGTCAGCCGAAAAACTGCGGTGCGTGAGCGCGAGCTGAAGCAGCCGCGTGTCGGAGAACGAATGCTTGAGGCGCTCCTGCAGCGCTACGAGGCCGCCGTCCACCTTGCGTGTCGCCGCGTTCAGCGGGTCTCGCCTTTGTACTTGAGCACCAGGTAGGCCGGGCCGAACAGCGGAATTTCCCGCTCGTAGGCATACGACACGACAACCTTGTCGCCGACCTTCTTGATGTCGAGGTCCTTGCCCGAGACGGACTTGAAGTCGTCGATGGCTTGAGCCCGGTCGAAGATGGCGCGCACTTCGGGCACGGTGGTGCCTTCCTTGGCCTTGTTGGCGGCCTTGTCGATGGCCTGGTACTCGATCAGCGTTGGAATGACCTGCGCGATGACCACGCCAAGGCAACCCAGCACCACGGCGACAAACACCAGACCGATGAACGAGATGCCGCGCTGGTGCGCGGCCCTGCTGCGGATGGACCGATTTGTTCTCATGCCCTCTTACCCCTCGAACAATGCTGATTACTTATTGAAATGGACCGATGCGACCCAGATCGCCGAAGTTCATCCACACAAAGAACGCCCTGCCCACGATGTTCTTGTCCGGCACGAAACCCCAGAACCGGGAGTCCGCCGAATTATCGCGGTTGTCGCCCATCATGAAGTAATTGCCGGCGGGCACCTTGCAGACCACGCCTTCGACCGAATAGCGGCAGTTTTCGCGGTAGGGAAAGTCGGTGGCGCCCTGGACGAAAGCCGGGCCGGCGTCGTCGTTGAGGAGCCTGTGCTGCTTGCCGCCGAGGTCTTCGGTGAACTGCTTGAGCAGGCGCATCGAGTCGCCGTCGAGGTAGTCGGGCATCGGGTTCTTGGAAACCGGCTGTCCGTTGATCGTGAGCTTCTTGTTCAGGTAGGCCACCTCGTCGCCCGGAATGCCGACTACGCGCTTGATGTAGTCCATGCTGGGCTTGGGCGGGTAGCGGAACACCACCACGTCGCCGCGCGCCAGCGGCGTGCCGTCGGTGATCTTGGTGTTGATGACCGGCAGCCGGAGGCCGTAGGTGAACTTGTTGACCAGGATCAGGTCGCCGGTGAGGAGCGTCGGCATCATCGAACCCGACGGGATCTTGAAGGGCTCGTACAGGAACGAGCGCAGCAGGAACACCACCAGGATCACCGGGAACAGCCCGGCCGTCCAGTCGAGCCACCACGGCTGCATGAGCAGGCGCTCGCTCGCCTTGGCGTCGACCGTGTCCACCTGCGTGATGCCCTGGCCGGCCAGGCGGGCGTTGCGCTCGCTCAGCGAAGCCTCGAGCGCGGCGGCGGCGCGTTCGCGGCGCGGCAGGAAGTAGAAGCGCTCGGCCAACCAGTAGAGCCCGGTGACCACGGTGGCGCAGAACAGAAGCAGCGCGAAGTTGCCTTCGATGGCACCAAAGTACCAGGCACCGACGTAGCCGGTGAAGGCCGCGAGGACCAGAGTAGTAATGAATGCCATTTTTTGAGAATCAGTCTTCGACTTGCAGAATCGCGAGGAAGGCCTCTTGCGGGACCTCGACGGAGCCGATCTGCTTCATTCTTTTCTTGCCCGCTTTCTGCTTCTCGAGCAGCTTCTTCTTGCGGGTGATGTCGCCGCCGTAGCACTTGGCAAGAACGTTCTTGCGCAGCGCCTTGATTGTCTCACGCGCAATGATGTTCACCCCGATGGCCGCCTGGATGGCAACGTCGAACATCTGGCGCGAAATGATCTCGCGCATCTTCGACACCACCGCCCGGCCGCGGTACTGCGACTGGGTGCGGTGCACGATGATGGACAGCGCGTCGACCTTCTCGCCGTTCAGCAGGATGTCGACCTTGACCACGTCGGACGCTCGGTACTCCTTGAACTCGTAGTCCATGGAGGCGTAGCCGCGGCTCACCGACTTCAGCTTGTCGAAGAAGTCGAGCACGATTTCGCCCAGCGGCATTTCGTAGGTCAGCATGACCTGGCGGCCGTGGTAGGCCATGTTCATCTGCACGCCGCGCTTCTGGTTGGCCAGCGTCATCACCGCGCCCACGTATTCCTGCGGCATATAGAGGTGCACGGTGACGATCGGCTCGCGAATCTCGCTCATCTTGCCGACGTCGGGCATCTTGGACGGGTTCTCGACCATGATGACTTCGCCGTCGTTGCGCACCACCTGGTACACCACGCTCGGCGCGGTGGTGATCAGGTCCTGGTCGAACTCGCGCTCGAGCCGCTCCTGCACGATTTCCATGTGCAGCAGGCCCAGGAAGCCGCAGCGGAAGCCGAAGCCCAGCGCCTGGCTCACCTCGGGCTCGTAGCGCAGCGACGAGTCGTTGAGCTTGAGTTTTTCCAGCGCGTCGCGCAGCGAGTCGTACTCGCTGGCTTCGGTCGGGTAGAGGCCGGCAAACACCTGCGGCTGGATTTCCTTGAAGCCCGGCAGCGCCTCGGTGGCGGTGGCGGCCGCGCCGCCCGTGCCCGGCTTGATGAGCGTCACGGTGTCGCCGACCTTGGCGGCCTGCAGCTCCTTGATGCCCGCGATGATGTAGCCCACCTCGCCCGCCTCGAGCGATGCGCGCGGTTCGTTGGCCGGCGTGAACACGCCGATGTTGTCGGCGTTGTACATCGCGCCGGACGCCATCATCTTGATGCGCTCGCCCTTCACCAGCCGGCCGTCCACCACGCGCACCAGCATGACCACGCCCACGTACGGATCGAACCAGCTATCGACGATCATCGCGCGCAGCGGGCCGTCGGGGTTGCCGCGCGGCGGCGGCATCTTGTGCACGATGGCTTCGAGGATCTCCTCGATGCCGAGACCTGTCTTGGCGGAACACGGAATCGCATCGGTCGCGTCGATGCCGATCACGTCTTCGACTTCCTTGCGCGCGTTGTCGGGGTCCGCGTTCGGCAAGTCCATCTTGTTGAGCACCGGCACCACTTCGACGCCGAGGTCGAGCGCGGTGTAGCAGTTGGCCACTGTCTGCGCTTCAACGCCTTGCGATGCATCGACGACAAGCAGCGCACCTTCGCACGCCGACAACGAGCGGCTCACTTCATATGAGAAGTCGACGTGGCCCGGCGTGTCGATCAGATTGAGGTTGTAGACCTGTCCGTCGAGCGCCTTGTAATGCAGCGCAGCGGTCTGCGCCTTGATGGTTATCCCACGCTCTTTTTCGATGTCCATCGAGTCGAGCACCTGCGCTTCCATATCGCGTTCCGCGAGACCGCCGCAACGCTGGATCAAGCGATCGGCGAGCGTCGACTTGCCGTGATCGATGTGCGCAATGATCGAAAAATTTCTGATGTGATTCATCAACGGGAACGCTTAAGTACTTGAATTGGCTCGTGCGCAGAGTGCGACAGGCAAGAAAAAAGGGCGCGTCTTCTGGAGACGCGCCCTGAACCAACAAGCAATGGCAACTGCAGTAGTTGGAACTTCATTGTAGGCAAAAAGGGAGGCACGTACATCCGGGGACAGGGTCAAAACGGGTCGTTGCGGGTCCACAACATGAAAGATATAAACAACTTATCCACAGGATCGGTGGAGCACTCGATGAACAACTTGTGGGCGATCTGTGGAGCAGCGGTGGACTGCTGTCTGACATCTCGCATCGTGAAGGAATTCACCTTCCTTATGCATGGACCCACCGCCCAAGGGCTCCTATTCTACCGAAAACCGTCCTAAGCCCATCGATAAGTTAGTGAACACAAACAAAATAACGACTCTTCGCGGCCCGAAATTTTTTTTGGACCGGGCTGTCGAGCGTCGCAAACACCTCAAAAAAAGGCCCCAAACCCGACTGTCGGGTGGGGCCACTTGACGGCAGCGCCAGTTCAGCGTGCAGGTCGGATCAGGGCATATTGCGCCCACTCGCCTCGCCGGAACAGCACGCTGAGCGGCTTGTTCTTGTCGGCCTTGGCCAAGGCGGATTCGAATTCCTTGACGCTCGTCACTTCGATATTGCCCACCGAAAGAATCACGTCGCCCTCGCGAAGACCGGCCCGCGCGGCGGCATCGGTCGCCGCGTCGATACGCACGCCGCGCGCCTTGAGCTCCTTCTTCTGCGCGTCCGTCAGGTCGCTGACCACGAGGCCGATCGACTTTCCGGCGGTGGACGACGGCTTGGCCTGCGGCTCCTCGCGGTCCGACTGGCGCTTGCTCGTTGGCTTGGTCTCGGGGTCGCCTTCCGCCACGGTGATCGAAAGTTCACGCGAGCTGCCGTTGCGGAATACGGTCAGCGTGCTCTTCACGCCCGGCTTGGTGCTGGCCACCGAGCGCGAGAGATCGCTCGGCGTTTCGATGACCTTCTCGCCGTACTTGGTGATGATGTCGCCTTCGCGCACACCGGCCTTGTCGGCCGCCGAGCCCGGCACCACGCTGCTCACCACGGCGCCGCGCGCCTTGCCGAGGCCAAGGGACTCGGCCACGTCCTTCGAGACAGAACCGATGGTCACGCCGATCAGGCCGCGCGAGACGCGGCCGGTGGTGCGCAGCTGGTCGCTGACGCGGATCGCCTCGTCGATCGGGATCGAGAACGAAATGCCCATGTAGCCGCCGGAGCGCGAGTAGATCTGGCTGTTGATGCCGACCACCTCGCCGCGCAGGTTGATGAGCGGGCCGCCCGAATTGCCCGGGTTGATGGCAACGTCGGTCTGGATCAGCGGCACCAGGTCGCCGGTGTCGCGCTGCTTTGCGCTCACGATGCCGGCGGTGACGGTGTTCTCCAGGCCGAAGGGCGAGCCGATGGCCATCACCCATTCGCCGACGCGCAGCTTCGAGATGTCGCCAACCTTCACCACGGGCAAGCCCGTGGCCTCGATCTTGACCACCGCGACGTCGCTGCGCTTGTCGGCGCCGATCAGCTTGGCCTTGAACTCGCGCTTGTCGGTGAGCGTGACCAGGATCTCCGATGCATCCTCGATGACGTGGGCATTGGTCATCACATAGCCGTCCGCCGTCAGGATGAAGCCCGAGCCCACGCCGCGCGGACGCTCTTCTTCCTGGGGCTGCGGCCGGTTGGGACGCGGGCCCGGACGCGGATTGCCGGGCAGCGGCTGTCCGAAGAAGCGCCGGAAGAACTCCTGCATTTCCTCGTCCATTTCTCCACCGCCACCGCTGCGAGAGGAAACCTTCTCGACGGTGCGGATCCCGACCACGGCAGGCCCGACCTGCTCGACCAGATCGGCGAAGTCGGGCAAGCCGCGCGCTTGCGGTGTCTGGGGCGTCTGGGCGATGGCCGACGTTACCGGCAGGAAACCCACGCTGGCCGAACAGGCCAGGCCGAATGCGAAGAGATAGGAACGAAGCTTGTGTCCCTCGACTTTGAACATCATCGGTTTTCTTTCAAAAGAACAGAGCGACCAAAAGAAGAGCTATGAGTCTGTGATGCGGACTTGGTTCAGCGCCAACTGCGCATGTGCGCCGGGTCAACGCGTGCGCGCGAGGCTTTGGGCAAACGCGTTGAGCGTCTGCTGCGGCACCTCGCCCACGGCGGTGAGCCACCAGTCGCTTGCCGGCTCGGGCAACCGCCGGCGAATCGCGTTGGTTGCGCCAATGGTCAGCACGCCGTCGCGCGGTGCACGCTTTTCATCGTAGCGCTCGATGAAAAGCGACACCGAAGCCAGGCCATCGGAGAAAGTCCACTGAACGGTGCGGTCCTGCCCCGTTTTGTCGCCGCCGGCCGGGCGCCGATAGAAGCTGCGCGGCTTGAAGCCGGCCACCGGTGTCTTGAGAACCCAGCCCTCGTCTTGCGCGCTGGTGCGCTCGAGCTCGAGCTTCTCGATGCGGTAACCGCTTGTATTGGTCATCATCTGCGCGAGGGCCTGCGCCTTGACCGGAGCATCGAGCTGCAATTCGGAAAACGCCGATTGCTCCACCACGCGGGAATCGCCGTCCACGGTCTGCAGCTTGATGACGAGACCGGAGCGGCGCTCGCTCCAGATGCGGTAGCCGAAGCGCAGGGTGTCGTGCGGCACCAGCTGCACGACATCGGCGTCGAAGCCCGCCACACGGTCCTTGCCGATGGCGCGGACGTCGTAGAAGTCGCCGATCGACGAATCCGGCTTGTCGGGCAGGTTGGGGAAAAGGTCGAGGTTTTCGCGCTTTTCGACCTTTACGACCTTTGCCTCGGGCAGGAAGGTCATGACGTGGTGGTTGCGCCTGAAAGTCGAGCGCGGCGGCCCCGACAGCGCCTCGATGCGTTCGATCTGCAGGTCGCCGTCGCGCACATGCCAGATGCGCGCGCTCGAAAGATCGCCGCCCGCTGCCGAAACCACGAAAGTGCCCACGTAGTTGCGTTGCCGGGCTCCCGTGTGCATGCGCTGAAGCCACTCGACCACACCCATGGCCGGCGGAGCGTCACCGGCTTGCGCCGAGGCCGCTCCCTTTGCATTCACCGGACCTGAACGGGTCTGTGCGGTCGCGACCTGCGCAAGGCAGAAAGCAGTGAACACCAGCGCGAACGCGCGTACGGAGATCGGCATCTGAACGGTCATTGGGAGCGACAGGCGCGCAATCAGCGCGTGGGCCCCTCGAAGGTCGCGTTGCGCAAAAAGCCCGAAGGCATTTGCGAAGCGCCGCCGGCCTGCTGGTGCGCTTCGAGCAACTGGTCGAGCCGCGGGTCGCGCAGCATGACCTGCGGGCTGCCGTTACCGACCATCACGCGGGTCGGCGTCAGGGTATTGGCCGCAGGCGATTGGCTGTTGACCGCTGCAGCGGCGAGTACCGAATTGGCGGCCGGTTGCTGCTGGGCCGCAATCTGCGCCCCGGAAGACGGGAAACCCGCTCCGTTGCCCACCAATGTCCAGCTGATGGCGGCCACGGCCACCAGCGACGCGGCGCCGGCCACCAGCTTCCAGCGGAACACCGGCTCGTTGGCGGCATCGGCCCTGCGCTGCAGCGTGACCACCTTGGTGGCCGTTACCGGCGCCAGGATCGGGGTTGCAACCACGGGCTCGGCCGCAAGGCGCTGCTGGAACCGGGTCAGGAACGCGTTGCTGTCGCTGCAAGGCGCATGGGCACCCGAGCGCAGAACATCGCCCACGAGGTGATAGGAGCGCCAGGCAGCGCGCGCATCGTCTTCGGCGCAGACGGCTTCGATGGCCCGCGCGAAGTCGTCGCCCTGCAAATGACCGTCCGCCAGTGCGGACACCTGTTCACGAGCCGTCATCGTCTGATTCATTTCATTCACCTGCTTACCTACCAACGCTTGCCCGACTGGTTGTCCAGCAGCGGTTTGACCCTGGCCGAAATGGCCTCGCGCGCCCGGAAAATACGCGAACGCACCGTGCCGATAGGGCAATCCATGACCTCGGCAATCTCTTCGTAACTCATGCCCTCGATCTCGCGAAGGGTGACTGCCTGCCGCAGTTCGGCAGGCAATGCTTCCATGGCCGCTTCGACCACGCTGGCGATTTCGTTTGCCGCCAGCACCGATTCGGGGGTTTCGTCGCTGATTGGTTCGTTTCCGGGGCGGTAAGTTTCATCGTCTTCGTCAGAAGACGGCCGCAAGGCGCTTTCGGAGATGGTGGGGTCGCGCTTCATGTCGACCAGCGCCTTCTTGGCGGTGTTGACCGCAATCCGGTAAAGCCAGGTGTAGAACTGGGCGTCGCCACGGAACTGGTGAAGCGCCCGATAGGCCCGAATAAAGGTTTCCTGCGCGATATCTTCGACCAGGTCGACATCGCGCACCATGCGCCCGATCAGGCGCTCGATCCGGCGCTGGTATTTGATGACCAGCAGCTCGAACGCCTTCTGGTCGCCCGCCACCGTGCGCTGGACGAGCTGGAGATCGACCTCACCCGGGCGCGGCGCCTCGACGGACACATCGGTCAAGCCGGAGTCCGGTGGCACTGGCGGCGGAGAAGTGGTCATCGGGGAGGTTCAGGGCGCGTCGGCCGGCACGGTCCCCCGCCAAGGCTCTGCGGCAGGCGAGGCGGACGGGGGGCGCGAATATACCGCACGGCGCAAATCGCGCCAGCGCTCAGGCTGGGCGCGCTGTTCAATCCATATCCAACGCGCGGCGCGGCCTGGCTCGGTCAGTCGGACCAGCAGCAGCGATTGAAGATCGAGCGCCACGGAAGCCTGCGCGGCATGAACGGCGCGGCCCCAGTCGGTACCCGTCAGGGTCCAATGGAGCCCGTCGAAGTGCAACACGCCAGCGCCGTCGCTTCGCAGGCCGAGCGCGGCCGCGATGCCGGCGAACAGAACACTCAGAACCAGGAGCAGCTGGCGCCAGCCCGCACTATCGAAGAGATAGCAGGAGAGGCCTGCGCAGCAGGCGCCCAGGGCCCAGGTGGCAATCAGTATCCGGGTTGCGCCGCGCGAGCGCCCCACCGGATAGGTCACCGACGGTGCGCTGTGCATGAAAGAGCAACGCTCAAGCGCGCTTGAACACCAGCGTGCCGTTGGTGCCGCCGAAGCCGAAGTTGTTCTTGACCGCGACATCGATCTTGAGATCGCGCGCCGTATTGGCGCAGTAGTCGAGGTCGCACTCCGGGTCCTGGTTGAAGATGTTGATGGTCGGCGGGCTCTTCTGGTGATGCAGTGCGAGCACCGTGAACACCGACTCGATGCCACCGGCACCGCCCAGCAAGTGGCCGGTCATCGACTTGGTCGAGTTCACGACCAGCTTCTTCGCGTGATCGCCGAAAGTCCTCTTGACCGCATTGGTCTCGTTGAGGTCGCCGATCTGCGTGGAAGTGCCATGGGCATTCAGGTACTGCACCTGGTCCGCATTCACGCCCGCATTGGCGAGCGCCATGGCCATCGAGCGGCTCGGGCCGTCGACGTCGGGCGCCGTCATGTGGTACGCGTCGCCGGTCAGGCCGAAGCCCGCCACTTCCGCGTAGATCTTGGCGCCGCGCGCCTTGGCGTGTTCGTACTCTTCGAGCACCAGCACGCCGGCGCCCTCGCCCAGCACGAAACCGTCGCGGTCCTTGTCCCACGGACGCGAGGCCGCGGCGGGATCGTCGTTGCGCGTGCTCAGTGCACGCGGCGCGGTAAAGCCGCCGATGCCGAGCGGAGAAATGGTCGACTCGGCGCCGCCCGCGATCATGACGTCGGCATCGCCGTATTCGATCATGCGCGCCGAGGTGCCGATGGCATGCAGGCCGGTGGTGCAGGCGGTGACCACGGCAATGTTCGGGCCCTTGAAGCCGTACTTGATCGACACGTGGCCCGAGATCATGTTGATGATCGAAGCCGGCACGAAGAACGGCGAAATGCGGCGCGGGCCGCGGCTGGCGTATTCGCCATGCGTCTCTTCGATCATCGGCAGGCCACCGATGCCAGAGCCGATATTGCAGCCGATGCGCACGGCTTCTTCGTACGACAGCGCTTCGCCGGTCGGCAGTCCGCTGTCCTGCACCGCCTGGATGGCGGCGGCAAGCCCCAGATGAATGAAGCGGTCCATGTGGCGCGCTTCTTTCTCCGAGATGTATTGGGTGATGTCGAAACCCTTCACCTCACCTGCGAACTTGCAGGCGAAGGCGCTTGCATCGAATGCGGTGATGTTCGCAATGCCCGACTTCCCGGCCAACAGGTTGGCCCAGGACTCGGTTGCGGTGTTTCCGACAGGAGCGATGCAACCGAGTCCGGTCACGACGACGCGGCGTTTGGTCATGCCGGCAAACCTTTCTGGAAGCGCTGAACAGCTGCTGGCGGCGCGTACGGTGCTTGAAAGAAGCGCCGCCGGCCGTCGCAGTTGCAGCCGGCCCGATCAGGCCTTTTGATTCTTGGTGGCGTAGTCGACGGCGTTTTGCACCGTGGTGATCTTCTCGGCGTCTTCATCCGGAATTTCAATGCCGAATTCGTCTTCGAGTGCCATCACCAGTTCGACCGTGTCGAGCGAGTCCGCGCCGAGGTCGGCCACGAAGGCCTTTTCGTTCGTTACTTGGGACTCTTCCACGCCGAGTTGCTCGGCGATGATTTTCTTGACACGTGCTTCGATATCGCTCATTTGGTTCCCTCTGAGGGTTGTAGGTAATCGGTGGATTTTAGCCGGGCGCATTGTGGCATTTGCCGTGCACCCGGGACGGGGAAAGATTGCGCCTTGCGGCCAATTACATGTGCATGCCGCCGTTGACGTGCAGTTCCTGCCCCGTCACATAGGAAGCCTGCGGAGATGCGAGATACGCCACCGCATGCGCGATGTCGGCCGGCTTGCCCAGGTGGCCCAGCGGAATCTGCTGGAGCAGCGCCTGTTGCTGTGCCTCAGGCAGGCTGGCGGTCATGTCGGTTTCGATGAAACCAGGCGCGACGCAGTTGACCGTGATGTTGCGGCTGCCGAGTTCACGTGCCAGCGCGCGGGTCATGCCGGCAACGCCGGCCTTGGCTGCCGCGTAGTTGGCCTGGCCTGCATTGCCAGAGGCGCCGACCACGCTGGTGATGCTGATGATGCGGCCGTAGCGCTGCTTCATCATCGGGCGAATCACCGCACGCGAAAGGCCGAACACAGCCTTGAGATTGGTGGCGAGCACAGCATCCCAATCCTCGTCCTTCATGCGCATGGCGAGCGTGTCGCGCGTGATGCCGGCGTTGTTGACCAGCACGTGGATGGCGCCATAGGCCTTCACGATCTCGTCGATCAGGGCCTCGACGGCGGCGCCGTCGTTCACGTCAAGTGCGCGGCCGCGGCCGCCGAAGGCGCTGAGCGCCGAAGTGATCTTGGCCGCGCCTTCTTCGGTGGTGCCGGTGCCGACCACCTTGAGGCCGCGCTGGGCGAGCTCGAGTGCAATGGCTGCGCCAATGCCGCGCGATGCGCCGGTGACCAGGGCGACTTGCCCTTCGAATTTGGGAATGCTCATAAAAGAAGTGTCCGGGCCTTTCGCCGTTCAGGCGGCGAGCAGTTGTCGGGTGTCCGCGAGCGTTGCCGGGTCGTACACCGACGCGGCTTCGAGCTCGGGGGCGATGCGCTTGACCATTCCGGCCAGCACCTTGCCGGGCCCGCACTCGATGATGGCGGCTACACCGCGCAGTTTCAAGGCCTGCACGCTTTCAACCCAGCGAACCGGGCCGGCGGCCTGGCGCACCAGGGCTTCGCGGATGCGGGCCGGATCGGTTTCCACGGCCACGTCAATATTGTTGAGTACCGGAATCTGGGGCGCGGCGAGGGTGATGGTGCTGAGCTTTTCGCGCAGCGCTTCGGCCGCGGGCTTCATCAGGCTCGAATGGAACGGCGCCGACACGGGCAACAGCAACGCGCGCTTGGCCCCATTGGCCTTGAGCAGTTCGCAGGCCTTGTCGACGGCCGCCTTGCTGCCCGCGATCACGGTTTGCATCGGATCGTTGAAATTCACGGCTTCGACGATCTCGCCGCTGCCCGCGCCGAAAGACGCGGTGGCTTCCGCGCAGCCCGCCACGACCTTGCCAGCTTCCATGCCCAGAACGGCGGCCATGGCGCCGGTGCCCACAGGCACCGCCTGCTGCATGGCCCGCGCACGAAACCGCACCAGCGGCGCGGCTTGCGCCAGCGTGAGCACGCCGGACGCCACCAGCGCGGAGTATTCGCCCAGAGAATGTCCCGCCACGACGGAAGGGGCTGCGCCGCCTTCGGCCAGCCAGGCGCGCCAAGCCGCCACGCCGGCCACCAGCATGACGGGCTGGGTGTTGGTGGTGAGCGCCAGTTCTTCCTTGGGGCCGTTCTTGATCAGCGTGGCAATGTCTTCGCCCAGCGCCTCGGAGGCCTCGCGCAAGGTTTCGACAACGGCCGGGTGGTCGCCCCAGGCGTCGAGCATGCCGACCGCCTGCGAGCCCTGACCCGGAAAGACAAAAGCGAAGGATTTCATTGTTTTAAAGCGTCATGTCGCACTGCGGCCCCCTACAGGCGCCGCAACACGCTACAAGTTCAATAGCACCGCGCCCCAGGTGAAGCCACCGCCCACGCCTTCGAGCATGACGGTTTCGCCCTTTTTCACCTTGCCGGAGCGCACGGCTTCATCAAGCGCAAGCGGAATCGAGGCGGCCGAGGTATTGCCGTGCTCGTTGACCGTGACGATGAGCTTTTCGCGCGGAAGCTTCAGCTTCTTGGCCGTGCCTTCCATGATGCGGATGTTGGCCTGGTGCGGAATGAGCCAGTCGATGTCGGCGTCGGTCTTGCCGGCCTTTGCGAGCGTGGCACGCGCGGCTTCTTCGAGCACGCGCACTGCGAGCTTGAACACGGCCTGGCCGTCCATATGCAGCAGGGGCGTACCCAGCACGTTGCCGCCGGACACATGGCCCGGCACGCAAAGAATGCCGACGTGCTTGCCGTCCGCATGCAGGTCGCTCGCCAGGATGCCGGGCTCTTCGCTCGCTTCGAGCACCACGGCGCCGGCGCCGTCGCCGAACAGCACGCACGTGGTGCGGTCGTTGAAATCGAGAATGCGCGAGAACACCTCGGCGCCGACCACCAGCGCGCAACGCGCGGTGCCGGTGCGAATCATGGCGTCGGCCACGGTCAGCGCATAGACAAAGCCGCTGCAGACCGCCTGCACGTCGAACGCAGGGCAACCGGCGATGCCGAGCTTGTTCTGAAGGATGGCGGCCGACGACGGAAACACCATGTCGGGCGTCGACGTGGCCACGATGATCAGATCGACCTCTTCCGCCTTGCGTCCCGCAGCCTCGAGGGCGCTTCGGGCGGCTTCAAGGCCGAGATCGCTGCTCGTCACCTCGGGCGCCGCGAAATGGCGCGCGTGGATGCCGGTGCGCTCGACGATCCATTGATCCGAGGTTTCGATGCCGCGCGTTGCCAATTCCTTGGCAAGGTCGTCATTGGTCACCCGGCGCGGAGGCAGATAGCTGCCAGTGCCGGTGATGCGTGAATAAGGGCTCATCAAGCGTGAAGGGCCGTCGCGTCCGCTGGCACCGCTGGCTCCTGCCGCGCGAGCAAAGGCGCGGCGTGGGCGATGCGGGCCCGCACGCGATCGAGCAGGTTGTTGCGAGCGGCATCATAAGCGCGATCCAGCGCATGGCCGAAAGCCACTTCGTCAGCCGAGCCATGGCTCTTGAAAACCAGCCCGCGCAAGCCCAACAAGGCCGCACCGTTGTAACGACGATGATCCAGGCGATTTTTAAACGCTTTTAGCACCGGATAGGCAACGATAGCCGCAGCCTTGGTGAAAATGCTCCGCGAAAATTCCACGCGAATGAATTCGCCGATCATCGACGCGACGCCTTCGCTCGCCTTCAGCGCAACGTTCCCGACAAAACCGTCACACACGACGATGTCGGTCGTGCCCTTGAAGATATCGTTGCCTTCCACGTTTCCGTAGAAGTTGAGATCTTTGGAATTAGCTGCAGTACGAAGCAGTTGACTCGCTTTTTTGATTGTTTCGCTGCCCTTGATGGCTTCTTCGCCCACATTGAGCAAGCCGACCGAAGGCGACTCGTTGCCCGTGAGCGCGGAAACCAGCGCCGAGCCCAGCACGGCAAATTGCAACAAATCTTCGGCGTCGCAATCGACATTCGCACCCAGGTCGAGCACGGTGGTGGCGCCGCCCTTGATGTTCGGCAGTTGCGGAGCGATCGCCGGGCGGTCGATGCCGTCGAGCGTTTTGAGCAGGTAGCGCGCAATTGCCATCAGCGCGCCCGTATTGCCGGCCGAGATCGCGGCTTGGGCGGCACCGTCCTTGACCTGCTGGATTGCGATACGCATCGAAGAGTCTTTCTTCTTGCGCAGTGCAATTTCGACCGGGTCGTCCATGCCCACCACTTCGCTGGCGGCAACGATGCGTGCCCGCGGGTGTTCGCCGAAGGGGGCCAGGGCCGCAGGTGCGCCCACCAGCAGCAGCGAGGCCTCGGCATGCCGATCGAGAAACGCGCGGCAGGCCGCAAGCGTGACGCGCGGCCCATGATCGCCACCCATGCAATCCACGGCTAGCGTGATTGCGGCGGGCGCGGCGGAGGATTCGGAGGAGGAAGACGTAACCATCAAAACAAAGGCCCGACGCTACAGCAAAAGTAGCTTCGGGCCTCGGCCTTGGGATGCGAAATCAGGCTTCGGACTTGTTCTTGAGGACCTGACGGCCACGGTAGAAACCGTTCGGGCTGATGTGGTGACGCAGGTGCGTTTCACCGGTGGTCGGTTCCACGGCAATGCCGGGCACGACCAGCGCATTGTGGGAACGGTGCATGCCGCGCTTGGAAGGCGACTTCTTGTTTTGCTGGACGGCCATGATGGCTCCTGGACTGTTAGGTGAGTGAGTGGATGCGCTCTCTTGCGGTGGCAATACAGGGGCATGTATGGAATGCCTTTGTCTGTCTTGCTGCTCACGGCGGCGCGCGCGAAGCCCATGATTATAGCCCAGCCTGCGAGAAAGGGCTACTTACCCTCTTCCGGCTTGCGCGAACGCAACGCGCCGAGCACCGCAAACGGGTTGGGCTTGGCCTCTTCGGCCGCCTTGAAGTCCTCGTCGCTGGACGAAAGCTGGATTGGCGTGGGGCACACCTCGTGGACGGGCATGACGGGGATTTCCATCAAAAGCTCGTCCTCGATGAGGGCATGCAGGTCGAAATCACGGCTCACGACCAGCAGGTCTTCTTCGGATTCGTCGTCTTCCGCATCCGCCGTGGCCTCATCGGCCACAAAACGGAACCAGCGGTCGGATGCAACAAGCGTATCAACCGGTGCCAGGCAGCGCTGGCACACCAGTGGCACCGTCGTTTCGGCCACCAAGTGCAGCCAGGGTTCGGCCTTGCCGTCAGCGCCGGTGCGTTGCTCGCCGGTCGCCTCCCAGTGCACCAGGGCTTCAGGCGCCGGCGCAGCCAGTTCTTGCGCCAGACGGGAGTAATCAGGTACCGGGTCGTCAGCCGAAAGCACCGCGGCTTCAGCGGCAAAGGCGGCCACGTCGAGCCGCTGGGGAACAAATTCTCTCTTCATTCGCACCAGTCTAGCGCGCCAGCCGGGGGAATTGGCGCAGTGCGGCCAAAGGCTCTTGCGGGCTCACGCACAATCGTCTCCATGCAACGCCCCCTGATTCTTGCCTCGACCTCGCGCTACCGGCGCGAATTGCTGAACCGCCTTCATTTGCCCTTCGACGTGCAGCCCCCGGATGTCGACGAAACCGCGCTTCCCGGCGAAACCCCGCGCGAACTGGCCGAGCGCCTGGCCTTGGAAAAGGCCCGCGCCGTGGCCGCACGCTTTCCCGAGGCCGTGGTGATCGGCTCAGACCAGGTGGCCGACCTGGCCGGCGAGGCGCTCGGCAAGCCCGGCGACCACGCGCGCGCCACGGCCCAGTTGCGCAAGATGCGTGGCCAGACGCTGATATTCCAGACTGCCGTGGCCGTCGTTTGCCAAGCTACAGGCTTCGTCGAACGCGATCTGGCGCCGGTCCGGGTCGTTTTCCGGGACCTCAGCGATGCGGC
Organism: Variovorax sp. CCNWLW186; assembly: GCF_037203865.1. Lineage (NCBI taxonomy): Bacteria > Pseudomonadati > Pseudomonadota > Betaproteobacteria > Burkholderiales > Comamonadaceae > Variovorax > Variovorax sp. CCNWLW186. The sequence continues at coordinate 172,469 of NZ_JBBCBO010000004.1, read as the reverse complement.
CATCGAGCGCTACCTGCAGGCCGAACAGCCCTACGACTGCGCGGGCAGCGCCAAGAGCGAAGGACTCGGCATCGCATTGCTGAGCTCCATCGACAGCGATGACCCCACCGCCCTGGTCGGCCTGCCGCTGATTCGCACCTGCCGCATGCTGCGTTCCGCCGGAGTCGAATTGCTGTGACGCCGGGCAAGCTCTATCTCGTACCCGCGCCGCTCGACTTCGGCTGCGACACCCAGGCACCGCTCCAGGACGCCCTGCCCCTCGGCACGCTGCAGGCGGCCGCCGGCATTACCCACTGGATCTGCGAAAACGCCAAGTCGGCCCGCGCGTACCTGAAGCGGATCGATGCCGTCGTTCCACTGGCGGCTCCCCTGCAGGCGCAGGACATCCGGGAGTTGCCGCGCGAAGTGCACAAGAAGGGCGACCACGCCGGCCAATTCGATGCTCGGCCCTTGCTGGCTGCGGCTCTCGAAGGCCACGACATCGGCCTGCTGAGCGAAGCCGGCATGCCGGCAGTGGCAGACCCGGGCTCTTCGGTGGCGCGCGCCGCGCATGACCTGGGCATTGCCGTGGTGCCGCTCACCGGTCCGGTGTCGCTGCTGCTCGCATTGGCTGCGAGCGGCCTCAACGGCCAGAACTTCGCTTTCGTCGGCTACCTGCCCCAGGACTCGGGCGAGCGGCAAAGCCGCATCCGCGAGCTCGAGGCGCTGGCGCTCAAGACCGGCCAGACGCAGCTTTTCATCGAGACCCCCTATCGCAACGCCGCGCTGCTCCAGGCGCTGGTGCAAACGCTCCAGCACAACACCCGCCTTGCGGTGGCGCGCGGCCTCACGCTGGCAACCGCCCACGTGCGCAGCGAAACAGTGAAGGCCTGGCGCGCCAAGGCGCCCGGTACCGCTACGGACGAACGCCTGCCCGCGGTGTTCGCGATCGGGCGTTGACGATGCTGGTCACCGCCAGCACCCGCTGGGCCTCTCGCGCGCAGTTCTTTTCCTCCGGCTTCATCTTTGCGACCTGGGGCGTGCACGTTCCCACCGTCAAAGCCCACTACGGCATCGACGAGGCCCAGCTCGGCCTCGCAATGCTCGCGGCCGGTGCCGGTGCGATGTACGGCTTGACCAGCGCCGGCCGCTGGATCGGGCGCCACGGCCCCCGGCGCATGGCGGCCGTCTGCGGCTGCGTCTACGCACTGCTGTTGGCCGGGCTCATCGCCATGCCCGGCTACCTCGCCCTGCTGGCGTTGCTGGCGGCCTTCGGCCTGGTGACCAGCGTGTTCGACGTGGCGATCAATACCGAAGCGGCGCAGCTCGAACTGCATGGCGGCACGCCGCTGATGAGCGGCATGCACGGCATGTTCAGCCTGGGCGGCATGGCCGGAGCCGCGAGCGGCAGCGCCGCACTCGCGGCAGGCCTGGGCGCGCAGGCGCACCTGCTGTGGGTTGCGGGCGCCATGGCGCTGCTGGTGGCCGTGTCTTCGATGCGCATGCTGCCCAACCCGCCGGCCGCAAGCGATGCAACTGCCGCAGACCGCAAATTCCGGCTGCCCCGTGGCCCGCTAGCGGTGCTGGGCGTGCTGGCGGCCCTGGGCCTGATTGCCGAGGGCGCCATCTACGACTGGAGCGTGCTCTACATGCAGCAGGAACTCGGCAGCCCGCAAAAGCAGGCCGCGCTGGCGTACGCGAGCTTCTCGGCGGCCATGGCGGCCGCGCGCTTCGGCGGGGACGCCATGCGCGCCCGTTTTTCGCCGGCCGCGCTGCTGCTCGGCAGCGGCGTGCTGGCGGCGGCGGCCATGACGCTGGTGCTGCTGACGAATCTTCCGTGGCTTGCGCTGATCGGCTTTGCGGGCGTGGGCGTCGGTTTTGCGAACGTGGTGCCGATTCTGTTCGGCGCATCGGCGCGCGTGCCGGGCGTCGAACCCGCCACCGGCATTGCCGCCGTCTCGGCCGTGGCCTATCTCGGATTCATGGCCGGGCCGGCAGTCATCGGCTTGCTGGCACGGGCCAGTTCGCTGACGGCCGCGCTGTATGTGGTGGTGGTGTTTGCCGTGGCGCTTGCGGCCTCCGCCCGATACACGAACAGCGGCGGCGACCAGCCCGCCTGAGCCGGCCGCAGGGGGAAAGCCTTAGCGCAGCGCCGGGGCGGCGGACTGCAGCGAGCGCACCGTGGCGTCGCCCATGGCGGCGCCGAATTTCTTGGCGAGCTTTTCGGCCACGTTGTCGCGTCGCGTGTAGTCGGTCACCTCTTCGGCCTTGATGACTTCGCGTGCCACGTAGTCCACGTTGCCCAGCTGATCCGCCAGGCCGAACTCGACAGCTTGTTCGCCGCTCCAGAACAGCCCGCTGAAAAGACCGGGGGTGTCGAGCTTGAGGCGGTCGCCCCGCCCGCTTTTCACCACGTTGATGAACTGCTGGTGAATCTGGTTCAGCATGGCCTGGGCGTGCGCACGCTGCGCATCGCTCATGGGGCTGAACGGGTCGAGAAAGCCCTTGTTGTCTCCGGCCGTCAGCAGCCGGCGCTCGACGCCGACCTTTTCCATCACGCCGGTAAAGCCGAACCCGTCCATCAGCACGCCGATGCTGCCGACGATGCTGGCCTTATCGACGAAGATCTTGTCGGTGGCGGCGGCAATGTAATAGGCGGCTGAGGCGCAGGTTTCTTCGACCACGGCATACACCGGCTTCTTGTGCTTGGCCTTCAGCCGCTTGATCTCGTCGCTGATGATGCCCGCCTGCACGGGGCTTCCGCCGGGCGAATTGATGAGCAGCACGATGCCCTTGGCGCCCTCGTCCTCAAAGGCCGTCTTCATTGCGGCAATGACGAATTCGGCGCTCGCGTCGCCGCCGTTGGCAATTTCGCCCTTGATCTCGACAACCGCCGTGTGGGCCGTGGTCTTGGCGGTGCTCGGCGTGCTGCGCGACATGGCCAGCCAGACAAGGAAGATGAAGAAGGCGAGCCACGACAGACGCGTAAAGGTCTTCCAGCGGCGCGCGGCCTTCTGCTCGTTCAAGGAGGCGAAGGCAAGTTTTTCGAGCGTTGCGCGCTCCCACCCGGGACGCTGCGTGGGGTCTTTGGCCATGTTTTTCGGCGCGCCTTGAGAAGACGCAATGGGAGTGGCCGGCTCAAAAGGATCAAAACCTTCAGGTTCCGTGCGGTTCGGGTCGGTCATTGTCAAAAGGTCAGGGGATGGAGGTTCCAGGCAGTATGCCAGTGCACCACGCCGTCACGTTCGCTGAGGGCGATCTTCACCAGGCCGCCGCGGCACGGGCCGCCGGCGCATTCGCCGGTGTCCGGCTTGTAGACCGCGCCGTGGGTGGCGCAGAGCAGCCACTGGCCGCTGTCGTCGAAGAAGCGGTCGGGCTGGAAATCCATTTCCATGGCCACGTGGCTGCATCTGTTCAGGTAAGCGTGCGGCTGCCCTTCGAAGCGCACCGCAAAAGCACGGCAGGTTTCGCCGCCGTAGACCACATCGAACGGTACGGCGAGGCTGCCTTCGACCAGGTCCGAGGCGTTGCAAAGGGGAATCGGCACTTCTTCGCTCATCGCAAGATCTTCGCTCAGGCGTTGTCCAGGAGCCATGCCTCGAGGCTGGCCACCGAGTGGGCAATGAACAGCGGCTTCAGCGCGTCGAAGCTTTCGGGCTCGTGCGCTCCGTAGCTCACGCCCACGCTCGCGCAGCCGGCATTCAGCGCCAGCTGCAGGTCGTGCGTGGTGTCGCCGATCATCAGGGTGCGTTCGGCCGGCACCTCGAGCTCTTCCATGAGCTCCAGCAGCATGCGCGGATGCGGCTTGCCGAATGTCTCGTCGGCGGTGCGCGACGCATCGAAACGGTCGCGCAGCGCGACCGTTTTCAGCGCCTCGTTCAATCCACGGCGCGACTTGCCAGTGGCCACGGCCAGCTTGTGGCCGCGCGCGCGCAGGGCATCGATCATCTGCAGCACGCCGTCGAACAGCACCAGGTCGTCCTGGTGTTGCAGATAGTGATAGCGGTAGCGCGCGCCGAGCTCGGCGTATTTTTCCTTTGGCACATCGGGGGCCGCGCGCGCCAGGGCCTCGGCCAGGCCCAGGCCGATGACCCATGCGGCATCGTTTTCGCTCGGCTTGGCGCCGCCGACATCGATCACGGCCGCCTGAATGCAGCGCACGATGAGCCGGGTGGAGTCGTAAAGCGTGCCGTCCCAATCAAAGGCGATCAGGTCGAAGCGCAGGGGTCGGGAAGAATCAGTCATTGGCCGTGGGAGTGGGATGTTGGGCGAGCGCCTCGAGCGCCTGCGGGGGCATCAAGCCGTGCAGTTCAGGCGGCAGGCCGGCCTGCAGCGCCACGCGCTCGCCGGTCGCTGGGTGGCTGAACTGCAAGCGCCAGGCGTGCAGGAACATGCGCTTGAGGCCGAGTTTTTGCAGCGTGCGCTGGCGCTCGAAGTCGCCGTACTTGTCGTCGCCCGCAATCGGGTGGCCGGCCGAAGCAAGGTGCACGCGAATCTGATGGGTGCGGCCCGTCTTGATGGTGACCGCCAGCAATGACAGCGGCGTGGCGTCGCCCGGCAGCGTGAGCCGCGCCAGCACGCGCACCAGCGTGACGGCGCGCATCGCGTCGGGATGGTCCTTGGCGACCACGCGCACGCGGCGTTCGCCGGCACCGGCGCCGTCGCCCGGCAGCAGATATTTGGCAAGCGGCGCATCGAGCACCTTCTTGTTGGCCGGCCAGGCGCCTTCGACCAGTGCAAGATAGGTCTTGCCCGTTTCCCGGTCGCGGAACTGGTCTTGCAGCGCGACCAGCGCGCTGCGCTTCTTGGCCACCAGCAGGATGCCCGAGGTCTCGCGGTCGAGCCGATGCACCAGCTCCAGGAACTTGGCGGCCGGCCGCGCGGTACGCAGTTGCTCGATCACGCCAAAGCTCACACCGCTGCCGCCATGCACCGCCACGCCGGCGGGCTTGTCAATGGCCAGCACCGCGTCGTCTTCCAGCAACACCGGAAATTCGCGCGCCGGCGCTGGCGGCGTGGCGCCCTCTTCGGCGCGCGGCGATATGCGCACCGGCGGCAGCCGCAGCACATCGCCGGCCTCGATGCGGGTTTCGGCCTGCGCCCGGCCCTTGTTGATGCGCACCTCGCCCGACCGGATGATCCGGTAGACGTGCGTCTTGGGCACGCCCTTCAGGTGGCGGAACAGGAAGTTGTCCAGCCGCTGGCCCGCGGATTCCGCATCCACGGTAATGAATTTGATTGAAGCGTGCGGCGCTGCGGCGTCCACCACGGCCTTTTGGGCCGCGGGATCCGGAACTGCGGGATTTGGAGCGGCCGCGGGGCTTCGCTTCGCACCTATAATGTTTTTCACCAGCGCGGTCGTGTAAGTGCTTGATTAGACAGAAGTTTAGATCACTGCAGTCAAACGCCCAGGACAACGCTGCGAGGTCGATGCCGCTTTGGCGCCGAGACTGCAAACCCCGCGCAATTGCGCAAAGTGGCAGACCCGGCACCCAAGTCAAGCCGACACCCACGAAACACCGATACGGAATACCCAGCCTGCAGCTTCCAAGCTGCCGGCGGATCGAAGCGAGTCCCTTGTGTTGATGCTGCTGATTCAACTGTGCCTGCGTTGGCCCACCTGGCTTTTGCCAGCGGCCTCAGGCATTGAGTCATCCGCACCGCGCGCCACCATTGCGCAACCAGCTATCAATAAGATAGCTGCTCAACACCGAATCTGGCTCGCGCCCATCCACGCGCCCCCACCCCGGCTGTCTTCTTGAACTGACGTTCAAGAGGCCTGTTCGCGCTTGCCGCGGCAGTGACAGCATCCGGGGCCAAGCGGCAATTCCCCTCGTTTCGCGGGCGTCGTCCGTGCATCGTTGGCCCGTCATGGGCCGGTAGAACGATACATATAAGGACAACGCATCATGAAGCGGATGCTGATCAATGCCACGCAGGCCGAAGAACGCCGCCTGGCCATCGTCGACGGGCAAAAGCTCCTCGACTACGAAATCGAGATCGAAGGGCGCGAACAGCGCAAGGGCAACATCTACAAAGCCGTCGTGACGCGCGTCGAGCCCTCGCTCGAAGCCTGTTTCGTCGATTACGGTGAAGACCGCCACGGCTTCCTGCCGTTCAAGGAAATCTCCAAGCAATACTTCGCCGAAGGCGTTTCCGCCAACCAGGCACGCATCCAGGACGTCATCAAGGAAGGCCAGGAACTGGTCGTCCAGGTCGAAAAGGAAGAACGCGGCAACAAGGGCGCAGCCCTCACCACCTTCATCTCGCTGGCTGGCCGCTATGTGGTGCTGATGCCCAACAACCCGCGCGGCGGCGGCGTGAGCCGGCGCATCGAGGGCGACGACCGCGCCGAACTCAAGGAGGCGATGGACCAGCTCGAGTACCCCAAGGGCATGAGCATCATCGCGCGCACCGCCGGCATCGGCCGCTCGGCGCCCGAACTCCAGTGGGACCTGAACTACCTGCTCAAGCTCTGGACCGCCATCGACGGCGCGGCCAAGGGCGGCAAGGGCGCCTTCCTGATCTATCAGGAATCGTCGCTCGTCATTCGCGCCATTCGTGACTATTTCAATCACGACATCGGCGACATCCTGATCGACACCGACGACATCTACGACCAGGCGCAGCAGTTCATGGCGCACGTCATGCCCGAGCATGCCGCCCGCGTGAAGCGGTACCGCGACGACGCGGCGCTGTTCAGCCGCTTCCAGATCGAGCACCAGATCGAATCGGCCTACGCCCGCACCGTGCAGCTGCCCTCGGGCGGCGCCATCGTGATCGACCACACCGAGGCGCTGGTCTCGGTCGACGTGAACTCGGCCCGCGCCATCAAGGGCGGCGACATCGAAGAAACCGCCACCCGCACCAACCTCGAAGCCGCCGACGAAGTGGCCCGCCAGATGCGCCTGCGCGACCTGGGCGGCCTGATCGTCATCGACTTCATCGACATGGACGAGTCGAAGAACCGCCGCGAAGTCGAAAGCCGCCTGCGCGACGCGCTCCGGCAAGACCGCGCCCGCGTGCAGTTCGGCTCCATCAGCAAGTTCGGCCTGATGGAAATGAGCCGCCAGCGCCTGAAGCCGGCGCTCAGCGAAGGTTCGTCGATCCCCTGCCCCCGCTGCGGCGGCTCGGGCCACATCCGCGACACCGAATCGAGCGCGCTGCAGATCCTGCGCGTCATCCAGGAAGAGTGCCTGAAGGACAACACGGCCGCCGTGCACGTTCAGGTGCCCGTCGAAGTGGCGTCGTTCCTGCTGAACGAAAAGCGCCCTGAAATCGCCAAGATCGAGCTCAAGCAGCGCGTCACCGTGCTGATGGTGCCCAACAAGACGCTCGAAACGCCGAACTACAAGCTCGAACGCCTGAAGCACGACGATCCGCGCCTCGACCACATCGAAGCCAGCTACAAGATGGCTGACGAGATCGAAGACCCGACGGCCGTCACGCGCCGTTCGCAGGAACCGACCAACAAGCAGACGCCGGTCATCAAGGGTGTGCTGCCCGACGCACCGGCACCCGTGGTGCCGCCCAAGCCCGAAGCCGTGCGCACGCCCGCCGTTGCTCCGGCGCCGGTTGCACCGCCCGTGGCAAGCGCACCCGCACCGGCCGAAATGGGCTTCTTCGCTCGCATCAAGAGCTGGTTCGGCGGCACGCCGGCACCGGCGCCCGCACCTGCCGTGATTCCCGTGGAAGCGCCGAAGCCCACGCGCCGTGATGGCGGCCGTTCCGGCCGTGACGGCGAAGCACGCGGCGCCCGCGACGGCGAGCAGCGCCGCGGTGGCCGCGGCGGCGAAGGCCGCAGCGAAAACGGTGGCCGTTCCGGCGGCCGCGACGGCGAACGCCGCGGCGGTCGCGGTGGCGAGCGCCGTGGTGAAGGACGCGAAGGCCGCGAAGGCCGCAGCGGCGAACAGCGCAACGAAGCCGCACTGCCGCGCGAACCGCGTGAACAGCGCGAACCCCGTGAACAACGCGAACCCCGTGAAGCACGCGGTCCGCGCGAAGGCGAACAGCGCCGTGGTGGCCGCGGCGAGCGCCGCGAAGGCGAAGGCCGCGAAGCACGGCCCGCATCGGCCGAGCTGATCGACGGCAACCTCGAAGCGCAGCAACTCGCGCCCGCCGGCGACGAAGGCAATGCCCCGGCAGAACGCGCGCCCCGCGCCCGCGGCGAACGCCGTGAACGTGGCGGTGAGCGCGGCGAACGTGCGGACCGTGGCGAACGCGGTGAGCGCAACGAACAGCGCAATGGCACCGACGCACCGCGCGAAGCGTCCGGCGACGACAACAACGTCGCTCCGCAGGACGGCTCGCAAGCCGAGCGCGCACCGCGCAATGGCCGTGAAGAGCGTGGCCAGCGTGGCGAGCGCAACGACGGCCGCCGTGAGCGCCGCAATGAAGGCCAGCCGCGCTTTGCCAACGGCGAAGCACAGGCACCCGCCGACGAGGCAACTGCCGTCGCTCCGGGCGCTGAAGGCGAAACCGATGCCAACGATCAGGCACCGCGCCGTGAAGGCGACGAGCGCCGCGGCCGTTCGCGCGACCGTTACGGCCGCGACCGCCGTGAACGCGGTCCGCGCGACGAAAGCGAAGCCAACGTGGCGGGCGCATCGGCCGACAACGCCGTGGCCGAGCCGAACGAAGCCCGCGCTGCAATGCCCGAAGAAGAATCGCGTGCACCCGCAGCACCGCGGAGCTACTTCGACCGTCCTGCAGCGGCGCCTGCACCGGTTGCCGCTCCGGTGGCACCTGTGCAAGCCGTTGCGCCTGTGGAAGCAGTTGCACCGGCGGCAAGCTTCGCTCCCGCTCCCGTCGCGGCACCGATTGCCGTCGAAAAGAGCAGCAGCAAGCCCGCTGCCAACGGCCGTGCCCTGCCTAAGGTTCAGCCCTTCGAACTGCCGCTGAACGAACTCGCGCAAATCGCCGAGCGCTCGGGTCTGCAGTGGGTCAACTCCGATGCAGAGCGCATTGCACAGGCCCGCGCCGCCATCGCGGCCGAGCCGAAGCCGGTGCATGTGCCGCGCGAACGCCCGCCCGCGATCACGCTCGATGAAGGTCCGCTGGTGCTGGTCGAAACCCGCCGCGAGCTCAGCGCAATGACGCTGCCTTTCGAGAAGGCCTCGACCGACGCGCAAGGCGTGAACTGAAGATGCTCAGGCCCTCGGGCCTGACGCAATAAAAAACGGCGCCGATTGGCGCCGTTTTTTTATGGGGAAACGAAGAGATGCCTGCCGGCAACAGCGACCCGCAGCAACGTCGCAGCCGAATGCTCAGGCCTTCTCCGCCTGGGCCGCGCGCTTCCACGCTGCAGCGGCCTGCTCCGCGTCTCCACGCGCCTCGGCCAGTTCGGCCAGCGCGAGCCATGCACGGCGATAAAGGTCCGTGTCCTGCAAGCCCATGCCGGCCTGCATGAGCAGCTGCTGGGCCTTGCCCCACAGCTGCCGCTTCATGCACGCCATGCCGGCCAGGTATTGCAGATTGGGGTCGCTCGGGTTGTTGCGTTGCGCCGTCTCGATGCGGGCGAGCCAATCGGCGTCCACCGAATCGAGCCCCGCCTCGAGCGCGCGCGCCAACCTGACGCGCAATGCATCGCCGAGGCCCCGCGGCTGCGACACCATGCGCTCCCAGGCCGGCAGCAGCCAGCCGCGTGCCAAGGCAAGGTCGCCGCGCAGGGCCACCATGCGCTGGGCGGCATGAATCGCCACTTCAGGCATTTCGCGCTCGGCGGCGTCGAGCTCGCCCCAGGCGCGGAGCAATTGCGCCGGGTCGTGCGCGCCGCCCAGCAGTTCGGTAGCCAGGCCGCGCACGATGCTCTGCGCAGCGGCGTCGGAAAAAGCGCGGTGCTTGGCAAGCAGGCGCGCGGTTTCCAGCGCTTCGAGCGTGCGCCGGTCCTGGCGGGCCGCTTTCAGGCGAATGCGCAGCGCAAGCGTTCGGCGCTGCACGCCTTGCGGAAGCTCTTCGAGCCGGGCCAGTGCGCCTGCTGGATCGCGGTCTTCGAGCGCCCAGCGCGCGGCGCGCAGTTGCACGCCCTCGCGCGTCTCGGGGCTTGCCAGCACGGTCCGGTCGACGCTTTCATTGAGGGCTTGCTGCAGATGGGCATCGCGCGCCGGCCGGTCTTGCAATGCTTGTGCGCTCTCGGCGGCCAGCAGATGCGAGATCACGCGGACCTGCTGCGCCTGCGGCAGGTTGGCGCCCAGCGCTGCCAGCGTTTTCTCTTGCACCAGCGCGGCTTGCGCGGCTTTGCGCGCACGCGAGAAGCGGCCTGAGAGCAACTGCACCATGGCATCGAGCAAAGCCGAATGCAGCGTGCGTTCCTTTTGCTGCAGCCGCCACTGGCGTGCCTGGGTCGGAAGAGAGAACAGCGCCGCCAAGCCCCGCAGCGCAAGATGCAGCAAAGCGAAGGCGCCCAGCAGGATCACCAGCACCAGGTTCAGCGAAAGATCCACGCGCCACGGCGGCCAGAACACGGTGATCGTGCCCTGGTTGTTGCCTGCGAACAGCGCCACCGCCGCGGCGATGGCGAAAAGCGCCAGAAGCCAGAGTGCCGCCCGCATGATCAGCGCCCCGCCGCTGCGGTTGCCAGCGCGGCCAGCGTGTCATCGATGCGCGGAGGTTCGGAGGTCTTCACCTGTGCCTGAAGCTGCTGCAGCAGCGTGGCGGCCGCTTGCGTGCGCCGCGACGCGGGATCGAAATAGCGGTTCAGCGATGCAGACACCGTGGCGAGCTCGCTGCGCGCGGCATCCACCTGCCGCGAGAGCAGCGAAAGCCTTGCGTTGAGCAGCTTGAGCTTGAGGTTCTCGCGCAGAAAGTACGTCTGGTCGGGCGCCAGCAGCACGGCTTCGGGGCGCTCGATGCGGCCGACGCGCACCAGCGAGCGCAGTTCGGCACGCACGGTCAGCAGCGCGCGCTCCCACCACGCCGCATCGGCCGGAATGGGCTCGGGCTGCCAGGCGTTGACGCCGGAGCCGCGCGTCGCCACGGCGTTGAGCGGCGGCAGATCGTCCACACTGCGCATCAGTTCGTCGAGTTTCTGCAGCGCCTCGCCGCTGTCGGCACTGGCACTGCTGCGCAGGCGGTCGGCGTCGCGCTGCATGGCGCGTTGCAGCGGCGCGAGCCTGGGCTGCGCGGCGCGCGCGATACGCAGGTCGCCGGACTTGAGCGCTGCCAGCAAGGGCTCCACGCTGCCGGTGACCTGGGCCTGCTGCAGCGCCAGGCGCACGGCCGATTCGATGTCGACTACCAAGTTCTCGTCGCGCGAACGCGAGAGGCTTTGCATGAGTTCTTCGAGTTGCGAGCGCTGCAGCGCAACTTCGGCCACACGGGTTTCGGTAAGGGCGGCGCGCGCTGCGGTGTCGCGCACGGTGTCCATGGCCTGCCGCGCGAGCGTGCGCGCCTCGAGCGACTGGGCCTGCGCATCCGCGCTCTGGCGCGCCAGCTGCTCCTGCATGCCGCTCACCTTCTGCCAGAGCGCAATCGCAATGGCCAATGCCGAGAGCGACACGAGGGCCAGCAGGCCCAAGCCGATACGGGAGAGCGTTGTTGCGGCGGCCGCCAGCGCCTCTGGCGACTGCGGCGCCACGAGCGTTGCGGGCACCGGCGCGGCGGCAGTTGGGGGGGAGAAGTCGTCGGACGGAGACGCGGCACTCATGAGAAGGATTCTATCGACGCGATCAACGCCTCACGCTGGGGACTGCACACGCGCACCGATCCGAATCCCGCGGCGCGCGCGGCCTCGCCGATGCGTGCGTGCGTTGCCACGGCGCTGGCTGCCTGCCAGCCGATCGTGGGCATTGCCACTTGCAAATTGGCGATGGCCTCGGAGCTGCTGAACAGCCAGACCGCGCGCCCTTCTGCACCATCGAGTGCGAGTGCGCGCTCCTCGTCGCCGAATGAGGGCGACAGGCGGCGGTAGGCGACCACCGTGTCGCGCAATCCACGCGCGGCATCGATTTCATTGGCGAGCCAGTCGCGCCCCTTCGGGTTTCCCGCCGCGTCGCCGCCGCGGACGATGAGCACCCGCACGCCCGCCGAAACTTGGCCTTTCACGCGCTCCCACAAGGCTTCGGAGTCGAAGCTCGATGCATCGGGCGGCGGTGCGTCGATGGCTTCGTCGGGCACGCCGGCGCGCCGAAGGGCGCGCGCCGTGCCGGGGCCGGTGGCCCAGAAGCGCGGACCCGCCGCAATGGCATTCTTCTCGGCATAGGAAAAGAAGTGCTCCACTGCAGCCGCGCTCACGAACATCAGCGCGGCATAGTCCGAGATGCGGCGCCAGGCGGCCCGCAGGGGTTCAGCGTCGGCGGCCGGTTCGATCACGATCAACGGCAGTGCCGCAGCAACCAGCCCTGCGGCGCGAAAGTCGTCCACCCACTGCGCGGCCTCGCGCGCCGGCCGCGTGACGATGACGGGCTTGGCGGCCATCTGTCTTTGGTCTGCGCTCAGTGCGCGCCTGCGCCGCGCAGCAGGTCTGCGGCCCGTTCGCCGAGCGCGCCTGCCTGCGCGAAATCGGCCGTTTCGGCCTGGGCGTGAATCCGCACCAGCGCGGCGTTGCCTTCCGGATCGCCCCAGGCCGCATCGATGCGCAACGTGCCGTCGGCCTGCCAGCGCGCGTGCGCCGCCAGCGGCATCGAGCAGCTGCCACCCATCGATCGGCTCACCGCGCGCTCGGCGGCGGTGGCCAGCCAGTCGCTGCGGTACGACAGCGGCGCGAGCAATGCAATCAGGTCGGCGCGGTCGGCCCGCACCTCGATGCCGAGCGCACCCTGCCCTGCGGCCGGCAGCATGATGTCGGGATCGAACGCAACCCGGATGCGCGATTCAAGGCCAAGCCGCTTGAGCCCGGCTGCAGCGAGCACGATGGCGTCGTACTGGCCTTCGTCGAGCTTGCGAAGGCGGGTGTCGAGGTTGCCCCGCAGCGGCTCGATGCGCAGGTCGGGCCTCATGGCGCGCAGCAGCACCACGCGCCGCAGGCTGGAGGTACCGACGACTGCGCCCTGCGGCAGTTCGTCCAGCGAGGCATAGCGGGGCGACACCAGCGCGTCGCGCGGGTCTTCGCGTTCGAGCACGCAGGCCAGGACAAAGCCCTCGGGCAAATCCATCGGCACGTCCTTGAGGGAATGAACCGCGATATCGGCGCGGCCTTCTTCCAGGGCGAGTTCGAGTTCTTTCACGAAGAGGCCCTTGCCGCCCACCTTGCTGAGCGACTTGTCGAGGATCTGGTCGCCCCGCGTGGTCATTCCCAGCAGGCTGACCGTGTGGCCTCTTTCTTGCAGCAGCGCTTGCACGTGTTCGGCTTGCCACAGGGCCAGCCGGCTTTCGCGCGTGGCGATCACGATGTTGCTCAAGATCGCTCCCAAAAAGTACATGTTTCAGACCGCCGGAATGCTAGCATGTTGCGCCGCAGCAACGCAGGCGACGTCTCCTTTCTAGTCCAGGAAAAACATCGAATGAAAGCCAGCAAGACTCCTGCGCCCGCCAAGCGCCGGCAAGCCGAAGACCAGCCACTGATCGACGATATCCGGCTGTTGGGCCGCATCCTCGGCGACGTCATCCGCGAGCAGGAGGGCGAAGAAAGCTACGCGCTGGTCGAGAAGATCCGAACGCTCTCGGTGGCTTTCAGGCGTGACGCGGACCATGCGGCCGACCGCGCACTCAAGAACCTGCTCAAGGGCCTGAGCGCGGCCGAAACAGTGCGCGTGATTCGCGCCTTCACCTACTTCAGCCACCTGGCCAACCTGGCGGAAGACCGGCACCTGATTCGCCGCCGCACCGAGGCCGAGCGTGCCGGCGAGAGCGCCGACGGCGACCTGCAGACCGCTCTTGCACGCATCCGCAAGGCCGGCGTCAAGCCCGACGAAGTGGTCGCCTCCCTCGCGCACAGCTACGTGTCGCCGGTGCTCACCGCGCACCCGACCGAAGTGCAGCGCAAGAGCATCCTCGACGCCGAGCGCGCCATTGCGCAGCTGCTCACCACGCGCGACGAAATCAAGCTTCGCCAGAGCGCTTACGCAGGCGGCAAGGACGCGCTCACGCCGCTCGAGTTTGCCGAGAACGAAACGCAGATGCGCATCCGCGTCACGCAGATCTGGCAGACGCGCCTGCTGCGCTTCTCCAAGCTCACCGTGGCCGACGAAATCGAAAACGCACTGAGCTACTACGAAGCCACCTTCCTGCGCGAAATACCGCGCGTCTATGCCGACCTGGAAAAGACACTGGGCCAGAACGGCGTGGTGCCTTCGGTCGCCCCCTTCCTGCGCATGGGCCAGTGGATCGGCGGGGACCGCGACGGCAACCCGAACGTCACGGCCGAAACGCTCGAGTACGCATTGCGCCGTCAGGCGGAGCTGGCGCTGCGCCACTACCTGACCGAAGTGCACTACCTCGGCGGAGAGCTCTCGCTCTCGGCCACGCTGGTGGATGTATCGGTCGAAATGCAGGCACTGGCCGAGCGCTCGCCCGACACCAGCGAGCACCGCAAGGACGAGCCTTACCGCCGCGCACTCACCGGCGTGTATGCGCGCCTTGCGGCCACGCTGCGCGACCTGACCGGCGGCGAGGCTGCGCGCCACGCGGTGCCGCCGCAGAACCCCTACACCGCGGCCGAAGAATTCCTGGCCGACCTTCGCACCGTGGAAGAGTCGCTCAACGAAAAGCACGGCAGCGTGCTCGCCGCGCCACGCCTGCGGCCGTTGATTCGCGCGGTGGAAGTGTTCGGCTTTCACCTGGCCACGGTCGATTTGCGCCAGAGCTCCGACAAGCACGAGGCCGTGATTGCCGAACTGCTGGCCACCGCGCGCATCGAGCCCTCGTATGCGTCGCTGGCCGAAGCAGCCAAGCAGCAATTGCTGCTCAAGCTGCTCGACGACGCACGTCCGCTGCGCGTGCCCGATGCCGAATATTCGCCGCTCGCACAGAGCGAACTCGCGATCTTCGCGGCCGCCCGCACTGCGCGTGCCCGCTACGGCGCGGCGGCCATCCGCCACTACATCATCAGCCACACCGAAACGGTGAGCGACCTGCTCGAAGCCTTGCTGCTGCAAAAGGAAGTGGGCCTGCTGCGCGGTGCAATGAACAGCAACGCCACCTGCGACCTGATCGTGGTGCCGCTGTTCGAAACCATCGAAGACCTGCGCAATGCCGCCCCCATCGTTCGCGCCTTCTACGCCCTGCCCGGCATTGCAGAGCTGATCGAACGCTCCGGCGCTGAGCAGGACGTGATGCTCGGCTACAGCGACAGCAACAAGGACGGCGGCATCTTCACCAGCAACTGGGAGCTCTACCGCGCCGGCATTGCGCTGGTGTCGCTGTTCGACGAGCTCAACAAGAAAAAGAAGACCAACCCCATCCGCCTGCGCATGTTCCATGGCCGAGGCGGCACGGTGGGACGCGGCGGCGGCCCGAGCTACCAGGCCATCCTCGCGCAGCCGCCGGGCACGGTGCGCGGCCAGATCCGCCTGACCGAACAGGGCGAAGTCATCGGCTCGAAATACGCCAACCGCGAGATCGGCCGGCGCAACCTCGAGACACTGGTGGCCGCCACGCTCGAAGCCACGCTGCTGCCGCAGGGCAAGTCGGCCCCCGCCACCTTTCTTTCGGCGGCGGCGGAGCTGTCGACCGCGAGCATGGCGGCGTACCGCAAGCTGGTCTACGAAACCCCGGGCTTCGGCGACTACTTCTTTGGCTCCACGCCCATTCGCGAGATCGCCGAGCTCAACATCGGCTCGCGCCCCGCATCGCGCAACCCCAGCCACAAGATCGACGACCTGCGCGCCGTGCCGTGGAGCTTCAGCTGGGGCCAGTGCCGGCTCACCATACCGGGCTGGTTCGGCTTCGGCTCGGGCGTGGAGCAGTTCCTCGCGTCAGCCGCAACGCCGGCCGCACGCAAGGAACGCGTCGCGCTGCTGCGCCGCATGTATGCGCAGTGGCCGTTCTTTCGCACCCTGCTCTCCAACATGGACATGGTGCTTGCCAAGAGCGATCTCGCATTGGCTTCGCGCTATGCCGAACTGGTAGGCGACCGCAAGCTGCGCCAGAAGGTGTTCTCGATGATCGACACCGAATGGCATCGCACCTCCGACGCGCTCACGCTGATCACCGGCGCAAAGCAGCGCCTCGAAGGCAATGCCGAGATGCAGCGCTCGGTGCGCCACCGCTTTCCGTACATCGACCCGCTGCATCACCTGCAGGTCGAGCTGATGCGGCGCTACCGCGCGGGCGAAGGCGGCGAGCGGCTGCAGCGGGGCATCCACATTTCGATCAACGGGGTGGCGGCCGGCTTGCGGAACACGGGCTGATGCGAGTGAACGCACAGGCAACCGCTCCGCCATGAGCACCATACAGTCCCGGCGCAAGCTGATCGTCGCCGTTCTGCTGTGCGTGGCTGTCGGCGGCGCGGTCGTGCGGCACTACGCAACTCCCGGCTCGACCACGCGCGACATCGGCACGCTGCTGATGGTGTTGTGGGTGCCGATCATCGGCAACGTCATCGCGTGGCTCATCGGCAAGCTGCCGCGGCGTGCACCGCCAGCGCAGCCTCCGACCTTCGATTCGGCGCGCGCCTTCACGCCGCATCTTTCCGTCGAACTCACGCTGCGTCCGCCGGCACTGCCTTCGCACGACGTGCCATTGGCCGCTGGCGAATACCGCTGCGCGCTGGTGATCGGCAACGAAGGCTTTTCCGCGCGCTGGCTCGTGCCGCACGGCGCGCAGCTCGAACGCGGAAAGCCGCACGCGCTCGACGTCGAGCTGCTGACGCCAGAGACGGCAAGCGCGCGATTGCCCGACGGTGCGGTCTTTCGTGTACTGGTCGGCGACTCTTTCATCGCCGACGGACGGGTGCTGCAGCATCGCTCGGCGGCCACCTGAGGTTGCGCTGAAACCGGCGATTGTTCGCCACCGGGAAACTGACTACTGCCGGCAAGGCCCTTTGTGAAGAGTCCGTCCGCTTCGACACTGGACAGCCTTTCGCAACAACGCATCGGCGCGCGCCTTTTTGGCCGGTGCGACTCCAGGACCCTCCCATGATGAATTCACCCAGCAGCAACCCCTGCATCGACGATCTATCGCCGGAGCCGGTCAAGACGACCCGCTCCGCCTGGCTGGCCGTCAGCTCGATTGCCGTCGGCACCTTTGCAATGGTTTCGACCGAGTTCATGCCCATCGGCCTTCTGACCGACATCGCCCGCGGGCTCAATGTGTCGGACGGCACGGCGGGGCTCATGATCACCATGCCAGGCGTGCTTGCCGCTCTTGCAGGACCCGGGCTCATCGTCGCTTCGGGCCGCCTGGACCGGCGCACGGTGCTGATCGCGCTCACCACGCTGCTGATCGCATCGAACCTGCTGGCGGCCTTTGCGCCCAACTTCGCCACCATGCTGGTTGCGCGGCTCATGCTGGGCCTGTGCGTGGGCGGCTTCTGGACCTTTGCACCGGCGGCAGCCACGCAACTGGTGCCGCAAGCCTCGAAGGCGCGGGCCATGTCGCTGGTGCTGGCGGGCGTGTCCGCGGCCACGGTGCTCGGCGTGCCCGCCGGTTCCCTGCTTGGAACGCTGTTCGGCTGGCGCGCCTCGTTCGCGGTGACCGGCGCGCTTGCCGCGGTCGTGCTGCTGGTGCAGCTGTGGCTGCTGCCCGCGATACCGCCGGTGCGCGCCATCGGCGCACGCGACCTGCTCACGCCGTTGACGCGCCGCATGGCGCAGGTCGGCCTGCTTGCCGTGCTGTTCTTCATTGCCGGCCATTTCGCCGCCTATACCTACCTGAAGCCGCTGTTGCAGCAGGTGTTCGGCCTGGCGCCGCACTCCGTCTCCACGCTGCTGCTGGTGTACGGCGCCGTGGGCTTCATCGGCACGTTCCTGGGCGGTAGCCTGGTGGCGCGCAGCGTGCGCGGCACCACCCTGCTCGCGGCGCTGATGCTGGCAACCGCGCTGCTGCTCTCGACGGTGATCGGCAGCGGCTTTGTCGCGGGCGCGGTCGTGGTCTTCATCTGGGGCGTGGCCTTCGGCCTGATTCCGGTGGCGCTCACGGGCTGGATGATGGAAGCGGTGCCCGACGCACCCGAAGCCGGCCAGGCACTGCTCGTGAGCGGCTTCCAGGTGGCCATCGCCTCGGGCGCGCTGATCGGCGGCGTGACCGTCGACAACTACGGCATTTCGAGCGCGATGGTGCTCAGCGGCGCGCTGGTGCTGGTTGCCGCGCTCATCGTCGGCACGCTGGGCCGCGCACCCGGCGGCGCGGCACGGGCTACGTCTTCGGCCTTTTCGCCGGAGTGACGGCCGGAATAACGGCCGGAGTAACGGCCGGAGTAAAGGCCGAACTCCCCTTCTTGCCCGCCGCAAGAATCGCATCGAGCACCACGCGCAGGGCCTTGCTGACCGGCTTGTCACGCCGGATCACGATGGCCAGCGTGCGGTGCATGCCCGGACTCAGCCGGCTTGTCTTCAACCCGGGGTGGGCGCCGCGGCCCGCCATGGACATGCGCGGCACGATGCCGTAGCCCAGCCCCGCGGCCACCATCTCCTTCATGGCCTCGACACTGCCCAGTTCCATGACGGGCTGCGGCTGCAGGCCTTCGGCGGCAAACCACCGGTCGACCAGCTTGCGCGTGTTGGCCGCAGGCTCGAACAGCACCAGCGGCAGCGCGGCCAGGTCGGCAGGCCCCACGCGGGCTTTCAGCGGCGCGAGATCGCCGCGGCCGATGGCGACGAACTCGTCGTCGAGCACCGGCAGCACGCTCAGCGAGCGGCCCGCCGCCGGCAGCGTGACCAGCGCGAGATCGATGCTGTTTTCTTCCACCTTGCGGACCTGGTCGTCGGTGTTGCCGGTGCTCACCACGATGCCGAGCGCCGGGAACCGCTCACGCAGGCCGCGCAGCAAGCCCGGCAGGAAATAAAGGCAGGCCGTTGCGCCGGTGCCCAGCCGAACGCGGCCCGTCACGCCGCTGGTGTGATCCGCCAACGCGTCGATGGCGTTCTCCACCGCGGTCTCGATGTGCTGGGCGTGCAGCAGCAGTGCCGCACCGGCGGGCGTGGCCTTGGCCTGCCGGCCCACACGCTCCACCAGGCGCACGGCCAGCTTGCGCTCCAGTTGGCGGATCTGCAGGCTTACCGCCGGCTGCGTAAGACCGAGCCTGTCGGCCGCGGCGGAGAAGCTGCCGGTTTCAATGACCAGCCCGAAGGACTTCAACTGATCGAGGTTCAATGTCTTTTCCAAAGTATTCCTTATGCTTTGCATAGGCTGGCCAAGCTTCACTTATCCATGCAGGAGCGTCAAGATCCGGGGCATGCCCTCACAGACTCTCGCCTCCACCTCCTTGGAGATCCTCGACGCCGAACCGCATCACATGCCCGCGGTGCAGGCCATCTACAGCCACTACGTGCTGCACGACCTGTGCTCCTTCGAGGAAGAGGTTCCCACCGTCCAGCAGATGCAGTCGCGGCGCGCCGACGTGCTTGCACGCGGCCTGCCCTACCTTGTGGCAATGAACGACGGCGAGGTGGCCGGCTATGCCTATGCAAGCCCCTACCGCAGCCGGTCCGCGTACCGCCACACGGTGGAGGATTCGGTCTACATCGCGCAAGGCATGCAGGGCCGCGGCATCGGCAAGGCGCTGCTTCAGGCGGTGATCGGGCGCTGCACCGATGGCGGCTTCACGCAGATGGTGGCGGTGGTCGGCAACAGCGCCAATGCCGGATCGCAGCGCCTGCACCAAAGCCTCGGCTTCGAGATGGTGGGCGTGCTGCGCAACGTGGGCTTCAAGTTCGGGCAGTGGGTCGACACCGTGCTCATGCAACGTGCACTGCGCTGAGGCCGCACCCGCACGCGGATGGCTGGCGCTGCTGTGCGCGAGCCGGCTGCTGCAGGCAATGATCGTCACCGCCTACTCCGGCGTGCTGCCGTTCATGATGGCCGACTGGCACATGACGGCCGCGCAGGCAGGTTCCATCCAGAGCGCCTGGCACATCGGCTACATGAGCTCGCTGTTCGCGGTGGGCCTGCTGGCCGATCGCTTCGGCCCGCACCGCGTGTTCCTCATCGGCAGCATCATCAGTGCTGTGGCGGCAGCGGCTTTCGCGGTGTTCGCGCACGACCATCGTTCGGCCATGCTGCTCTACGGCCTGACGGGGCTGTGCGCAGGCGCCTCGTACACGCCCGGCCTGCAGCTCCTGGCGCGCAACACCCAACCTGCCGTGCGCGGCCGCGCGATGGGGCTGTTTCTCGGCGCGGCGTCGATGGGCTATGCCTCGTCGCTCGCGGTGGTGGCGGTGCTGAGCCATGTGCAGCACTGGCGGCTCGGGCTGTTCGTGGCGGCGGGCTGCACCTTGGCGGGTGCATTGCTGACCCTGCCCGCGCTGCGGCGCATGCGCCCACCCGCACCGCCCGCCAGTGCCGGCACGCCGCGCGAAGGCACTTGGCAGGCGCTGCGCGAAACGGTGCGCGACAAGCCCGCGATGGCCGGCAACTGGGCCTACGCCTTTCATTGCTGGGAGCTGATGGCCCTGTGGGCGTGGCTGCCCGCCTACCTCGTGGCGTCCGCGGGCGGTAGCGCGCCGTGGCAAGGCGCGGGCATTGCACTGGCCGCGCTTGCGCACCTGGTGAGCGTGTTCGGCAGCATCGCGGGCGGCGCCGCGTCCGACCGGTTCGGCCGTGCGCGAATCATGATGGTTGCCACGGTGGCCAGCCTGTGCATGTCGTTCAGCTTCGGCTGGATGTGGGCCTGGCCGCTGTGGCTGCTGGCCGCGATGGCCGCCATCTACAACCTGCTTGCCATCGCCGACTCGTCGGTCTATTCGACCGCGCTGGCCGACGTGGTGGCGCCGCACCGCCTGGGCGTGGCGTACTCGGTGCGCTCGGTGATGGGCTTCGGCGCCGGTGCCTTGAGCCCCTGGGTGTTCGGCCTGGCGCTGGACTGGGGACAGTCGCACTTCGGCTTCGGCAGCACCTACGGCTGGGTGGCGGCATGGAGCTCCGTCGGCCTGGGTGCGCTGCTCGGACCGTGGATGATCGTGCGCTTCTCGAGACTGAACCAGGCCAGCGCCCGGCCCGGCTGAAGCCCTTGTGGCGCCACCTGCCTAGTCTCCCAGCAACTCCCCGATCGGTTGCAGGTCTTCCACCCGGTCGCAGATCGACTTGACCACCATGGTGATGGGAATGCCCAGCAGCAGCCCCCACACGCCCCAGAGCCAACCCCAGAAGATCACGCCGACGAACACCGCCACCGGGTTCATGCGGCTGGTGCGGCTGGTGAGCCACGGCAGCAGCAGGTTGCCCACCAGGGTGTGGATGAGCAACGACGTACCGGCCACCAGCAGCCCCATTTCAAGCGTGTTGAACTGCAGGAAGGCCACCAGCCCCGCGGCGGCCATGACAATGACGGAGCCGATGTACGGAATGAGGTTGGTCACCGCCGCAACAATGCCCCACACGGCCGCGTTCTCCAGGCCCAGGCCCCAGAACGCGAGCCCCGTGGCCACACCGACCAGCACGCTGGTGAGTATCTGCACCAACAGGTAGCGCTCGATGTTGCGCGTGATGTCGTCCAGCACGTGCACGGTGATCTTTTTCTTCTCGAGGCTGGGGCCGGTGATCTTGATCAGCTTGCGCCGGAACGTGTTGCCCGAACACAGCGCGAAGAAGGTCAGAAAGATCACCAGCGTGAACTGCCCCGCGGCGGCCAGCAGCCCGACGGTGCCGCTCCACAGGTACTCGCGCACATTGAAGGCCGGCCGCTCGATGACGACGCGCGCCACGCCTTTGCGGGCCGCAACGCGGGCCGAATTTTCCTCGGCCGCGCGTTCGAGCTGCGCGGCGGCCTGCTGCACGCTGTCGAGCGGCGTGGCGGTGGCGCTCTTGTTGCTGCGCGTGGCCTGCCGCAGCTTTTGCGCGGCAACCGGGAGCGAATCGAGCAGCTCCGAGGCGCTGCCCGACAGCGAATAGCCCGTCCAGCCCAGGCCGCCGGTCAGGCCCAGCAGGATCACCGTGGCGCCGATCCAGCGCGGCACCTTCCAGTGCTCCAGCCGGTCGACCAGGGGCGACAGCGCATAGCTCAGCAGCAGGCTCACCATCAGCGGAATGAAAACCGCCGAAGCCCATCGCAACGCGAAGACGCCGGCCAGCACCGCGAGCACCACCAGCGAGGCGCTGCGCACATCGACCGGCATGTGCAGCAGCATGCGCTGGGGTTCGGGCTCCGGTTCAGGCTCGGAAGCCGTTGCTTGCGGCGGAGGCGCCGCAACGGGCTCAGGGGGCAGTTCGGGTGGGGTTTCGGCAGCCTCCGGCGGAGGCTGTCCTGCCGTTGTCTCGTCGGCGGTTTTCTTGTCGTCGGTCATCGGGCTTCCTTCAGCACTTCGCGCACTGCAGCCAGTTGCCGCCGCGAAACCGCGACGGGTTCGGGAATCGCGTCGAGCCGCAAGGCCCAGCCTTCGGCGTCTTCCCCGTCATCGTATTTCTCCAATGCGCGGATGGCTGTGCGCGCCACCAGCGCATTGCGGTGCACCCGCAGAAAGCGCCCCGGGTACCGCTCTTCGAATTCGTTCAGCGAACCGTCCAGGATGTGGCTGCGCGTGGCGGTGCGCACCGTGAGGTACTTGTATTCCGACTTCAGGTAGAGCACCTCCGAAAGCGGCACCCGCTCGGCGCGGCCCCGGTCTTGAATGAGCACGCTCTCCTGCACGGCGTTGGCCTGCAGCGCCCGCCGCTCCTTCAGAAAACGCTCGGCCTTCTGCAGCGCCTGCTGCAGGCGTTCGGCCCGCACCGGCTTGGTCAGGTAGTCGACCGCATCGAGATCGAACGCCGTGACCGCATGGGCCGCGTGGGCTGTGACGAACACCACGGCTGGCGCGTCCGCCTGCTCGCGCAGCATGCGCGCCACCTCGATGCCGTCGACGCCGGGCATGTGGACGTCGAGCAGCACAAGGTCGATTGCCATGCTCGCCAGGTGTTGCTGCGCCTCGGCGCCCTGGGCCGCCTCGGCCACCACTTCGGCCGCGGGCGAGCGGCAGTCGCGCAGCAAGGTGCGCAGCCGGGAACGCGCAAGGGTTTCGTCGTCGACGATCAGGGTCTTGAGGGTCATGATTCGGCGGGAATGGCAATGCGCACGCGGTAGTTCTTCTGGTCCATGCCGGCGCTGAACTGCATCTGCATGTCGTGTAGCAGCCGCAGCCGGTCGCGCACGTTGGCCAATGCAATGCCGTGGCCGCGCGGCAAAGGCTCGTCGGCCCAGCGCAGGGGCGGCAGGCTGTTGACCACCTCGATCACCACCACATCGCCCCGGCGCTCGGTGCGGATGCGCAGCCTGGCGCCTTCGGGGCTGGGCTCCACGCCGTGCTTGATGGCGTTTTCCACCAGCGGCTGCAGCAGCAGCGGCGGCAGGCGCGCGCTGCTGGCCGCGGCATCGAGGTCCCAGCGAATGCGCAGGCGGTCGCCGAAACGCACCTGCTCGATGGCCAGGTAGCGCTCGGCCAGCGCGATCTCGTCGGCCAGCGTGCCCGATTCGCCGGGGTCGGCCAGCGCCTGGCGGAACAGTTCGGCCAGGTCTTCCAGCATGGTCTCGGCCTTGGCGGGCTCTTCGCGCACCAGTGCAATGGCGCTGTTGAGGGTGTTGAACAGAAAGTGCGGGCGGATGCGCGATTGCAGTTCCTCGAGCCGGGCGGTCATGGCGGCGGGCGTCTGGCCGCGCGCGCGCAGCACCATGGCCGCCATGACCATGCCGGCAATGAAGGCGCCCGCCACGGCGCTGGCGAGCCACGGCGCCGTGCCCAGCACACCGGTCAGCCGCAACAGGCCGCAGCCGTAGAGCGCCGAAACCGCGCCCAGCACTGCGCCCGCGGCGTACTGCGCCTGGCGCGGCAGGCGCCCGAGCGGCTTCTTGAGCGCGCAGGCCGCCACCAGCCAAAGAAGCGTAGCGGGCAGGGCACCGCCGGTGACGGTAGCGGTCTGCACCAGCCATTCGCCCGGGGAGGACGATACGAAAAGCGTAGCGGTTGCCACCAGCGCCTCGACGAAGAGAACCGCGCGCAGGACCACGCCGATCTGGCAGGCGTCGAACAGCCCGGAACCGCCGCGCGCAGGCAAACGCCCTCTTTCCGGCGAGGACGGAGGCGTGGGGTTGGAGGTGGCCGATAAAATCGCCGGGTTGCGCATCACAGATACATTGGGTAACCAACCCATTATTGCCTCTCGAACGGCTCCCATGACCCAAAACCAACTCGACAAGAAATCCGAAGCCTGGTCGGCCCTGTTCTCCGAACCCATGAGCGACCTCGTGAAGCGCTACACCGCCAGCGTGTTCTTCGACAAGCGTCTGTGGCAGGCCGATATCGAGGGTTCGCTGGCGCATGCCGGCATGCTGGCCGCCCAAGGCATCATCGCCAAGCAGGACCACGCCGAAATCGAACGTGGGATGGCGCAGATCCGCGCTGAAATCGAATCGGGCGCCTTCGAGTGGAAACTCGACCTCGAAGACGTACACCTGAACATCGAGGCCCGGCTGACCCAGCTCGTGGGCGATGCCGGCAAGCGCCTGCACACCGGCCGCAGCCGCAACGACCAGGTCGCGACCGACGTGCGCCTGTGGTTGCGTGGCGAAATCGACCTGATCGCCGACCTGCTCGTCGCGCTGCAGGTCTCGCTGGTGGACATCGCCGAAAAGAATGTCGACGTCATCCTGCCCGGCTTCACGCACCTGCAGGTGGCGCAGCCGGTGAGCTTTGGCCACCACATGCTGGCCTACGTGGAAATGTTCAGCCGCGACGCCGAGCGCCTGCAGGACGTGCGCAAGCGCGTGAACCGCCTGCCGCTGGGTGCCGCCGCACTGGCCGGCACCAGCTACCCGCTCGACCGCGAACTGGTCGCCAAGACCCTGAAGATGGACGGCGTGTGCCAGAACAGCCTGGACGCCGTGAGCGACCGCGACTTTGCCATCGAGTTCACCGCCGCCGCCAGCCTGTGCATGGTGCACATCAGCCGCATGAGCGAAGAGCTCATTCTCTGGATGAGCCAGAACTTCGGCTTCATCCAGATCGCCGACCGCTTCACGACCGGCTCTTCGATCATGCCGCAGAAGAAGAACCCCGACGTGCCCGAGCTGGCGCGCGGCAAGACCGGCCGCGTGGTCGGGCACCTGATGGCGCTCATCACCCTGATGAAGGGCCAGCCGCTGGCCTACAACAAGGACAACCAGGAAGACAAGGAGCCGCTGTTCGACACCGTCGACACGCTCAAGGACACGCTGCGCATCTTCGCCGAGATGATCGGCGGCATCACCGTGAAGCCCGAGGCGATGGAGGCCGCCGCCCTGCGCGGCTACGCCACCGCCACCGACCTGGCCGACTACCTCGTGAAGAAGGGCCTGCCCTTCCGCGACGCGCACGAAATCGTGGCCCATGCCGTGAAAGCCGCCACCTCGCACAAGGTCGACCTGGCGGAACTGCCCCTGGCGGTGCTGCAGCAGTTCAACCCGAAGATCGAGAAGGACGTGTACGACGTGCTGAGCCTGCGCGGCTCGCTCAACGCGCGCAACATCCTTGGCGGTACCGCGCCGGCGCAGGTCAAGGCGCAGATCGCCCGCCATCGCGCACGCCTCGCCTGACCTTCAAGGCCCCGCTTGTTCTACGCCATCCCGCTCGAGAACAAACCGAGCTGGCGCAATCCACCGTGGATGACGGTGCTGCTGATCCTCGTGAACATGATCGTGTTCTGGGGGCCGCAGCGCAGTGAAGAAAAGGCCGACGAACGCGCGGCCCACTACTACGCGCAGAGCGTGCTGCCCGAGCTGGAGCTGCCGCCCTTCGTGGCCTGGCTCGAGGAAACACGTTCCCCGCGCGCCAAGGCCGCGCAGCGGCTGCTGGCCCGCAAGCAGACAGGGCCGCTGCTCGACGGCATGCAGCAGGAAAAAGCGTTCCTGCAAAAGCTGCGGGCAGATGGCGTGGTCACACCCGCGAACCCTCGGTACGCCGAGTGGAAGCGCGACCGCCAGCAGTACGAATCGATGCAGCCCGCGCCGTTCACCGAGCGCTGGGCGCAGGACTACACCAAGGACGCGGAGTTCAAGCCGTGGACCTGGGTGACCGCCGCCTTCCTGCACGGCAGCACGGGGCACCTGCTGGGCAACATGCTGTTCCTCTTCCTGTTCGGCTTTTCGGTCGAGCTGGCACTCGGCCGCGGCACCTACCTGAGCTTCTACATCCTGGGCGCGGTGGGCGCCTCGGTGCTGGCCGACTGGGCCTATGCGGGCAAGGGCAGCTACGGCCTGGGCGCCTCGGGTGCGGTGTCGGCGCTGATGGGCATGTACGCGGTGATGTACCGGCTGCGGCGCATCCGGTTCTTCTACCAGCTGTTCTTCTATTTCAACTACGTCACCGCGCCGGCCCTGCTGCTGCTGCCGGCGTGGATTGCCAATGAATTGCTCCAGCACGCGGTGGGCGGCCGGGGCATTGCCTACATGGCGCACCTGGGCGGCCTTTTGACCGGCGCGGCGCTGATGGCCTGCGCCATGGCGCTGAACCGCGTGAAGACGCCGGAGACCGTGGCTTCGGAACAATCGAACGGCGACGAGGAGTTCAACGGCCACGTGGCCGCGGCGCGGCGGCTGGGCGCCGCCATGAAGTTCGAGGCCGCCGCCGCCGAATGGCGCGCCGCCGCCGCATTGCAACCTGGCGACACCGACACACTGCGCGCCTGGTTCAACACCGCGCGGCTGCAGCCCGCGAGCGAAGACTTTCACCAGGCCGCGCGCCGCATCTTCCGCCTGCCCGCCACCGACCCCGACACGCTGGCGCTGCAGCACGCCAGCTACACCACCTACCTCGACCAGGCCAAGCCCGGCGCGCGCCTGAAGCCCGACGACATGGCCCGGCTCGCCCGGCGCTTCACGCGCGTGCGCCAGTTCCAGGACGCCGACAAGCTGTGCCGCGTGCTGCTGAAGACCGCGCCCGACCATCCGGAACTGGCCGATACGCTGTCGGCCTGTGCCAACGGATTGCTGCATGCCGGCGAGCGCGAGATGGCCAAGGGCTGGCTGCCGCATCTGCTCCGGCTCGCGCCCAACGACATGGTGACGCGCGCCCTCGAGCGCGCCTAGCCTCGGCCGAAGATCAGGCCGCGGGCCGCAGCAGCCAGCGCACTTCCTGCGTCTGCTCGCTGTCCGGGAAGCGCGATTCGAGCGTCTTCAGGATCGGCTGCGCCATGTCGGCGCGGCCCAGCCCCTGCACCAGCACCCTGGCTGCCAGCTCGTAGGCTTGCGGAATGGCCGCGTGCCCGCGAAAGCGCCGGTCGAAGCCCGACAGCAGCGCCAGCGCGGCATGCGCATCGCCATTGCGCCATTCGGCTTTTGCCAGCGTCATGACCGTGGGCGCGTCGTCCAGCGCAAAGGCCTTGTCTTTTTCGCGGCAGGCCTTGAAGACCTTGAGCGCCTCGGACGCCAGGTCGCGCCGCAGCAGCAGCGGGATGTAGCGGCGCGCATGGTCGAGCAAGGTGGACGCCTTGTCGGGCACAAGCAGCAGCACGCGGTGGTAGCGGCGCTGCGCCGCCAGGTCGTCGGCCGCCGCCACGCGCTGCGCCTCGTAGGCCACGCCCAGCGCGCCAGCCACGTCCCCGTCGGTCACCAGCTGCGCCACTTCGGCATCGGTGCGCTGCGCGGCAATCTGCTCGGGCGTGCGGCGGTCTACCGGCGCGCCGTCGTCCACCCCGCCGCCGGGCAGCAGGTCGATGCCGAACGCGTCATGGTGCTGGTACATCACGTAGCCGAGCAGGCTGGCCATCACCCAGCCGAAGTAGATGAACGCGAAATTGGCGATCGGCAGCACGATGAGGCCGTCGATCATCGGCAGCACCATGCCAATGGCAATCTGCGCACCCGCGCTCAACAGAAACAGGAAGAAGCACAGCAGCGCATACGGCCACCCGATGATGCGCATCGCATCCATCACGTGGCCGGGATTCATGGCCTGGAAAAAGCTGCCCGACTGCACCAGCACGATCACCGCGGCCGGAAACGTGAACGACACCACGAACACCCCGACGGTGCCCAGCACCGGCTCGTACCAGGCCAGCCAGCCGATCAGCGCGCCCTGCACCACCGAAATGGCAAACAGCTTCCACGGCAGGTTGACCCAGTCTTCATTCAGCTCGCGCGGAAAATCTTCCGAACGCCAGATGCCTCGCGAGCCGAGCGCGGTCACCTTGAAGCCGTAGCGGCTGGCCGCCAGCACGATGCCCAGCTCGATCACGATCAGCGACAGGCCGGGATGCAGAAAAGGAATGGCCTCGAACAGCAGGCTGCAGAACGCGAGCACCAGGCCGTACATCAGCGGCCGCAGCTGGAACGGAAAGGCGAAGAAGCTGTTGAGGCGGTGCCAGAACGGCGGCGGGGGCGGCGGCGAGTCGTTGACGAGCATGGTGGCGGCGCTCCGCGCTTACTTGAAGAAGTCGCTCTGGCTCATGGCGCCGCGCCCGCCCATGCGCACCACGGTGACGTCGTCGCCGCGCACCAGCCGCATCTGGCCGAGCTCGCGCTCCAGCCGCTGCGTGAAAGTGCTCTTGAACTGCATGGCCGCCTCGCCCATCTTCAGCACGCTGGTGCCTTCGACGGTCGCGCTCTTGCGGTCGCTAGCCACCTCGATGCTGTCGATGTGGTACTCGTACTCGATGGTGAGAATGCCGCCCATGCGCTCGCCCACCGACTCGAACATCTTGAAAGTCTTGCGCAACGAGTCGCAGGCCTGTTCGCGGTCGCTGCTGGTCTCGGTGGTGCGGCCCATCATCACCGTCTTGCTCTGGATGACGACCTTCTTGCTGAGCTGCTTGCACAGCTTGTCGGCGTCACGCGAATAGATGGCGTGGGCTTCTTTCTCGTAGTACGTGCGCACCATCGATTCGTCGAGCTTGCGCCCGCCGATGAAGAAGTACCACGCGCCCACGCAGAGCGCGACAACGATCGCAATTTGCTTCATTCCCCGCCCGCACGCTGGGTGCGCTCCGCTCCGATTTTGCGGGGAAGTATACGTTGCCGAATGTTTCCTGAGGCGGCGAACGGGGCCTGAAAGCCGCGTCAGACGGCGCGGTAGAAGATGTAGTCGGCCTGGTATTTCACGACCTGCTTCTGGCCCATGTTCGAGGCGCCGCAAGCCGCCGCCGGTGCCACGCCGCCCTGGGTCGAGACGCGCTGGATGTAGCTCACGCCCTGCATCGCGCCCGAGCCCATGGCCGGGTTGGCCTTCACCAGCTGGTAGGGAATGTTGCCGGTGCCGGCGGGCGCCACCGCCACCTGGGTGGCCGTGAGCTTGGAGCCGTCCATGCTCTCCCAGGTGGCCGGCGGGCCGTAGTACTTGCCCACCTGCTTGCCGGCGCGATCCATCAGCCTGGCGTCCGGGCCGACGAAGACCCACTCGTGCTGGCCGGGCATGTTGGCCTTGGCGCGGCATTCGTAGGTGATGTCGCCTGCGCCCACGGTTTCCATGACCACGGCGTGGCCGGCCGGCACCTTCACCGCGTCGGGCAGGCCGGCCTGGGAATACATCGGGGGCTTGGCGCCCATGCCGGAACAGGCGGCAAGGCCCGCGGCGGCTGCGAGGACGGTCAGGGTGCGGATGGTCATGGTCGGTTCCTTTGTCGCCTGAGCGAGCGGTGAATGAAAAGACGAGCCCGTGAAGGCGAGTCCGTGCCTCGGCGCCGTGCGCCCGGACGGTCTCGCATGCTTGTACGCATGCCAAGCGCAAATGGATTGCATGGGCCGGTGCGACAGAGCCGCCCCGCAGCTGACTGCGTCAGAATAGGACGCTCGCGTGCCCGCGCCGAAGACCAGCCTCGGGCCGTGCCTGAAAAAACCACCTGACTTGCGTTCCGCCTTGTTTCCGATGCCTTCGATCAAAACCGCGCTGGCCGCGGCCTTGCTGCTCGCGGCGGCACTCGCCTCGCACGCCCAGAACCACAATGCCGTGCTGCCCTACGAGTCGCTGGACAGCACGGCGGTCGATACGTCTTCCGAATACCTGGCGGCCAAGGCGCGCTGGCACAACGAGCTCGCGGCCTTTTCGCGCGCCGACCAGCAGCAGTTTCCGGCGCCCGGCGGCGTGGTGTTCGTGGGCAGTTCCTCCGTGCGCATGTGGAAAAGCCTGCTGCAAGACTTTCGCCAGGTGCCCGGCGTCGTCAACCGCGGCTTCGGCGGCTCGACCATGGCCGATTGCAGCCTGTTCGCGCGCGACCTGGTGGTGCGCTACAAGCCGCGGCAGGTGCTGGTGTACGCCGGCGACAACGACCTGGCCGAAGGCCGCACGCCGCTGCAGGTGCTCGAAAGCTTTGCGCGCTTCGTCAACACGGTGCGCGCCGAACTGCCCAACACGCGCATCAGCTTCATCTCCGTCAAGCCGAGTCCCTCGCGCGAGCACCTGATGCCGCTGGTGCGCGAAACCAACAACGTGATCGCGGCCTACCTCAACCGGTTGCCCGACAGCGAATACATCGACGTCTTCACGCCCATGCTCGGCGCCGACGGCCGGCCGCGGCCGGAGCTGTTCCGCAGCGACAGGCTGCACATGACGGACGAGGGCTACCGGCTCTGGCAGTCGATCATCGCGGCACGGCTGCCGGGAGCCGTTGCGGCGGCAGCCCCAGTTCCCGCGCCGGCACCCATGCCCGTTCCTGCGACGGCACCGGCACCGGCGCCTGCCCTGCCCTGACCGGCCTCAGGCCTGCGCAGGCTCGGTCGGCACATCGTCCGCCGGAGGCGGCACGTCGGCCCCGCGCGTGAACCGCGCCACCGCATACATGCCGGCAAAAACCGCCAACAGCAGCAAGCCATCGCCCCACCAGGGCCGCGCGGTCTGGCTGTCGCCGTAGAAGGCCAACACGAGCAGCACCGCCACCAGGTGCGCGCAGAACACCGGCAGCGAGGCCGAGCCCATGGCCTCGAGCCAGTGCAGGCGCGGAATCTTGCGCATGAACCAAGGCCCGAAGCGCACCGCCAGGATGCCCAGCGCCACCAGGTTGACCAGGCGCAGCGGTCCCAGCTGCCATTTGTCGAACAGCAGGTTCAGCTCCACGTCGCCGCCGAAGGGCGCCTGGCCGTTGATGCCGTGGTGGCGCCACCAGAAGCCATAAACCGCAATGGCCAGCGCGGGCACCCACAGCCAGGCCGGAAAACGCATCGGCCGCGCATCGGGCAGGTTGCGGCTGGCGCCGATGCACAGCCCCGCGAACCAGAGAAACTGCCACGCATAGCTGTTGAAGGCGCCCATCTCATGGAACGGCACCGGAATGCCCAGGTAGTGCACGGCCAGCCCGTAGATCCATTCGCTGAGCCCGAACTGGGCCAGGGCCCACACGGTCGCGCTCACGGCCATGACCAGCGCCCAGCCGTGCCGCATGGCAAACGCCAGCACCCAGGGGCTCATCAACATGAAGAAGATGTACATCGGCAGGATGTCGAGCAGCGCCGGTTCGTAGACCAGCAGCAGCCCGAACAGAAACCCGTCCCGCGGCTCCGCAAGGTAGTACGACACCAGGTTCTTCACGGCCGGCTGGTCGATGTGCAGCCCGAGCGCGGCAATGACCGTGAACAGGAACAGCAGGATCGCCGCCTGGCAGAGATACACCTTGAGCACGCGCCGCCAGAAGGCCTGGCGCATCGAATCGACGCCGCGCACGTAGCCGATGCGGCTGTAGACCAGGCCCGCCACAAAGGCCGACAACAGCACGAAGCCTTCAGCCGCCGAAACGAAGCCGAACGGCTGCCCCAGCGGATCGGTGAGACGCGTCGGCAAATGGGTGACGGTCATCAGCACGAGCATCAGCCCGCGCAAGGCGTCAATTTCCCAGTAGCGTTTCATCGGTCGGCGGCGAGGTCTTGGTGGCGGTCCGCGCGGCGCACGCACGACACCTCCAATTGTATGAAGACCGCCACGGCATATGACTCCTGGCACTGCCGAACCGCCATTCAAATCGGCTACGCTGCGCGGTGCTTCAAGGTGGAGAAACGAATAAATGAAAAAAACCATTCCAACACTGCTTCTGGCCGGCAGCGCTTTTCTTGCCGGCCCGGGCCACGCCCTCCAGATCACCAGCCTCACGCCCCAGGGCGAAGTGGCGCGCGTACGGCAGATCGTTGCCAAGTTCGACCAGGCCGCCGTGAATTTCGGCGATCCCAAGGCGCCCGCGCCGCTGGCCGTGAGCTGCACCGACGCCCAGGCCGGCAAGGGAACGGGCCGCTGGACCGATGCCAAGCAGTGGGTGTACGACTTCGAGAACGACCTGCCGCCCGGCGTGCGCTGCACCGTCACGCGGATTTCCACCTTCAAGCCGAGCGGCGGCGGCGAGTTGACCGGGCCCGAACGCTATCAATTCAATAGCGGCGGACCGTTCGTGCGCAATTTCATGCCGGGCAGCTATGGCCGGATCGACGAGCAGCAGATGTTCATGCTCGAGCTCAACGGCGCGGCCACCGTCGAAAGCGTGCGCCAGAACGTGTGGTGCGCGGCCGAGGGCATTGGCGAGCGCATTCCCGTCAGGCTGCTCGAAGGCGAGCAGCGCGCCGGCCTGCTCAAGGCCTTCAGCCGCGAGAAGGAAGCCGCGAAGGACCCGCTGCGCTTTATTGCGCTGCAGTGCAACCGCACGCTCACGCCCGGCAGCAAGGTGCAGATCGTCTACGGCAAGGGCGTGGCCACGCCTTCGGGTGTTGCCAACAACGTGGAACGCCGCCTGAGCTTCCAGGTGCGCGAGCCGTTCGCGGTGTCGTTCACCTGCGAGCGCGAAAACGCGCAGGCCGCCTGCCTGCCGCTGCGGCCGATGCAGTTGCAATTCAATGCGCCGGTCACGCGCAAGATGGCCTCGCAGATCCAGCTCAAGGGCGCCGGCAAATCGATTGCCGCCACCCTTGAGAACGACGGCGGCACGCCGAGCGAAGACGACGTGGTCAGCTCTGCAAGCTTTGGCCCGCCGCTCGCCGAGGACACCAAGTTCACCGTCGAGCTGCCCGCCAAGTTCGAGGACGCATCGGGCCGGCCGCTGGCCTCGCCCGGCAGCTTTCCGCTGAACGTGGCAACCGGCGCCATGCCGCCGCTGGCCAAGTTTGCCGCCTCGCCTTTCGGCGTGGTCGAGCGGCTGGCCGAGCCCGGCACACCGGCCATGATGCCGGTGACCGTGCGGCGCGTGGAACCCGCGCTCATGGTGCAGGCGCTCACGCCCGGCAAGGTGAGCGACATGAACCCCAAGACGGACGCCGAGATCATTGCGTGGTTCCGCAAGGTGCGCCGCTACGACGAGTACACCGTGAGCCGCGAGCAGGCGCGCAAGGACGTGAAGGGCGCGCTGCCCGCCGTCATCGACTCCAACGAGCGCACCCGCATCCAGACCCGCATGCTGTCCCTTCTGGCAGGCCAGCCCGGCGTGAAGGCGCTCGACATGCCCAAGGCCGAGAGCGGCGATCCACGCCCTTTCGAAGTCATCGGCATTCCGCTGACGCCGGGCTTCCATGTGCTCGAGATCGCGTCGCAGAAGCTCGGCGACGCGCTGCTCGACGAGCGCTACGGCGCCAGCCGCACGATGTATGTGCGCACCACCGCGCTGGCCACCAACCTGGCCGTGCACTTCAAGCTCGGCCGTGAAAACTCGGTGGCGTGGGTCACCACGCTCGACAAGGGCAAGGTGGTGCCGAACGCCGAAGTGCGCGTGTCCGACTGCCGCGGCGTGGCCGTCGCATCGGGCAAGACCGACGCCAACGGCGTGGTCAACCTGGCGGGCGTCGCGCCCGAGGCGCCCAACTGCAGCGGCCCGGACGACTACAACGCGGGCGCATGGTTCGTCAGCGCGCGCGCCAAGGACGACAAGGGCGTCGAAGACCTGGCCTTCACCTGGAGCGACTGGCAGCGCGGCATCGAGCCCTGGCGCTTCAACGTGCCCACCAGCCTGCAGGCCGAGCCCGACCGCGTGGCCCACACCATCTTCGACCGCACGCTGCTGCGCGCCGGCGAAACGGTGTCGATGAAGCACCTGATCCGCACCCAGACCAGCAAGGGCTTCGGCCTGCCCGAAAAGCGGCCCGACACGCTGGTGGTAACCCACACCGGCAGCGGCCAGCGCTTTACGCAGCCGCTGGCATGGCGCAAGACGCCGACCGGCGGCCTGAGCGCCGAAAACACCTTCGCCATTCCGCCGGCCGCCAAGCTCGGCGTGTACGAGGTCATGCTGCGCAACGGCGACGGCGACTCCGAAGGCGACGGAGAAGACGGCAACTACAACCGGAGCTTCTCCACCGGCCTGTTCCGCGTCGAAGAATTCCGCCTGCCGGTGCTCGAAGGCCGCATCACGCCCGCCGACAAGAAGCCGCTGGTGAGCGTGACCGCGGTGCCGGCCGACGTGCAGATCAACTACGTGGCGGGCGGCGGCGCCGCCAACCTGCCGGTGCGCGTGTCGGCCATGGTGCGCGGCAAGAGCCTGAGCTTTGCCGACCATGAGGCCTTCAGCTTCAGCCCGCCGCGCGTGCAGGCCGACGGTGCCCAGGCGGCCACGCCCGCCGCCGATGCCGCGGGCGGCGAGGAAGACATCAACAGCGCCAGCGACACCCGCGTGATCGCCGACAAGCTGCCGCTCACGCTCAACAAGGACGGCGCCGGCAAGGTCACCATCGACAAGGTGCCCAAGGTCAAGGCCGCGCGCGAGCTCTTGCTCGAAGCCACCTACGCCGACCCGAACGGCGAGGTGCAGACCATTCGCAGCACGCAGACGCTGTGGCCCTCCTCCGTCATTGCCGGCATCAAGACCGAAGGCTGGGTCTCGACCAGCCAGAAGCTCAAGTACCAGGCGCTTGCGCTCGACCTTTCGGGCAAGCCCCAGGCCGGTGTGACGCTGAATGTGCGCGCCGTGGCACGCATCACCACCACCAGCCGCAAGCGCATGGTGGGCGGCTTCTACACCTACGACAACAAGACCGAGACCAAGGACATCGGCACGGTCTGCAGCGGCAAGAGCGACGCACGCGGCCTGCTGCTGTGCGAATCCGAGCTGAAGGAGGCCGGCGAGGTCGAGCTGGTGGCCAGCGCCACCGACAGCGAAGGCCGCGACAGCCGCGCCGCCAGCTCGGTGTACGTGACCAAGCAGGGCGAACTCTGGTTTGGCGGCGAGGACAACGACCGCATCGACGTGCTGCCTGAGAAGAAGAGCTACCAGCCCGGAGAGATCGCCAAGTTCCAGGTGCGCAGCCCGTTCCGCTTTGCCACCGCGCTGGTGTCGGTGGAACGCGAAGGCATCATCGAAACGCACGTGGTGCAGCTCAACGGCAAGGACCCGACCGTGAGCCTGCAGGTCAAGCCCGAGTGGGGACCGAACGCCTATGTGAGCGTGCTCGCCTTGCGCGGCCGCCTGCGCGACGTGCCGTGGTACAGCTTCTTCACCTGGGGCTTCAAGGCACCGCGCGAATGGTGGACCGCCTTCTGGTACGAAGGCAAGGAATACGTCGCGCCCACCGCCATGGTCGACCTGAGCAAACCCGCCTATCGCCTGGGCATGGCAGAAATTCGCGTCGGCACGCGCGCGCACCAGATCGACGTGACCGTGACCAGCGACAAGCCCAGCTACCCGGTGCGAAGCAAGGCGCAGATCACCATCTCCGCCAAGCTGCCCGACGGCAAGCCCGCGGCCGGTGCCGAGGTGGCCTTGACAGCGGTCGACCAAGCGCTTCTGGAGCTCATGCCCAACGACAGCTGGAACCTGCTCAACGCCATGCTGCAGCGGCGCAGCTGGGGCGTCTCCACCTCCACCGCGCAGATGGAAATCGTCGGCCGGCGCCACTACGGGCGCAAGGCCGTGCCCGCGGGCGGCGGCGGCGGCAAGGGCCAGACGCGCGAACTGCTCGACACGCTGTTGCTGTGGAACCCGAAGGTCGTGCTCGACGCCAACGGCCAGGCCGTGGTGACGGTGCCGCTCAACGACGCGCTCACCACCTTCAAGATCGTGGCGGTGGCCGATGCGGGCACCAGCCTCTTCGGCACCGGCCAGGCCAGCATCCAGGCCACGCAAGACCTGCAGATCATCAGCGGCCTGCCGCCGCTGGTGCGCGAGGACGACCAGTTCCGCGCCCAGATCACGCTGCGCAACACCACGCAGAAGCCGATGAAGGTGGAAGCCACGCCGCGCGCCACGCTGCTCACGCTGGAGACGCAGACGGTGGAAATTCCGCCCGGCGAGGCGCGTGAAGTTGCATGGACCGTGACCGCACCCGCGCAGCTTGCGCAGACGCGTGCCGAGGCCATCCTGTGGGAGATCGAGGCCAAGGACACCCTCGGCGGCGCGCGCGACGCGCTCAAGGTGCGCCAGCGCATCGTGCCTTCGGTGCCGCTCACGGTGCAGCAGGCCACGCTGGTGCAGCTCGACGGCCCCTTCACCATCGACGTGGCGCCGCCGGCCGATGCCCTGCCGGGCCGCGGCGGCCTGAAGCTTGCCCTGCAGCCCAAGCTCGCCGAAGGCCTGCCGGGAGTGCGCGACTGGTTTGCGAACTACCCGTTCATCTGCCTCGAGCAGAAGACCAGCAAATCGGTCGGCCTGCGCGACGCAAAGATGTGGCAAGGCGTGCTGGCCCAGCTGCCAACCTACCTGGACAGCGACGGCTTGGCCAACTACTTTCCACCGCGCGACGGCGAAGCCAACCGCGGCAGCGACATTCTCACCTCGTACCTGCTGGCGGCAACGCACGAGGCCGCGGCGCTGAACCCGGCCTTCGCGCTGGCGGACGACCTGCGCGCGCCCATGGAGTCGGGCCTCATCGCTTTTGTCGAAGGCCGCATCCAGCGCGAGTTCTGGAGCCCGCGCAAGGACCTGGACGTGCGCAAGCTCGCCGCGCTCGAGGCCCTGTCGCGCTACGGCAGTGCCAAGGCCAGCATGCTCAGCAGCATCACCATTGCGCCGAACCAGTGGCCCACCAGCGCGGTGATCGACTGGCTCAACATCCTCAAGCGCATGCCCGACGTGCCGCAGCGTCAGCAGCGCCTCGACGAGGCCAACAACGTGCTGAAGGCGCGCCTGTCCTACCAGGGCACCAAGCTCATCTTCAGCACAGAGCGGGACGACTACTGGTGGTGGCTCATGACCAACGGCGACGTCAACACCGCGCGCCTGCTGCTCAGCGTGATGGACGACCCGGCATGGAAGGACGACATCGGCAAGCTCGCCAACGGCTTCATCGGCCGGCAGCAGAACGGCGCCTGGCACACCACCACCGCCAACCTGTGGGGCGGGCTCGCGCTCGAGAAGTTCTCCAAGGTGTTCGAGAGCACGCCCGTCGCGGGCATCACCGCCGCCACGCTCGGCGCAGCCAAGGCACAGGTCGACTGGAGCAAGGTCGAGCGCGTGAAGACCACCGATGCGGCCGGTGCACCCAACCAGAGCACCTTCTTCGGCGCGCCCGCCTCGCCGGGCAACCTGAAGAACAACACGATGTTCCTGCCGTGGGCGGCCTCGCCTTCAGGTGCACCGGTGCGCGACACCCTGCTGGTCACCCAGCAAGGCACCGGCAAGCCGTGGCTCACGATGCAGTCGATTGCCGCCGTGCAATTGAAGGCGCCGTTCGCCGCCGGCTATGCGCTCAAGAAGACCATCACGCCCGTCGAGCAAGCCACCGCGGGCAAGTACACGCGCGGCGACGTGCTGCGCGTGAGCATCGAGGTGAACGCCAGCGCCGACATGACCTGGGTCGTGATCAGCGACCCGATTCCCGGCGGCGCCACCATCCTGGGCAGCGGCCTGGGCCGCGATTCGCAAATCGCCACGCAAGGCGAGAAGAAGTCGGGTGCCGGCTGGCCGGCTTTCGAGGAGCGCAGCTTCGAAGCCTTCCGCAGCTACTACGAGTACCTGCCCAAGGGCGTGGTGAAGATGGAGTACACCGTGCGGCTCAACAACGTGGGCGACTTCGCGCTGCCGCCGAGCCGCGTCGAAGCGATGTATGCGCCCGAGATGTTTGGTGAAACGCCGAATGCGCGAGTGAAGGTTGAGGCGGCGAAGTAAGGCGAAGTAAGGCGAGGCAAGGTGCAGCGGGGCCTGCTTTTCTAGGCAGGCCCCGCTGCCGCAAGCGCCGCTTCGTACACGGCCAGGTCCGCGTCCGAAAAGCAGCAGAACGTGACCTCCTCCACGCTGGCACTCTCCGCCAGTGCCGATCGAACCGTGGCCACCGCAAGGGGTGCCGCGAGCTCGATCGGATAGCCGTAGATGCCGGTGCTGATCGACGGAAACGCGATGGTCCGGACGCCGTGCTGTCCGGCGATTTCCATCGACTTCCGATAGCACGATGCAAGCAACTCCGGCTCTCCGTTCGAGCCCCCGCGCCAGACCGGCCCCACAGTGTGAATGATGAACCTGGCCGGTAGCCGATAGCCTTTGGTCAGCTTGGCGTCGCCGGTCTTGCAGCCCGCCAGCAGGCGGCATTCATGCAGAAGCTCGGGCCCCGCCGCGCGATGAATGGCACCGTCGACCCCGCCACCGCCGAGCAGCGATGAATTTGCCGCATTGACGATGGCATCGACTTGCAGCTTGGTGATGTCGGCGCGTACGGCGCGAAGAGCTTTCGGCATGGCTTTGATCTGCGTCGAATGAACGGGCAACCGGGGCGAGAGCGGGCTCTCTTAGCGATAGAACGCCTCGACCCTGCCCTTCAGCTTGATCAGCAGCGGCTTGCCCTTGCGGTCCACCGTCTTGCCCGCGGGCACCTTGATCCAGCCTTCGCTGATGCAGTATTCCTCGACGTCCAGGCGCTCCTTGTCGTTGAAGCGGATGCCGATGTCGTGCTCGAAAACGGCCGCGACGTGGTGCGGGCTGCGCGGGTCGGTGGACAGGTGGTCGGGAAGGGGCGGGAGGGAATTGGCTTCGGTCATGGAATAAACGGTTATCTATCTGAAAAACTGAACCGCGCAGCTTAACGCCGCTTCTTTGTTGCCTTGGCGGGCGCCTTGGGCGCAAACCCGAGCGAGGCGCGCGCGAGCGCGTCGGCCTCTTGGTTGCGGTGCCGCGGCACCCACCGAAGGCTCGCTTCTTCAAACGAGCCGAGCAGCGCTCGGGCATCCTCGAACAAGCCGGCCATGCGCGCGATCGGTCTGGCGCCGGGCTCGACGAGCTGCTCGACGAGGATGCTGTTGTCGGTATAGGCCAGCACCGCGGTCGCTCCCCTTGCCTTCAGTTCTTCGAGCGCAAGGGTCAGTGCCCTCAGCTCGGCTTCGTTGTTGCAGCCGGTGGCGTGGCTGGCCAGCGACAAGGTGTGGCGGGTGCCGTCGGGCTCGGTGATGACCGCGCCGGCGCCCATGCGGCCGGGGTTCGGCATGGCGCTGCCGTCGCAGTACACGGTCCACGGGCGAAGTTGCATCGGCTGCGTCGGCTCAGCAGTTGCTGCGCTTGATGCCCGCCAGGTTCTGGCACGGCCGCTGGCCCGGTGGCGGGCCCGGGTCCTGCGGGCGAGGAGGCCGCGGGCGGATGACCGGGCGGCCGCCGTCGTAGTACGGATCGGGCCCCCAGCTGTAGACCGGCGGCGGCTCGGGGGCCACGCGCGGCTCTTCGACGTTGCGCGGAATGATGGCGGGGCCCTGCGGCACATTGCTGACGGGGGGCTGCGGCAACGCCGCGCTCGACGGCGGCGGCGTGTAGGCCGGGCGGCGCGCTTCTTCGGAGGAGGAAGCAGGCGGTACCACCGACAACGGCTCGGAAATAGGCACCTGGCGCGAAAGCTTGGTACCGGGCGGGCACTGGCCCTGCGTGTAGACGATGCCGCCGCTGGCGTCGGTGCAGCGAACCACGTCTGCAGCATGCGCCAAGGCCGCGGCTGCAAAGACCGAAATGAAAAAGACCGTTGTGCGCATCATGCGACCCTCGCTGTTGGCTGCCGGAGCCTGGCGTTGTTGTCTGCCCCTGGCATCATTCTGGCTCGAACTCGGCGCTTTCGGCGTCATCCGCACGGTCTTCAGGCCAACACGCGCAGGCGCGCGGGGCCTTGCTCCATGCGGCCGACCACAGCGGCATCCGCAAAGCCTTCGCGCCGAAAGACCTGCAGCACCGCTTCGGCCGACTCGGCAGCGCAGCTCACGAGCAGGCCGCCCGAGGTCTGCGGGTCGCTCAGCAGTGCCTGCGCCATGGCCGGGAGGCCTTTCGCAAGCTCGATCTCCGCGCCGTAGCCGGCCCAGTTGCGGCCGGAGGCGCCCGTCACGAAACCATCCGCCGCCATGGCGGCCACGCCGTCCAGCAGCGGCACGCGCGGCCAGTCGATGGTGGCCGTGAGCTTGGCGCCGCGCGCGAGCTCCAGCGCATGGCCGGCCAGCCCGAAGCCGGTGACGTCGGTGAGCGCATGCACACCCGGCATCGTGGCCAGCGCAATGCCCGGCGTGTTGAGCCGCGTGGTGTTCTCGATGAGCTGCCGGTAACCGGCGAGCGAAAGCTTTTCTTTCTTGAGCGCAGCCGAGAGCACGCCCACGCCCAACGGCTTGCCCAGCACCAGCACGTCGCCCGCGCGGGCCTCGGCGTTGCGCTTGACGTGGACCGGGTCGACCAGGCCCATCACCACGAGCCCGTAGATCGGTTCGACCGAATCGATGGTGTGGCCGCCCGCAATCGGAATGCCGGCCGCGCGGCACACGTCCTGCCCGCCGCGCACGATCTCGCCGATCACTTCCACCGGCAGCTGGTTGACCGGCATTGCGACCAGCGCCAGCGCCATGATCGGCTTGCCGCCCATTGCGTAGACATCGCTGATGGCGTTGGTGGCTGCAATGCGGCCGAACTCGTACGGGTCGTCCACGATGGGCATGAAGAAGTCGGTGGTCGCGATCAGCGCCTGCTTGTCGTTCAGGCGGTACACGGCCGCGTCGTCGGCCGTTTCGATGCCCACCATCAGCTCCGGCGGAATGAGGCCGCCGCCGCTGTTCTTCAGGATTTCAGACAGCACGCCGGGTGCGATCTTGCAGCCGCATCCGCCGCCGTGCGAAAAGCTGGTGAGCCGCAGCGGAGCCAGCGGGTTGAGGGGTGAAATCGTCGGCGTGTCGGTCATGGCGCAATCCGTATCAGGGCAGTCGCCCATTATCGAAGCCGCGCGCAAACGGCGCCCGGACACGGGTTTCTACAATCGAAGGTTGTCCCTTCTTCCTTGCGCCATGCCGCGCCACGCCATGAAACCCATCCTTCGCATCGCCCTTGCACTCTCGCTGTCCGCCTTCGCCCTGGGTGCCTTTGCACAAGGCAAGGTGCTGCGCGTCTCCGCCATTCCCGACGAGGCGCCCACCGAATTGCAGCGCAAGTTCTCGCCGCTGGGCGACTACCTGAAGAAGGAAACCGGCATGGAGGTGCAGTTCACGCCCGTGACCGACTACGCCGCGGTGGTCGAAGGCCTGGCCACGAACAAGATCGACCTGGCGTGGCTCGGCGGCTTCACCTTCGTGCAGGCCCGCCTTCGCACCAACGGCGGCGCAGTGCCGATCGTGCAGCGCGCGGAAGACGAGGTGTTCACCAGCAAGTTCATCGTGCCGACCGACAGCACTGTAAAAACACTGGCCGACCTGAAAGGCAAGACCTTCGCGTTCGGTGCGCCCTCCTCCACCTCGGGCAGCCTGATGCCGCGCTACTTCCTCATGCAAGCTGGCATCGACCCGGAAAAGGACTTCAAGACGGTCGCGTTTTCCGGCGCGCACGATGCCACCGTGGCCTTCGTGGCCGCCTCGCGCGCCGAAGCCGGCGTGCTGAACGCATCGGTGTGGGAGAAGCTGGTCGAAAGCAAGAACCCGAACGCCGCCAAGGTGCGCGTGCTGGCCACCACGCCCACCTACTACGACTACAACTGGACGGTGCGCCCCGGCCTCGATCCGGCACTGACGAAAAAGCTCACCGAGGCCTTCCTGAAGCTGGACCCGGCCAACCCCGCCATGAAGGACATCATGGCCCTACAGCGCGCGAGCAAGTTCGTTGCCACCAAGTCGTCCAACTACGACGGCATCGAAGCCGCCGCCAAGTCGGCTGGGCTGATCAAGTGATGTCATTGCGGCGCGCCAGCGGAGCCGTCGCGTGAGTTTCTCGCTCGACCATGTCGGGCTGGTTCACCCGAACGGCCATCGCGCGCTGCGAGGCGTGTCGTTTGCCGCACGCAGCGGCGACCGGGTCGCCGTCATCGGGCCTTCGGGCGCGGGCAAGACCACGCTGCTGCGCGTACTCGGCGCTGCGTTGCGGCCCGGCGAAGGCACAGTGCAGCTACTCGGCGAATCGCCTTGGAGCCTGGCTGCGCCCGCATTGCGCAAGCTGCGCTCCCGCATCGGCACCGTGCACCAGAGCCCGCCGATCGCGCCGCGCCTGCGCGTGGTCACCGCCGTGCTCTCGGGGCGGCTGGGGCAATGGAGCGCGATGCGCGCACTGGCCTCGCTGCTGCGCCCGTCAGACCTTGCCGGGGCGCACGAGGTGCTGTCGCGCCTCTCGCTCGAAGACCGGCTGTTCGAC
Organism: Variovorax sp. CCNWLW186; assembly: GCF_037203865.1. NCBI lineage: Bacteria > Pseudomonadati > Pseudomonadota > Betaproteobacteria > Burkholderiales > Comamonadaceae > Variovorax > Variovorax sp. CCNWLW186. Next base: position 130,064 of record NZ_JBBCBO010000004.1, on the reverse strand, counting down.
CGCTGCGATCGCCTCTCCGGCGGCCAGCTGCAGCGCGTGGGCATTGCGCGCGTGCTCTACCAGCGGCCCGCGCTGCTGCTGGCCGACGAACCCGTGTCCGCGCTCGACCCGACGCTGGCCGATGCCGCGTTGCAGCAGCTGGTGGCGCAAAGCGAAGCGACCGGCGCCACGCTCGTGGCTTCGCTGCATGCGGTCGACCTGGCGCTGCGCTGGTTTCCGCGCATCGTGGGCATGCGCGGCGGGCAGGTAGTGTTCGACGAGCCCGTAGGCAACGTGACCGAGTCGATGCTCGTGGCCCTCTACGTAAGCGAAGGCGGCCTGCCGGTGCAGGCGCGCCAACAGCCTCTCGACCTCGCATCGGGTCGATTCGCTTCGGGCGCCGTGAACTCCATCGAACGCCCGGACTGCCTGTGAGCACCGTGCAGCCATTGCCGCCACGCACAGCGCCCGCGCTGCGCGACCCCTTGGCGCGCCGCCGCCTGGTGTGGCTGCTTGCCGCGCTGGTCATCGCATGGCCGATGCTGCAGCTGTCGGGCTTTGCGCCGTCGGCCCTGTTCGCGCCCGGCAACCTGCAGGTGATCGGCGGTTTCCTCGCTGGCTTTCTGCCGCCGGAAACCGCACCGGATTTTCTGGCGATGCTGGCCAAGGCCACGCTGGAGACGCTGGCCATGGCCACCGCCGGCACGGCGCTGGCATTCGTCATCGGCGCGCCGCTGGCTTTTGTGACCACCCGCGCGCTCTCGGTTTCGCGCATCGGCCCCGGACCTGGCCGTGCGCAAGCCGGCATGGTGCGGCAAGCCGGGCGCTCGGTGCTGATGGTGCTGCGCGCCGTGCCCGAGATCGTCTGGGCACTGGTCTTCGTGCGTGCGCTGGGCCTTGGCCCGGCGGCCGGCGTGCTGGCACTGGCCATCACCTATGGCGGCATGCTCGGCAAGGTGTATGCCGAAGTGCTCGAATCGACCGACACCCGCCCCGCCCGCGCGTTGCTGGAAAGCGGCAGCGGGCGCTTTGCCGCACTGGTGTACGGCCTGTTGCCCAACTCCGCGCAGGAGCTCATCTCTTACACCGTGTACCGCTGGGAATGCGCCGTCAGGGCCTCGGTGGTGATGGGTTTCGTGGGCGCGGGCGGCCTGGGCCAGCTCATGGACCAGTCGATGAAGATGCTCAACGGCGGCGAAGCCAGCAGCATCCTGCTGGTGTTCCTGGTGCTGGTGTTGCTCGCCGATGCGCTGAGCAATGCGTTGCGGCGGCTGCTGGCATGAACGGGCACGTCGACCTGGCCGGACCACCTCGCTGCATCCGCTGCTGGATCGCATCGGCGCTGGTGCTCGCGGCCGTGGTGGCCAGCTTCGCCTACCTGGCCATCGACTACCGTGCGCTGTTCACAGCGGAGTCGATCGGCTTCATGGGCAAGTTCATCGCCGAGTTCTTTCCGCCCGATTTGTCGAGCGCCTTTCTCGCCAAGACGGCGTGGGGCGCACTGCAGACCCTGGCCGTCTCGGCGCTCGGCACGCTGCTGGCTGCCGCGGGTGCCGCCGCGCTGGCGTTACCGGCCTCCGGCCGGTCGGGCCTCTTGGTACGGCAGGGCTGCCGTTTTGTCCTCAACTTTCTGCGCAGCGTGCCTGAACTGGTGTGGGCCGCGCTCATGGTGCTGGCCGCGGGCATCGGCCCGTTTGCCGGTGCGCTCGCGCTCGCGCTGCACACCACCGGCGTGCTGGGCCGCCTGTTCGCCGAAAGCCTTGAGAACGCGCCGCGCGAGCCTGAACAGGCGCTGTCGCTCAGCGGCAGCGGCGCGGCGGCGGCCTTCGCCTACGGCAGCCTTCCACTCGTGCTGCCGCAATGGGTGGCCTATGCGCTGTATCGTTGGGAAATGAACATCCGGATGGCCGCGGTGCTGGGTTTTGTCGGCGGCGGCGGCCTGGGCCAGCTTCTCTACTTTCACTTGTCGATCTTTCAACAGCAGCAGGCCATGACCGTATTGATTGCAATGTTCGTCCTGGTGGCGCTTGTCGACCTGGCAAGCGGCCGGCTGCGGCGCAACCTGGGGCACGCCCATGCGTGAGCACGACAACCCGCGCCACCAGCCCACGCGCGTGGCGGACCTGCACCGGTTCGACACCGTCATCGATGCGCGCTCGCCTTCCGAGTTTGCGCTCGACCACATTCCCGGCGCCATCAACTGCCCGGTGCTCGACGACGAAGAGCGCCGCATCGTCGGCACCATCTACAAGCAGACCGGCGCGTTCGAAGCGCGGCGCGTCGGCGGCGCCATGGTGGCCGCCAACCTCGCGCGGCACCTGCGCGAACGCTTCGGCGAGCAGCCCGCCAACTGGCGGCCGCTCGTGTATTGCTGGCGCGGAGGGCTGCGCAGCGGTTCGATGGTCACCTGGCTGCGCCTGGTCGGCTGGGACGCGCAGCAGCTTGCCGGTGGCTACAAGAGCTTTCGCCACCATGTGCTGGCGCAAATCGAGGCCGCGGTGCCGAAGCTTCGGCTCAAGGTGATCTGCGGTGCCACCGGCAGCGCCAAGACGCGCGTGCTGCAGGCGCTGGCCGCGCGCGGCGAACAGGTGCTCGACCTGGAACATTACGCCAGCCACAAGGGCTCGCTGCTGGGCGCCCTGCCCGGCGTGCCGCAGCCGTCGCAAAAGCAGTTCGAAACGCGCATTGCCACCTGCTTCGGTGCGCTCGACCTCTCGCGCACGCTGTATGTGGAAGGCGAAAGCGCCCGCATCGGCCGGCTCTCGGTTCCCATTCCCCTGGTCGCGCACATGCGCGCCGCCGCATGCATCGAAATTCAGGCGGATGCGGCCGCCCGGCTCGACTACCTGCTGCGCGACTATGCCTACCTGGGCGACGACCGCGCGACGCTCGCGGAACAGCTAGGCAGGCTGAAGGAAATGCAAGGCAAGGCCGTGGTGCAGCGCTGGCAGGAATGGGCGATGGCGGGCGACCTGCCGCAGCTTTTTGCGGAACTGATGGCGCTTCATTACGATCCGCACTACGAACGCTCGCAGGCGCGCCATTTCGAAAAGTGGCCGCTGCGCCAGCAGGTGGCTGCGCCGGACCTCACGGACCGAGGCATCGAGGCCGTGGCGGAGGCCATTCTGCGGTTGAACGCGGCTGGGTGACCGGCCAAAAACAGAGAGGCTCGCTCCATGACACTCGAATGGCGCCATTCGCTCGAAGGCATCGATTGGGAGGAACTCTCCCGGCTCTACCAGGCCGCACCGCTCGGCAACAAGCAGCCCGACGGCCTGAAGCTCGTGTTCTCCAACAGCATGTTCAAGTGCTTCGTGTACGACAACGGCCGCATGGTCGGCGCCGGGCGTGCAGTGGCCGACGGGCTCGACTGCTCCTACATCTGCGACGTCGCGGTGCACCCCACGCATCAGGGCACGGGCCTCGGCAAGCAGCTCGTCTCTCGGCTCATGGATCTTTCGAAGGGCCACCGCAAGATCATTCTGTATGCGGTGGCCGGCAAGGAGTCCTTCTACGAAAAGTTCGGCTTCAGGCGCATGAAGACCGCCATGGCCGTCTTCGAGAACCAGGCGCAGGCCGCGGAGCGCGGACTGATCGAGTGAAATGGAGTTCCCATGTGCAGAAGCATCAAGACCCTCTACAACTTCGAGCCTCCGGCCACCGAGCAGGAGATCCGCGCTGCGGCGCTGCAGTTCGTGCGCAAGCTCAGCGGCTTCAGCGTGCCTTCCAAGGCCAACCAGGAGGCCTTCGAGCGCGCGGTCGACGAAGTGGCTGCAACGGCTGCGCGCCTGATCGATTCGCTGGTTACCACTGCCGAGCCGCGCGACCGGGCCATCGAGGCGGAGCGCGCCAAGGCCAGGTCGGCCGCGCGCTTCGGCACCTGAACGCAACAACAACCCTGGAGACTTTTCATGCCCGTTGAACTCTGGCTCGCCTTCGTGGCGGCATCTGCCGTGCTCTTGATCATTCCCGGCCCGACCATCCTCACGGTGATCAGCTATTCCATGTCGCATGGCCGGCGCGCCAATGTGCCGCTGGTGGCGGCAGTGGCGCTGGGCGATTCGACGGCGCTGGTGGTTTCGCTGCTCGGCCTGGGTGCGCTGCTGGCCGCTTCGGCGTTCTGGTTCACGGTGGTGAAGTGGGCGGGCGGCCTGTACCTTCTGTACCTCGGCATCAAGCTGCTGCGCGCGGGCATCACGTCGTCCGAAGTCGCGGCGCCTGCGGCGCCCGATTCGCGCTGGCGGCTGTTTGCCAATACCTACCTGGTGACGGCGCTCAACCCCAAGGGCATCGTGTTCTTCGTCGCGTTCTTGCCGCAGTTTCTGAGCCCTGCGGCCGACATGACGCGCCAGCTGTGGATGCTGGCGGTCACCTTCGTGGCCATGGCGGCGCTCAATGCCACGCTCTATGCGGTGTTTGCGGGATCGGCCCGCAAGCTGCTTTCATCGCCGCGCGCGCAGCGGCGCTTCAACCTTGCGGGCGGCTCGCTGCTGAGCGCGGCGGGCGTGTGGGCGCTGCTCGCGCGCCGGCCCGTCTGAGGCGCGCTGCAGCCTGGATCAGCGATACGGGTTGTTCGGCCTGCGGTCGTAGCGGTTGGGCACCCCGTCGCCATCGCGGTCGCGGTCATAGCGGTTGGGCACGCCGTCGCGGTCTCGGTCGCCGCCGTAGTACTGGCCGCGCGGCGGAGGCGGACGGTCGTAAGGTGCAACCACGCAGCCGGCCAGAACAGCCGATGCGGCAAGCAGAATGGCCAATGTCTTTTTCATGATTTTCTCCTTGGAGTTTTTAAACGCGGCCTGCCTCCGCAAGCCGTCGTCTGCATTTAAGGCCACCTCCGTCTCGGCTGCGTATCCCGAATGACGCTTGGGCGTGAAGTTCGTTACCGGATGTGGAACCTTGCTGCGAACTTTGGCTGTAATTTCTGAGCAAGGGAGGCGGCGGCACGCCCGAGTCGGAGTAGGTGCAGTTCCCGTGGGCGCATCGCCGAGAATGGCGCGGCTTCGACATCTATTTGCCCGCCTCCAGTTCACGCCCTCCATGCATCGCCCGTCATTTACCGCCAGCCATCTTGCCGCTGCATTGATCGTGGCAAGCTGCATGCAGCCGGGCCTGGCGTTTGCCGCCGGTGCGGTGAGTTTCGACGAGGTGAAGCGCGGGTTTCGCTCGTCGGACACCGCGGTGCTCGACCGCAACGGCGAACTGCTGCAGCGCGTGCGCACCGACGCCACGGTGCGGCGCGGCCAATGGATTGCGCTGGCCGATGTGTCGCCGGCGCTGCGCATGGCCATGGTGTTGAGCGAGGACCGGCGCTTCTACGAGCACAGCGGCATCGACTGGCGCGCGGTGTCGTCGGCGGCGTGGGCCAACCTGTGGAACACCCGCACGCGCGGCGCCTCGACCATCACGATGCAGCTCTCGGGCCTGCTCGACGAAGACCTGCGCCGCGCCAACAGCGGGCGCACTTTCACGCAGAAGATCGGCCAGACGATGGCGGCCACTCAGCTGGAGCGCAACTGGCGCAAGGACCAGATCCTGGAGGCCTACCTCAACACCGTGCCGTTCCGCGGCGAGATCGTAGGCATCGATGCGCTTTCGCGCACGCTGTTCGGCAAGGCGCCGAGCGGGCTGGACGCGCGCGAGGCGGCCGTGGCCGCGGCGCTGGTGCGCGCGCCCAACGCCAAGCCCGCGCAGGTGGCGCAGCGCGCATGCGAGGTCATGCGCGCAATGGAGCCGGGCCAGAAGATCGACTGCGATGCGCTCGACATGTTCACCAGCGCGGCGGTGCAGCGGCGGGCGTTCGATGCGAACGAAGGCATTGCGCCGCATGCGGCGCGGCGCGTGCTGAAGGAGTTGGCCGAAGCCGAAGCCACCGCAAAGTCCGCGGCGCCCGCGCGGCAAGCAGGCCCGAGGGAAACAGCCGTGCGCACCACCCTGCGCGCGCCGCTGCAGCGCTTTGCGCTCGACGCACTGCAGCGCCACCTGAAGGAACTGCGCGGCCGCCATGTGGAAGACGGCGCGCTCGTGGTGCTCGACAACGCGAGCGGCGAGGTGCTGGCATGGGTCGGCTCGTCGGGCCCGCTGAGCCAGGCGGCCGAGGTCGATGCCGTCACCGCGCTGCGCCAGCCGGGCTCCACGCTCAAGCCGCTGCTCTATGCACAGGCCATTGCCGAACGGCGGCTCACCGCGGCATCGCTCATCGACGATTCGTCGGCGCAGATCAACACCGCCAGCGGCCTCTACATTCCGCAGAACTACGACCGCCAGTTCAAGGGGCCGGTGTCGGCGCGCACGGCGCTTGCCGCATCGCTCAACGTGCCGGCCGTGCGAACGCTGGTGATGGTGTCGCCCGAATCGTTCGCGCGGCAGTTGCGCGCGGCCGGGCTGCCGCTGCGCGAAAACGGCGACTACTATGGCTACAGCCTCGCGCTCGGCAGCGCCGAGGTATCGCTGCTGTCGCTCACCAATGCCTATCGCATGCTGGCCAACGGCGGGCGCTACGAGACGACCACGCTCACGGCGCGCACGGCCGCGCCGCCAGCGGCCTCGCCAACAAAAGCCAAGGCTGGGGACAACGCATCCGCCGCCGCGCCCATGCTTGACCCGGCCGCGGCCTTCATCGTCGGCGACATCCTGTCCGACGCGAACGCGCGCACGCGCACCTTCGGGCTCGACAGCATTCTTTCCACGCGCTTCTGGACCGCGGTGAAAACCGGCACCAGCAAGGACATGCGCGACAACTGGGCCGTGGGCTGGTCTCAGCGCTACACGGTGGGCGTGTGGGTCGGCAACGCGAGCGGCGCGTCGATGTGGGACGTGAGCGGCACCAGCGGCGCAGCCCCGGTGTGGGCCGAGGTAATGCGCTTTTTGCACGCACGCGAGCCGAGCCGCGCGCCCAGGCCGCCCGCTGGCCTGGTGGAGGCGCGCGTGGCTTTCGGTCCCGGCGCCGACGGCAATCCGCTCGAAGCGGCGCGCAGCGAGTGGTTCCTGCAGGGCACGGAGCAGCCGCTCTTTGCGCTCGACACCGGCGCGGGCACGCCGGCGGCAAACACCGCGGCGGCGCGCATCATCGCGCCGGTCGACGGCACCATCATCGCGCTCGACCCGGACATTCCGCCGCTGCACCAGCGCGTGCGCTTCGAGTCCGAAGGCCGCGGCGTGCAATGGCGCATCGACGGCAAGCACTTTGCGCGCGGCAACAGCGCGCAATGGCTGCCCTGGCCGGGGCGCCACGTGATCGAACTCGTCGACGCGACGGGCAAGGTGGTCGACCAGCGCAGGATCGAAGTACGCGGCGCAGGCGTGGTTGCGAAAAACGCCCGCCGATGAAGGCGATCATCGGCGGGGTACGGGCTCTGCGGCTCTGGTGGTGGTTGAGCCTGCATGTGGCGGCATTGCTCGCGTGGCCCTTGCCGGCGCAAGCCAAGCCGGTGCCTGTGCCGCCGATGCAGTCGCGCGTGGTCGATCTGACGAAGACGCTGAAGCCCTCCCAAGCCGAGGCTTTGCGGCAGCAGATTGCATCCATCGAGAACGAAACCCAGGCGCAGTTTGCGGTACTGATCGTGCCGACCACCGGGGAAGACTCGATCGAGCAGTACGCCACGCGTGTCTTCGCCGCCTGGAAGCTGGGCCGCGAGCAAGAAGACGACGGCGTGCTGCTGCTGGTGGCGCTGAAAGACCGCCGCATGCGCATTGAGGTGGGCACGGGCCTGGAAGGCGCCATCACCGACATACAGGCCGCCCGCGTCATCGACGAGCAGATGACGCCGGCCTTTCGCAAGGGCGAGTTCGCGGAGGGCATCGAGGCGATGCTGCAGGTGCTGTCGCAGCGGGCCGGCACGCAGCCCTCCATGATGATCGCCGAGCCGGACACGCCGGAGGACGAACAGCACACGCTGCAAGCACAGGAAGAGCCGGAAGAAAGCGGCCCCACCGGCATGGGCCGCGTGACGCCTGCGGGCTGGGCCCTCTTCGGCGTTCTGCTCTGGAGCGTTGGCGTGGGCATCTGGCACAGCCGGCGGTCCGGCAAGCCGAAGCGCAGGCGCGCGGCCGCCCCGGCCCCGGATTCTTTCTTGCGCGCCCATTCCCACTGGAAGCTGTCGTTCGGCATGCTCATGGCCCCTGCGCTGGCGGCCGCCGTCATCCTGCGCGAACCTGTGATGCTTTTCATGCTTGCGACGATGCCCGCCCCGCTCGGCTTCGGGCTGGGAATGGCCTGCGCCCGCTCGCGCACGGCGCGGCGCGTTACCGCCGCCGCGGTGCTGCTGATCGTGCTGCTCGTCGTGGCGGCCCGCAGGGTGGGAGCGGACGTGCTGCTGCAGGGCGCCATGTATCTGTTCGCCGCCACGATCGGCCTTGCGTTCGCCTCGGGCGTGGCGTTCGGCATGCGCAATGCCTGGCGCGCAAGCTTCGCCAGCTTCGGGTTGCGCCTTCTTTTCGTGCTCGGTGCCATGGCCGTGATGGGCGCGACGGCCTTCCAGGGCATTGCAGAGGACACGATGTGGATGCCGCTCACGTTGGTGGCTGTGGTGACATCGGCATTCGCCTTTCTTCCGCTCGCCTTCGGCAATGGGAACGGCGCGGGCCGCGTTCGCTACAGCTCGGGCGACAGTGGCTGGAGCGGCAGCAGTTCCTCCAGCAGCTCTTCTTCCTCGTCGTCGTCTTCGTCATCTTCATCGGGCGGCGGCTCCAGCAGCGGCGGCGGGGCATCCGGCAGCTGGTAGCTGCAATCCCCTGCTTGCGACTGCGGCATTGAAGCCGGCGGACAATTCATCCAATGATTCAATGAATAGGCCTTTCTGACTCCTATGCTGGCCCAAGCACCCCGAACCTCCCTGGCCGACAGCGCCGCCAACAGCATTCGCGCCGAAATTTCGGCCGGCCGCTGGGCCGTCGGTTCACGCATTCCCATCGAACCGCAGCTTGCGCTGCTTCTCGGCGTGAGCCGCGGCACCGTGCGCGAAGCCGTCAAAACGCTGGTCTCGCGCGGCCTGCTCGAAGTGCGGCAGGGCTCCGGCACCTATGTGCGCTCGGGGTTCGACCCGTCAGCCAACTTGCAGAAGATGCGGCGCGCGAGCCTGCGCGACCAGTTCGAGGTGCGCCGCGCGCTCGAGGTAGAAGCCGCCCGGCTTGCCGCCGTGCGCCACACCGCCAAGGACCTGCGCAACCTGAGGGCGCTGCTCGACCAACGCGGCTTGCCGGACGCAAGCGATGGCGGCGCAAGCTTCATCCAGCGTGACCTGGACTTCCACCTGGCCATCGTCGACGTTTCGGGCAACCTGGCGCTGGCTGAAACCTGCCGCTTCATTACCGGCTACATCAAGGACACCATCGGCAGTTCGATCGGCACCAGCCTGCCGGAACCCGACCAGGCGGCGCACGAATCCATCGTCGAAGCCATTGCCAGCCGCGACCCCGACCGCGCCGCGGAAGCAGTTCGCGCTTTCATGGCACCCATGATCGACGCGCTCTCGCGAGCCGAGCCATGAAGGGCATCCGATGAGCGCAGTGCCCTTCTCCACGAACCGGGCCGCCGGTGAACTGCTGATCGACGCCGAGGCCGACAGCATGCCCGCCCCGCACCCCACGCCGGCACCGAGCCTGGCCCGCCGCATCCTGCTGGGTGCGAGCGTGGTGCTGATTGCCTTCAACCTGCGGCCAGTGTTTGCCAGCCTTTCGGTGATGCTGCCCGAAATCATGGCGGCCACCGGCCTTTCGGCCACGGCCGCGAGCCTGCTGACCACCTTGCCGATCGTCTGCCTGGGCGTGTTCGCGCCGCTGGCGCCGGGCCTGGGCCGGCGTTTCGGCACCGAGCGCACGCTGCTCGGCTGCATGCTGCTCATCCTGGTGGGCACCGCGCTGCGCGGCACCGGCAACATCCCGCTGCTGTTCGTGGCTTCGGCCGTTGCGGGCAGCGGCATTGCGGTGTCGAACGTGCTGCTCTCGGGCTTGGTGAAGCGCGACTTCGCTGGACAGGCGGCGCTGATGATGGGCCTCTACACCATGGCGGTGTGCGGCGGCGCGGCCAGCGCCGCGGGGCTCACGGTACCGCTCGAACATGCACTGGGCGGCGGCTGGACCTCCGCGCTGGCCATGTGGGCGCTGCCGGCCCTGCTCGTCACGCTGATCTGGGCGCCGCAGGCCCTGCCGCTGAAGCCGGTGGCAAGCGAATCGGGCTTTACCGTGCGCGGGCTCTGGCGCGACCGGCTGGCCTGGCAGGTCACCTTCTTCATGGGGTTGCAGTCGGCCCTCGCGTACATCGTGATGGGCTGGCTCGCGCCGATCTTGCGCGAGCGCGGGCTCGGCGGCGAAACCGCCGGCTACGTTGTGTCGCTCGCCGTGATGACGCAGGTGGTGACCTGCCTCGTCGTTCCCGCGGTGGCGGTAAAGCTGCGCAACCAGCGCGGCCTTGCCGTGGGGCTGGCCCTGCTCACCCTGGCCGCCATGCTGGCGATGCTGTTTGCGCCGCTCTCCGGCGTGTGGTTCTGGGCCGTGCTGCTGGGCATTGCGCAAGGCGGCACCTTTGCCCTCGCGCTCACGTTCATGGTGCTGCGCTCGCCCGATTCGCATGTGGCGGCGCACCTCTCGGGCATGGCGCAAGGCGTGGGCTACATGGTGGCCGCGTGCGGCCCGCTGCTTGCCGGCTTGCTGCATGGCTGGACCGGGAGCTTCCGCGCATCGTCGTGGCTCTTCATCGGGCTGGGCATTGCGCTGGTGATTGCGGGCCTCGGCGCGGGGCGCACGATGCATGTGGGCGCGGTGACGGTTCCGCGGCGCTGAGGCCGGCGCACCGCATTTGTTTTACCCGCTATCGCAGGTAGCTCTCGGCCAGCATCGCCCAGTAAGCCGCGCCGATCGGCAGGTTGCTGTCGTTGAAGTCGTAGCCCGGGTTGTGCACCATGCAGCCGCCGTGCTCGCCTGTCGCGCCGTTGCCGATGAAGAGATAGCATCCGGGTTTCTTCTCGAGCATGAACGCGAAGTCCTCGCTGCCGGTAACCGCCGGGCCTTGCGGCTCGACGTGTTCGGCGCCCACCAGCTCGTAGCCGATGCGGCGTGCGAACTCCGTTTCTTCGGGCGTGTTCACCAGCACCGCATAGCCCTTGCGGTAGTCGACCTGGGCCTTCACCCCAAAGCTCTCGGCCTGGGCCGTGACGATGGCCTTCAGGCGTTTTTCGAGCAGCACGCGCACTTCGCGGTTGAGCGAACGCACGCTGATCTCGAGCACCGCCGTTTCGGGAATCACGTTGTTGGCCTTGCCCGAGTGAATGGCACCCACGGTCACGATCGCCATCTCTTGCGGATCGGCATTGCGCGAGACGATGGTCTGCAGCGCCATCACGATGCTCGACGCAGCAACGATCGGGTCGGCCGTGCGGTGCGGCATGGCGCCGTGGCCGCCCACGCCGGTCAGCGTGACGGTGGCGTAGTCCGACGAGGCCATGGCCGCGCCCTCGCGAAACACCAGATCGCCCTGCCGGCGCCCCGGCGAGTTGTGCATGGCATAGACCGCATCGCACGGGTACTTTTCGAACAGGCCGTCTTCCATCATCTTCACGGCGCCGCCCATGCCCTCTTCGGCCGGCTGGAAGATGAGGTTGAGCGTGCCCGAAAACTCGCCGTGCTGCGCGAGGTACTTGGCCGCGCCGAGCAGCATGGCGGTGTGGCCGTCGTGCCCGCACGCATGCATGATCCCGGGCCGTCCGCTGCGGTAGGCAAGGCCAGTCTTCTCCTCGATGGGCAATGCGTCCATGTCGGCGCGAATGCCGATGGCTCGCGTTCCGCTGCCGCGCTTCAGGCGGCCCACGAGCCCCGTCACGCCCAGGCCGCGCTCCACGTCATAGCCCCAGGCGGTGAGGCGCTCGGCCACCAGGTCGCTGGTGCCGAATTCCTCGAAGCCGAGCTCTGGGTTCTGGTGGATCTTCTGGCGCACCGTGACGAATTCGGCGGCATTCTTTCTCATGTACTCGAGGTAGTGCTGGGCGCTTTGAGGCATCGTGGTCTCGTGTTGCGAATGGGTGGATGGATGACGGAAGGTCTGCTCAGGGCTGCAGCGCCATCGAGGCGGGCAGCCGGGTCCACGGCAGGTCGGCCGGGTCGGCCGCCATCGGACCGGGCGCCTTGGCCACGAGAATGTGGCTCGCAATGGGCGCGAAGTCGGCGCGAAAGTGCACGGAGCTCTTGTTGACCAGCACCTTCATCGCCTCCGGCTCGATGCCGACGAAGCGGAACAGCTCGCGGTCGAGCATCTGGCTCTTGCCGCTGCCCACGGCAATCAGCACGCCATCGATCTCGAGGCAGGCGCTCGGGCCCAACTGCACCGCGCCGCCCCGGAACATCGGGCCCTTGAAGGTCACGACGCCGTCGCTCAGCGCCCGCACGGTGAACAGCCCTTCCACCGGCTTGTCGCTGAACCTGCCGCCCCAGGTCGGCACCGAGGTGCCCACGCCGATGCGGATCTGCGCGCCCACGCCCGCCTCGTGGGCGGCCGCCGCGGCGGCGGGATCGAACATCAGGCCGAGCGCGATCTTGCCCGGGTAGCGCTTGCCCGCGCCTTCGGCCAGCAGCGCGTGCAGCATGCCCGAAGTGTTGCTGTCCGCGCCTGCGCCGGGGTTGTCCTGCGTGTCGGCAATGACCACCGGCTTGCCGGCGCCTTCGGCCAGCGAAAGCGCACGGGCTACCGCGGCGCGCGGCTCCAGCACTTCGAGCCGCCATTGAGAGCGTGGCTGGTCGATGCGCTCGAACAGCGTGGCAACGGCGGCACCCGCGTCGTCGCCATAACCCCACACCACCGGGCCGCATTCGGCAATGTCGGCAGCCGGAAAGCCGGTGGCAAAGCTCAGCACCGCATCGTGCTTTTCGTCCAGCTCCTTGAGCAGCCGGTACACCGAGGCGGCCGGCTCGATCATGGTCGATTGCACATTGAGCGGCAGCAAAAAGGAAAGCCGCCGCGCATGCAGCGGCTCTCGCGTGCCGCGTGCAATGCGGCGCGCGAGCAGCCGGGCGGCCAGCTTCCCGGTGTCTGCCATGTCGACGTGCGGATAGGTGCGGTAGGTGGCCAGCGCATCGGCCTCGGCCAGCATTTGCGCCGTGATGTTGCCGTGCAGATCAAGGCTCGCAACGATGGGAACGTCGGGCCCGACGAGCTTGCGGATGCGCGCAATCAGTTCGCCTTCGGGGTCTTCAAGATGCTCGGTGACGGCCGCGCCATGCAGGTCGAGATACACCGCGTCGATGCCGCCCTGCGCGAGCGCGGCGGCCAGGTCTTCGGTGATGGCCCCCGCAATGCGCTCGAACGCGTCTTCGGTTACGTGGGCCGACGGCGTGGCACCTGCCCATGCCGACGGCACGAGCGACCAGCCGTTCTCGCGCGCCGCATCGATGAAGCCGCCGATGGGAATGTTCTTGCCCGCGTAGGCGGCAATGATCTCTGTGCCGCGCCGGTACGGAGGAAAGCTCGAGCCGGCGTTGAATGCGGCCCAGTCCGCCTTGCTGGGCGCGAAAGTGTTGGTCTCGTGCTGGAAACCGGCGATGAAGACTTTCATGGAATCCCTTTTTTCTTGAACGTGGGAACGAAGAATTTCAGCTGCGTGCAAAGGCAAAGTCGCGGCCCGGCGCCGCTGCCAGCAGTTTGCGCGTGTAGTCGTGGCTGGGCGCGAAGAACACGTCGCGCACCGAACCGCGCTCCACGATCTCGCCCTGGCTCATGACAAGCACGCTGTCGCAGATCTGGCTGGCCACGCGCAGGTCGTGGGTAATGAAGAGAATGCCGATCTTCAGCCGCTGCTGGATCTCGTCGAGCAACCGAAGGATCTGCGCCTGCACCGAGACGTCGAGCGCCGACACGGCCTCGTCGGCAATCAGCACCTTGGGATCGCAGGCCAGCGCGCGCGCAATCGAGATGCGCTGCCGCTGGCCGCCCGAAAACTCGCTGGGGTAGCGGCGCAGCGCATCGGGTGAAAGGCGCACAAGGCGCATCAGCTCTTCGGCGCGCGCCCACGCCTGCTCGTAGGGCGTTCCAAAGTTGACCGGGCCTTCGACGATCGAGGCACCCACGGTCTGCCGCGGATTCAGCGAACGGTACGGGTCCTGGAAAATCACCTGCACCGTGCGCCGGAACGGCGACAGCGCGCGCCCTTTGACATGCGCCACCGAGCGGCCGTCTGCAAAGATGTCGCCCGAGCTCGGGTCGATCAACCGCGCGATGCAACGCGCCACCGTCGACTTGCCCGAGCCCGATTCACCCACGATGCCCACGGTTTCGCCGGGCCGCACTTCGAGCGACACGTTGCGCGCCGCATTCACCGTGCGGCGCTTGCCGGGCCAGCTGCCCGTGATGTAGGTCTTGCAGATGTTCACCGCGTTGAGCAGGGGATAGTTGTCCACCACCGGCGGCCGGCGCGGCGGCGAGAGCTCGGGCACGGCATCGAGCAGCATCCGCGTGTAGGGCTCGCGCGGGGCCGTGAGCACCGCCATCTTGTCGCCCTTCTCGATCATGGCGCCCAGCTCCAGCACCACCACCTCGTCGGCAATTTCCGCAACTACGCCGAAATCGTGCGTGATGAAGAGCACGGCCGTTCCGTTCTCGGTTTGCAGTTCGAGAATGAGCCGCAAGATCTCGGCTTGCGTGGTCACGTCGAGCGCGGTGGTCGGCTCGTCGCAGATGAGCAGCACGGGCTTCAGGATGAGCGCCATCGCAATCACGATGCGCTGGCGCTGCCCGCCCGAAAGCTGGTGCGGATACGAAGCGTAGATGCGCTCGGGCTCCGGCAACCGAACGCGCGCCATGATGGCCATGATTTTTTGCCGCCGCTCGGCCGAGCCCATCTGCACGTGCTGCGCCAGCATTTCGTCGATCTGCGCACCGCAGGTCATTACCGGGTTGAGCGCGGTCATGGGTTCCTGGAACACCATGGCCATCGACGGTCCGCGCAGCTGGCGCAGGCGCGCGGGCGTTGCGGCCAGCAGGTTCTCGCCCTGCAGTTCGATGGCGCCGCGCACCGGCACCAGGGCCGAAGGCAGCAGCCCCATCACCGCATTGGCGATGACCGACTTGCCCGAGCCCGACTCGCCGAGCAGGCACACGATCTTGCCGGGCGGCACGTCAAAGGAAATCTTGTCGACCGCATGCGGCCGATCGCCGCCGCGCGGAAGCGAAATGGCCAAGTCGCGAACGGAAAGAACAGGTGCTTGCGTCATGTTCAGCCCCCGCGCTTGTTGAACTTGGGGTCGAGCGTGTCGCGCAGCCCGTCACCGAGGATGTTGACCGCCAGCACCGTGAGCGCCAGGAAGATACCGGGGAACAGCACGTTGTGCGGGAACTGGTTGAACTGCGCCCTGCCCTCAGCCATGATGTTGCCCCAGGTCGCCATGTCGGCCGGCAGCCCGACGCCGAGGAACGACAGGATGGCTTCGACAAGAATCGCCGAGGCGCACACATAGGTCGCCTGAATGATGAGCGGCGCAATGGCATTCGGCAGGATGTGGCGCACAAGAATCTTCCACGTCGGCGTGTCCAGCGCAATGGCCGCTTCCACATACGGCTCTTCGCGCACCGTGAGCACCACCGAGCGCACGAGGCGTGCCACGCGCGGAATCTCGGGCACCGCAATGGCCACCACCACTGTCAGCAGCTTGCCGCCGAACAGCGCCACCAGGCTGATCGCAAACAGAATGCCGGGGATGGCCATGACGCCGTCCATCAGCCGCATGATCGCGCTGTCGAGCCGCCGGAAGTAGCCGCCCAGCAAGCCGACGAGCATGCCGAACACCACCGCCAGCACGGCCACTGACACGCCCACGGTGAGCGACACGCGCGCACCGTAGAGCGTGCGGCTCCAGATGTCGCGGCCCAGGCTGTCGGTGCCCATGACGAACAGGTGCTCGAAAATGTCGCCCGCCAGGCTGTTGAACTCGCCGCGCGTGCCGGGCAAGAGGTTGCCGCTGCCGGGGTCGATGGCGGTCGGGTCGATGGTGCCGAGCCATGGCGCGGCAAGCGAGATGAGCACCAGCAGCATCAGCACGCCGCCGCCGGCGCGCACCGACCAGTCGGCCAGGATGCGCTTGAGCAGCGACCGGCGCCTGGGCGGCGGCAATGGTTCGACGATGGCTTCGCCTGCAGGCATGGGAGTGGCAAGTGAATCGGTCATGTGTTTGCTTCTTCTTGCGCCTCAATAGCGAATGCGCGGATCGAACACCAGGTAGCTCAGGTCGATCAGCAGGTTGACCAGCACATAGACGACTGAAAAGAACAGCGTGATGCCCTGTATCAGCGGAAAGTCGCGCGACAGCACCGCATCCACCGTGAGCTGGCCGAGGCCCGGAATGGCGAACACGGTTTCGGTAACCACCACGCCGCCGATCAGAAGTGCAATGCCGATGCCGATCACCGTGACGATGGGGATTGCCGCGTTGGCAAGCGCATGCCGCATGAGCACCCGCTTTTCCGAGATGCCTTTGGCGCGCGCGGTGCGGATGTAGTCCTCGGTCATGGCCTCGGCCACGGCCGCACGCGTGACGCGCGCAATCAGCGCTACATAGATGATCGACAGCGTGATCGACGGCAGGATGAGGTGCTTGATCCAGGGCAGCGGCCCCTGGCTCAGCCGCTGGTAGCCCTGCACCGGCAGCCACTGCAGGTGCAGCGCAAAGATCCAGATGAGCACATAGCCGATCACGAACGCCGGTATGGAAAAGCCCATGACCGAAAAGCCCATCAGCATGCGGTCGAGCCAGCCGCCGTGCCGCCAGGCCGCAACAACCCCGAGCGGCACCGCGATGAGGATGGTGACCACCAGCGTCACCGCCGCGAGCGACACCGTCGGCTCGATGCGCTGGCCGATGAGCTCCACCACCGTCTTCTTCATGAAGTAGGACTCGCCCAGGTTGCCTTGCAGCAAGCGGCCGCTCCAGTGCAGAAACTGCACGGGGAGCGATTCGTTCAACCCCAGTTGCTCGCGCACCTTGGCGATGTTCTCGCTGGTGCCGCTGTCGCCCACGATGGCGGCCGCCGGATCGCCGGGCGCCAGCCGGAGCATGAGAAACACGATCAGCGCAACGATGACGAGCACCGGCACGGTCGACAGGATTCGGCGCGCAAGGAAGATCAGCATGGGGTTTCCAGAAAAGAGCGCCCGTCAGTTCTTCTTGATGTTCCAGAACACGGCAACGGGCGAGCGCACCACGCCGCTCACCGCAGCCTTGCGGTAGGCGGTGAGCGGCTTGTATTCGCCGATGGGCGCGTAGATGCCGGTGTCGTACACGCGCTGCTGGATGGCCGTGGCCAGCTCCTTGCGCCGGGGTTCGTCGGCCGTCGCGAGGAAGTCGGATTTCAGCTGCTCCAGCTTCTCGTCGGTGGCCCAGCCGAACCAGCCCTTCTCGCCGTTGCCCGTGAGCGGCGCATAGAACATCGGGTTCATGTTGTCGGCAATGCCCCAGCCGGTGATGAAGAGATTCCAGCCGCCCTTGTCGACCGGGTCTTTCTTGGCGCGGCGCGTCACCAGCGTGGGCCAGTCCATCGACTGCATGTCGACATTGAAGCCGGCCTGCTTCAGCAGCTGCGCCATCACGGGCGGAAACTTGTTGAGCAGTGCAAAGTCGGCCGGGTACATCAGCACCACGGGCTTGCCGTCGTAGCCGGCATCCTTCAGCAGGGCCTTGGCTTTCTCGAACTGCGGCTTGCCGGTGAAGTAGCCGGTCTTGTCGCTGGAGAAGATCGTGCCGCACGGGTACACCGATGCGCAGCTGTTGTAGAGCTCCTTATGCACCATCTGGGCGCGCATGAGCGCCTCCTGGTTGATGGCCATGATGGCGGCCTGCGCGATCTTCGGGTTGTCGAAGGGCGGAATGACGTGGTTCAGGTGCAGCGCGAACGAGCCCTTCGGAATCGGGTTGTCGACCGTGATGGACGTGTTGCCCTTCAGCGCCGTGTACTGCTCGGGCGGCAGCCACTCGATCATGTCGACCTCGCCGTTGGCAAGCGCGTTGGCCTGCGTTTGCGCATCTTTCAGGATGACCCATTCCATGCGGTCCACATACACGTTCTTGCCGCCCGCCGTGCCCGAGGGCGCTTCGGCGCGGGGCACGTATTTGGCGTTCTTCAGGTACACGATCTTCTCGCCCGGGCGGTACTCGTCCTTCTTGAAGATGTAGGGGCCCGATCCCGTGGCGTCGTCGATCTGCTTGTCGGGCGGCGTGGCGGCCACGCGCGCCGGCATGATGAAAGGCGGGTTCGACGAGGGCTTGCTCAGCGCGTCCAGCACCATGCCGAAGGTGTCCTTGAAAACCAGCTTGAATGAGTTGGCGTCGACGGCCTCGGCCTTGTCGAGCGCCGCATACATCTTCTGCCCCAGCCCGTCGCGCTGGCCCCATCGCTTGAGCGACGCCAGCACGTCTTCCGAGGTCACCGGCTTGCCGTCATGAAATTCCAGGCCCTTGCGCAGCGTGAACGTCCAGGTCTTGCCGTCGGCGCTGGTGGTGTACTTGTCGACCATCTGCGGCTTGACCTTGCCCTGCTCGTCCACACCGAACAGCGTGTCGTACACGGCATAGCCATGGTTGCGCGTAATGAACGCGGTGGTCCAGATCGGATCGAGAATCTTCAGATCGGACTGGGGCACCACCCGCAGCACCTTGCCCGCCTCTTGTGCGAACGCGCTTGCAACGCCAATAGCGAGCATGGCGCCCACGACAACGGCTTTCAGGTTTCGTTTCGACAGCATCTTCGGTTCTCCAGTTGAAAAAATCGTGAGGAAAGTCAGCGAAAAACGGGGGGGCGATTCGGGCAGGCGCCTGCGTGCGTGCGCAGGCCTCGGCACACCCGATGAAGAAGGGAACGATGCGCGGTGCGCTCTGGCAAAGGTCATGAAGAAGAAGGCTCCGGAAGCGCGCAAGGCCACCCCGCGCACTGCGCGAGATGCCCCTGCTGTCCTTTGGCCTGAGAGATTCACCATGCACGCTCATCGCGCATGGCTTGCCCCTTCGGCGGCCGCCCTCGGAGTCCTTTTGTTCAGGACGCCGGGCAGCGCTCTCCAGCGTTAGTCATTCATCCAGTCTGGGGACCTGAGCGTTACGGGCTGTCGCCTTCGGTAATGCACTAACTCGAAGCACCGAGCCGGCATTTCTCCTGGATGTTTTCTTCTAAGCAGAATGCGTGCCACTCGGGCGCGTGCGCACAGGGGCGCACGCGGATGGAAACGCGCACCGAAGCTACTGCGGTCCGCCGCAGAAGCTCACCCTTTCGGTGGTCTTGGCGGTGAAGTGAAGACGCGTGGTGGTGGTGCCGCTGGCGGGTGTGTTGGCGGGCCACTCGCTCTGCAGCCACGTGTATTGCCAGCTGTAGGGTCCGCCCGGCTTGTTGGGTTCTTCGTAGGCAATGCGAAGGCTGCCGTTGCTCTCGTCGTGGCAATGCTTCGAACTCTTGTATTCCTTTTCGCTGAAGCAGGCGCGGATCATCTTCGAGCAAGAAAAAGGAATCCCCTCGTGCACGGCCCGGGTGTCGTCCAGCGGCACGAAGTCGGCCTTGCTGAACGAGGCGCCGCCGCCCGAATACATCTCGGACACGGTCTGCAGCACGGCCATGGCCCATTGCCCTTCGGCCAGCGGATA
The DNA here is from genome assembly GCF_037203865.1 of Variovorax sp. CCNWLW186. NCBI lineage: Bacteria > Pseudomonadati > Pseudomonadota > Betaproteobacteria > Burkholderiales > Comamonadaceae > Variovorax > Variovorax sp. CCNWLW186. The sequence goes on along the minus strand of NZ_JBBCBO010000004.1, from coordinate 110,486 downwards.
GAGTGCCGGTGCAAGCGAAAGGCGCGTGTCGGACATGCCGGCTGCGGCGTCTTTCTTCATGCCGGCCACATAGGCGCTGAAGTCGTGCAGGCGCTCGAGCTGCCAGGTCTTCGCGTCCTTGTCGCGCCTGATGCGCGCCATAGCCAGCGGCTCGGCCGAGAGCACTGCAAAGCTGTTTGCCGCGGCGCCGCGCAGCCGGTACAAGCCCAGCGCATGCGGGTCGCAAGGCTGCGGCAGCAATGCGCACAGGCGGGCGCGCCAGTCCGGATCGACCGACTGCGGCTTCTTGACCGCATCGAGCACCTGCGCCGAGGGAGCGGCGAACACATGGCCGGCCGATGCGGCAAGCACCATGGCGGCAGTGCAAAAAGCAGGCGGCTTGTTCATGCCGGAATGGTAGCCAGAGGATTCGAAAGATGCTGCTACCAAATGCGCCGACCTGCCAATGTTGTAGCCTTCGCCCGTGGCCGCCCGGCCTCGACAACGGAGCGACGAATGGCTGACAAGATCCTGGTGTTCTACGGTTCCTACAGGTCGGACCGCATGGGCATTCGCCTGGCCGACTACCTGGTGGCGGGCCTCGGCGCGCGAGGTGCCGAGGCCGAACTGATCGACGCGCAGGCGGTGGGCCTGCCCATGCTCGACCGCATGTACAAGGAGTACCCCAAGGGCACCGCGCCCGCCCCCATGGAAGCGCTGGCGCAGAAGATCCGCGGCGCGGACGCCTTCGTCTTCGTGACGGGCGAATACAACTGGGGCCCGCAGCCCGGCCTGAAGAACCTCACCGACCACTTCCTAGAAGAATGGTTCTGGCGGCCTGCTGCCGTTGCCAGCTATTCGGCCGGCCGGTTTTCAGGCGTGCGCTCGGGCACCGTGTGGCATTCGATCCTGTCGGAGATGGGCATGGTCGTCGTCTCGAGCACGCTCGCCGTCGGGCCGATCTCGCAAACGCTCGACGCGGACGGCAAGCCCACGGGCAGTGCGGGCGAATCTCTCCAGCGCTCATTCGGCCGCTTTGCCGACGACCTCGCGTGGTGGACCGACGCCGCGCGCGAGCAGCGGGCGCGCAAGGCGCCGCCTTACTGAGAAGCCGGGTCTGGCAAGCCGGGTCGCGCCGCTCAGCCCTTGCCCAGCGAAGGGCGGCCGAACAGGCTCGACGCGTTGCTGATCGGCCCGAGCTCGGCCGTTGCGGCCAGCAGCGCGGGCGCCAGCTCATGCATGCGCTCGCTGCCAAGGCGCGTGCGCGGCCCGGCAATGCTGATGACGCCGATCACTTCCTTGCGGCGGAACACCGGCGCCGCCATGGCGGCCATGCCGGGCGCGAAGACCTCGTCGATCATCGCGTAGCCGCGCACCCGCGCCGCATGCAAAAAGCCCAGCAGCGCGCGGATGGTGGTCGGCGCCTTCGGACCGTATTCCGCCGGCGTGCCGAAGCCTTGGCGCGAGACCAGCTCCAGTGCGCGTTCGTCGCTCAGCGTCATCAGCCACGCGTGGCCGGAAGACGTGCACGACAGGCGCGCATCCATGCCCATGTCGGGGTCGTAGCGCAGCCCCGCCTGCCGCGTGCCCTGCGACTTGGCGACCCAGGTGAGGCGGTCTTCATCCACGATCGAAAGGCGCACCAGTTCGCCCGATGCCTGCGCGAGCCGCTCCAGCAGCGGCTCGGCAATGTTCACGATGCCGGCGCCGCTCAGGAAGCCGAGGCCCAGCGACACCACCTTGGTCGTCAGCACATAGTCGCCCTGCTTGCGCGTCTGGCGAACGTAGCCGCAGCGCTGCAGGTCGGCCAGCAAGCGGTGGCAGGCGCCAAGCGGAATGTCGAGCTCCGACGCGAGCAGCGTGAGCGGCAGCCCCTGCGGATGCCGTGCAAGGTGCTCCACCATGGAGAGGCCGCGGTCGAGTGAGATGCTCATATCCTGCATTATGAAAGCAGTTTCCAGTTTGGAAAGTCTTTCGTGGCCGCGCCGAAGAATCGGCCGCATGAGTTCCATCGTCTACATCCTTAACGGCCCCAACCTCAACCTGCTGGGGGTGCGCGAGCCGCACCTGTATGGCAGCACCACGCTGGCGCAGGTGGAGCAGCTGTGCCGCGGCGTCACCGGTGAGCTGGGCCTGGACTGCGAGTTTCGCCAGACCAACCACGAAGGCGTGATGGTGGACTGGGTGCAAGAGGCCCGCGAGCGCGCCGCGGCCGTCGTCATCAACCCCGCGGGGCTGTCGTTCCGATCGATTCCGCTGCTCGACGCGCTCAAGACGCTGGATCAGCCCATCGCCGAAGTGCACATCACCAACATTCACCGCCGCGACGCGCTCTATCAGCATTCGCTGGTCTCGCTGGCCGCCACGGGCGTGATCTGCGGCTTTGGCCCGTTCGGCTACGAGCTGGCGATCCGGGCGCTGGCGCAGCGCCTGGCGGCCGCGCCGGCGGCCTGAGTTCCCCGAGTTCCCGCTTCATCATCACAACACGACAGGAGACCACCATGACCTTTTCCATCGATCGCCGCACGCTGCTGGGCGCAGGGGCCGCGCTGGCCGCCGGCGCCGTCTTGCCGGCCGGCGCCCAGGCGCAGCCCACGCTGCGGTTTGCCGCGGTGTTTTCGGACAAGGACATCCGCGCCGACATGATGAAGATGTTCGCCAAGGACATCGAGGCCGACTACAAGGTCGAGCTGTTCCTGAACTCCACGCTGTTCCGCCAGGGCACGGAACTCGTCGCCCTGCAGCGCGACAACCTGGAGATGGGCAACATCGCGCCGCAGGATATTTCCAAGCAGGTGCCGGCCTGGTCGCTGCTGACCTCGGCCTACCTGTTCCGCGACCCCGATCACCTGAGCAAGTTCTTCGCGAGCGACCTGGGTGCGCAGATGAAGAAGATGGTGGAAGACCAGGTGAAGGTGAAGATCCTCGGGCCGACCTTCTTCGGCACGCGCCATGTGGGCCTGAAGACGAAGAAGCGCATCAGCACGCCCGCCGACCTGGCCGGCGTGAAGCTGCGCATGCCGCCCGGCGACACCTGGCAGATGCTGGGGCGCTCGCTCGGCGCCAACCCCACCCCCATGGCCTACGCGGAAACCTACACCGGCCTGCAGACGGGCGCCATCGACGGGCAGGACAACCCGCTGCCCAATGTTCAGAACATGAAGTTCAATGAGGTGATGTCGCAGATCGTGTTGACCTCGCACCTGGTGGCCTTCGACCTGCTTACGGTGAACATGAAGACCTGGCAGGCCATGCCGCCCGCAAAGCAGCGCAGCTTTCAGGCTGCCGCGGACAAGGCGATTGCCTGGAGCACGGCCGAGCACCAGAAGCGCGAGGCCGAGCTGGCCGAGAGCTTCCGCAAGCTGGGCCTGGAGGTGTATGTGCCCAACATCAACGCCTTTCGCGACCACGCGCAGAAGGCCTACCTGGCCTCGGACGATGCGAAGAACTGGCCGCCCGGCATGCTCGACAAGATCAACGCCATGAAGTAACCCCAAAGCCATGTTCGACCGTGTGCTGTCGTTGCTGCACCGCTTCGCCGAAGCGGTGGCGGCATTGTTTCTGGGAGTGATCTTCGTCGCGTTCATCGTGCAGATCGCATTGCGCTATTTGTTCAACTGGCCGGTGGGCTGGACCTCGGAGGTTTCGCTGGCGGCGTGGCTGTGGCTGGTGCTCTGGGGCGCGGCCTTCGTGCTGAAGGATTCCGACGAGATCCGCATGGACTTCGTCGCCGCGAATGCCGGCCCGCGCATGCGCCGTGCCGTCGGCGCCATTGCGGCGCTGGGCGTGATCGTGCTGTTCGGCATGTCGCTGCCGGCCTCGTACGCCTACGTGAGCTTCATGAAGGTCGAGAAGAGCTCGTACCTGGGCATTCGCATGGACGTGATGTACGCCATCTACCTGGTCTTCGTCGTGGCCGTGATTGCCCGGAGCCTGCGCCAACTCGTTCGCGGGCCCGCGCCGCTGACGGACGAACCACCCTCTTCTTCCTCATCCGCATTGTGAATTTCACCAGTCCTTTTTCGCTGGCGCTCTACGTCATCGTGGCGCTCAGTCTCCTGGGCGTGCCCATCGGCCACGCAATGATCGGCGGCTCAGTTCTCTACCTGTACCTCAAGGGCATGGACATGGGCGCCGCGGCGGAGCAGTTGCTCAACGGCACCTACTCCAGCTTTCTGATGCTGGCCATTCCGCTGTTCATCCTTGCGGCCACCATCATGAGCTCGGGCAGCATCCTGGACCGGCTGCTGCGCTTCTGCAATGCCATCGTGGGGCGCTTTCCGGGGGGCCTGGCGCAGGTGAACGTGCTGCAGAGCATCGTGTTCGCCACCATGTCGGGCTCGGCGCTGGCCGACGCGGCGGGCTCGGGCAAGCTGATGCAGGAGATGATGACCAAGGACGGCAAGTACACGCCGGGCTTTGCCGCGGCGTTGAGCGCCGTGTCGTCCGTGATCGGGCCGATCCTGCCGCCTTCCATTCCCCTGGTGCTGTATGCGCTGGTGTCCGGAACTTCGATTGGCTACCTGTTCATTGCCGGCGTGCTGCCGGGCCTGCTGCTGGGCGTGGTGCAGATGGGCCTCATCTACGTGCTGGCGCGCCGGCGCCGCTTTCCGGTCGAGCCGAGGGTGCCGCTGCGCGAAATGCCCCGCATCACGCGCGAGGCGCTGCCGGCCCTCATGTTGCCGGTCATCCTGCTGGGCTGCCTGTACAGCGGCGTGACCACGCCCACCGAGGCGGCGGGCATTGCCGCCGCGTATGCGCTGCTCATCTCGGTAGGCCTGTATCGCAGCATGCGCTGGGCGGACCTGTACCAGTCGCTGCTCTCCAGTGCGCGAATGAGCATTTCCATCGGCATGCTCATTGCCGGCGCGATGGTGTTCAACTACGTCATCACGTCAGAGAACATTCCAGCGACGCTCAGCACTGCAATGAAGGGACTCGAGCTGTCGCCGCTCGGATTCCTGCTGCTGGTGAATGTTCTGCTGCTGGTGCTGGGCGCTTTCCTCGAGGGCTCGACCATCATCCTGATCATGCTGCCCGTGCTGCTGCCGACCGCCACCGCGCTGGGCATCGACCCCGTGCACTTCGGCGTGATGGCGGTGCTGAACATCATGATCGGGCTGGTGACGCCGCCCTACGGCCTGCTGCTGTTCATGATGGCCAAGATCGCGAATGTGTCCCTGATGGTGCTGATCCGCGAGACCTTTCCCTTTCTCATGGTGATGCTGGGCGCGCTGGCACTGGTGACGGTGTGGCCGGACATGGTGCTGCTGCTGCCGAGGTTGGCGGGATATACGGGCTGAACGGGCTGAACGGGCCGCGGAGAAGATCGGCTCGCACTATTGATGAGCGCACCAATCCTGGGACGCCGGCAGGGGGATGCCCGACACACGCTCCGGATGTTCGCCGACATATTTGGCCACCGGCAGGACGTAGGGTAGAGGTTTCCTATTACGGCCTCTGCGCGAGGCAGAGAAGAAAAATGGACCTCGACGCAGTCACCCGGCGCCTGGAAGCCGCGGAAAGCCGCATATTCGCGCTGACTACATGCCTGGCTTCGGTATTGAAATACTCGCCGCAGGCGGCTGCCGAGCTTCAAATCATTGCCAATCACCTGGACGACGCGCCGCCTGTGGCCGTGTCCGATGCACGCCTCTCGGCCGTGGCATCGCACATTCGGGTTGCGCTGGGCGCCGAGTGGGACGACTCCATCGAGGAAGCCAAGGAATAGCTTGCGAGAACGGACCTGAGTTCGTTCTCCTCCACCTCGGTCAGCCCCAACACCAGGTTCCTGAACTCGGCCAGGTAGCAAGGCAACATCAGCGCCGCCGTGAGCGCATGGACGTCGTTGCCCCGCGCAAGGTGTTCATTGCATGCCGCAATGCTTTCATGGATTTCGAGCGCCATTGCAACTCGGCCGGGAGCTTGCTGTGCGCAGCTCATGAGGTCTTCGCTTCTCTTGCGGGTCATCGCCAGTCCTTGAGGCGCACTTCGGGCGGCGCCGCAAGGCAACTCTATTCACCCCGGAGCGCAGCGGGGAGTAACAACATCGTCGTGAATCGGTCCGCTGCAGCGGGGTCGTTACGGGGCCTCGGCAGTTCCGCCCGCGCGCACCGCACGCACCACCGACAGCACCGCATCGACCACGGCATCCGGATCTTCGAGCTGGATGTTGTGCCCTGAATTCGGCAGCACCCGGTGGGTGCTTCGAGACGACCAGGTCGCCTGCTCTTCATGCAGCTGCTTCCAGATGGCCTGGACCTGCCTTCCTTGCTCCGGCGTGATCTTCATTCCCCGGAGTTCGGCCGCGGTGTAGGGAGCCATTGCCGTGAGCACCACCAGCGGGCGGTTACCCAGATCCTGAAAGTCCCGGGTCTCGGCAAGCGTACTGTCGGTCGAATCGCTCTCCGCGAGCTGCGTAGTCAATGACTTGGGCGCGTAAGCCCATATGGCCTCTGCATCGCGTGCAGTCCGGTGCGGCGGCCGAGGCAGAAGCACCGGGGCCGCCGCGCGCAGCAGACCGGTCCAGGCCAGCGCCACGCCGACCCGGGACAACATGGAACGCGATTCGGTCATGAAGCCCGCCACGCGCTCGACTTGATCGGGATGCGAGGGATCGATGAAGACAAGTCCCGCGACCTCCGGGCCGAAGTGCCTCGTGAAACCCATCGCGTAAAGCGCTCCGATGGACTGGCCGACCAGCACGAAGGGACCGCGCTCGCCGGCTTTGGTCAACGCCGCATGAAGGTCTTGCGCCACCTGCCTGGCGCTGTGGGGGCCGCTCGAGAAATCGCTCCACATCAGGCCCGCGCGGCTGTACGCGCAGGCGCGCGTGTGGGCGGCGATCTTCGGCTGCACGGCGGTCCAGCTCAGCGAACCTTCGACGCTCAGCCCCGCCTCGAACACGACCGTGGGAGAGCCCGAGCCCCGGCAATCCAGCTGGATCTTCCGGCCGCCGATGTCGACCATTGTTCCGGGCGGAGGAAAGTCCCGCGCGGCCCGGTACTGGCCCAGGCGCTCGTAGACGATGCCCGCCAGCACGAGCAACGCTGCGAATGCGGCGACTCCCAAAGCGATGTGCATGGTTCGGGGTCTGGAGGTTTTCAAGGGTGAGCCTCGGGGCGCTCTATTCTTCCGCAGACTTCCGCAGAATTGGGCAAAAAATCGACACGAAGCGGATAACGCTCGCAGGGGTGCTCTTTTCACAATGGACTGGCACGAAAAGCCAAACCGGCCGATCGATCCACACCATCGAAAGAAAGGCGCACACCATGTCCACCGGCACCACCACGCACCGCGGCGGCAGCACCCTGGCCGCACTCTCGCTCTCCCTGGCGATGGCTTCGGCGCCATCGCATTCGCAAACCGAACCGGCCCGCGCGCCGACCGATCAGAACCGCTATGTCGGCATGTGGGTCACCAAGGACGGCTACATCCGCCATGAACTGCTGCCGGGCGGCCGCTACGACGAGGCGCGCGGCAACCGCCGCAGCGCCTACCAGGGCCGCTACACGTTGCGCGGCGATCACATCGACTACGTCGACGACACAGGCTTTACGGCCGATGGCGACTTTCGCGACGGCGTGCTGTACCACGCCGGCATGGTGCTCTACCGCGAAAGTACACCGCGGCGCTGAGCCCCAAGACGCGCGTTTTGCAGAATCAGGCAAGAACGCCGTTCGATTCGTCTAACGCCCGAGGCGCCATCCGCGCGAGACTTGTCACCATGCCGGCGCAGCGTTGCGCCATGGTTCAAACAGACCAGCACGAGGAGTTTCTTATGAGCGCAATCCAGGAAAAAGTCGTCCTCATCACGGGCGCAAGCGGTGGCATTGGCGCAGCGGCTGCACGGCTCTTGGCGCGGCGCGGCGCCAAGGTGGTGCTCGGCGCGCGGCGCACCCACCAGCTCGAAGCACTGGTGGAAGAAATCACGGCGGCCGGCGGAACGGCGAGCTTCCAGCGGCTCGACGTGACCTACCGGCCCGACGTGGAAGCGTTTGCCGAGTTCGCCCTCGAGACGCACGACCGCATCGACGTGCTGGTGAACGCCGCGGGCGTCATGCCGCGCTCGCCGCTGTGGACGCGCAAGATCGACGAATGGGAACTGATGATCGACGTGAACCTGCGCGGCGTGCTGCTGGGCATTGCGGCGGTGCTCCCGACGATGCAGGAACAGGGCTGGGGCCACATCGTCAACGTGGCGCCGGTGCCCGCGGACGGCGTGTCGCCGAGTTCGGCGGTGTATTGCGGCACGCAGTACGCGGTGGACGCCATCTCAGAAGGGCTGCGGCAGGAGCATGCCGGACGGGTGCGCGTGACGGTGGTGCGCCCCGATGTGAGCGAAGCTGACAACACGCTGGCCGACCGCATCGCCGCCTGCAGCACCTTCGAGCGCATGGTCACGCGGCGGCGCATCGCGGTGCCAGTGGAAGCCGTGGCACGCTCGATTGCAGGCGCCATCGAAGGCGGCAGCATCTCGGCGCCCCGACGCCCGGCGTGGCGGCCGAAGCCGGCCGAGCACGCGGCCTTCTGAGGGGCCGCGTCTTCCGAACTTCCGAACGGCCGCGGGTCAGTAGGTCTTGTAGGGCAGGAACTTGCCCGACAGCACCACGTTGACGCGGTCCCCCTTCGGGTCGGCCTGGCGCTGGATGTCCATGCTGAAGTCGATGGCGCTCATGATGCCGTCGCCGAACTCTTCATGGATCAGTTCCTTGATGGTGGTGCCATAGACGCTCACCACCTCGTACCAGCGGTAGATGAGCGGATCGGTCGGCACGGGCGTGGGCAGCGAGCCCTTGTAGGGCACGACCTTGAGCCACATCTGCTCCTCCACGGTCAGGCCGAAGATCTTGCCGATGATCTTCGCCTGCTTGTCGTCGAGCGTCATCTGCCCCAGGCATGCGGCGGTGGTCCACTCCTTGGAGAGGCCCACTTTCCTGGCCACGTCGGCCCACTGAATGCCCTTGGACACCTTCACGGTGATGATCTTCTCGGTAACGTCGTTGCGGTTCATGCGGGTTTGCTCCTGATCGAGTTGGATGGAATGAGTGAAGTGAAACTCACGACGCCTTGGCGCGCGTGACGAGAAAGTCGACGATGTGGTTGCGCAGCGCGTAGTAGCCGTCGAGGTGATGCAGCGAGGCGCGCGTGCGCTCGCGCGGCAGCGGGTTGACCACGGTCTCGGCGATGTTGCCGGGGCGCCAGCCGCCACCGGGCTGCTCGGAGCCGTTGGTCATCAGCAGGATGCGGTCGGCCAGCAGGATGGCTTCGTCCACGTCGTGCGTGATCATGAAGACGGTTTGCTGCGTCTGGCGCACGATGGCCATCAGCTCGTCCTGGATGGTGCCGCGCGTGAGGGCATCGAGCGCGCCGAAGGGCTCGTCGAGCAGCAGCATCTTGGGCTGGATGGCAAAGGCGCGCGCAATGCCCACGCGCTGCTTCATGCCCCCCGAAAGCTGCGATGGCTTCTTGTCGATGGCGGCTTCCAGGCCAACCATCGCCACGAAGCGCCGCACCTGTACATCGACCTGCGAGGCCGACCAGTCGGGCCAGCGCGAGCTCACGGCAAAGGCGATGTTCTTGCGCACGGTAAGCCACGGCATGAGCGCGTGGCTCTGGAACACCACGCCGCGCTCCAGGCCCGGGCCGGCCACCTCGCGGCCGTCCATGAACACGTGGCCGGCGCTGGCCTGGTCGAGCCCGGCCAGCACATTGAGGATGGTGGTCTTGCCGCAGCCCGAGTGGCCGATGATGCAGACGAACTCGCCGCGATCGAGCGTGAACGACACGTTGGCGAACACCGGCCGCGCGGGCGCGAAGGCTTTGGCAAGCCCCTCGATGCGCAGGAAGCCGCTGGTAGCGGACGATGGGTTGGGAACAGCTGTCATGAGGGCGCCTTGTGCCGATCGATCACTCCACATAGGTCACCTTTCGCTGCAGTCCGGCAAAGGCCTGGTCCAGCAGCATGCCGACGACGCCGATCACCAGAATCGCGAAGATCACGTTGGTGAGCGAGAGGTTGTTCCACTCGTTCCACACGAAATAGCCGATGCCCGTGCCGCCCACCAGCATTTCAGCCGCCACGATGACGAGCCACGCAATGCTCATGCTGATGCGCATGCCCGTGAGAATGGTGGGCGCAGCCGCGGGCAATATCACGCGGAACGCACGGCGCAGCGGCTTCACTTCGAGCGTACTGGCCACATTGAGCCATTCGCGCTTGACCGAGGCCACGCCGAAGGCGGTATTGAGCAGCATCGGCCACACCGAGCAGATGAAGATCACGAAGATGCCGCTGACCGACGAGTCCTTGATGGTGTAGAGCGCAAGCGGCATCCACGCGAGCGGCGAGATGGGCTTGAGCACCTGGATGAACGGATCGAAGGCCTTGTGCAGCAGCGGCGACATGCCGATGGCAAAGCCGAGCGGCACCGCGACCGCGCAGGCCAGCAGAAAGCCCAGGCCCACGCGCCCGAGCGAATACGCCAGCTGGACGGCAATGCCCTTGTCGTTCGGCCCGTTGTCGTAGAAGGGATTCGAGAGATGCTTCCACGCGGTCACGGCCATTTCCGCTGGCGTCGGGAAGCCTGAGCTCTTGACCTGCCCTCCCGGGTCCTTGCCGAGCATCTTCTGGTATTCGATCTGCTCGGCAGTCATGCCGGCGGGGGCGCCGTTGCCGGCGGCCGGCATGGTGGCCAGCTGCCACGCGCCCACGAGCAACAGGAACATCAGGAGCGACACCAGCGCCGCCTTGAGCGACAGGTTCTTCTTGCCGTTCATGGCTCAGGCCATCTTGCTGATGGCAAAGCTCTTGACGTAGTCGTCGGGCTTGGCGGGGTCGAACACCTTGCCCATGATGGTGAACTTGGGGTAGGCGCCATCGGGCGCGCTCTGGCCGAGTTCCTTCATGCGCTTCTTGGCGTCGGTCAGCAGGAACACCTTCTCCGCGATCTGCTTGTAGTTGACGTCGCCCTTCACATAGCCCCAGCGCTTCATCTGCGTGAGCATCCACACGGCCATCGACTGCCACGGAATCGGGTCGAAGTCGGCGCGGTCGGGCACGGTGCGGATGTTGCCCAGGCCGTCGGCAAACTTGCCGGTGAGCACCTGGTTGATCACCGTCTCGGGCTGGTTCAGGTACTGCGCGGGCGCAATCACCTTGGCGATGAGTTCGCGGTTCTTCGGGTCGCGCGCCATGGCGGATGCGGTGAGCACCGAGCGCACCAGCGCGGCAAAGGTGTTGGGGTTCTTCTCGATGAACTCGGTCGAGGTGCCGAAGGCGCAGCACGGGTGGCCGTTCCAAAGGTCCTTGGTCAGCAGATGCAGGAAGCCGATTTCCTCGAACACGGCGCGCTGGTTGAAAGGGTCGGGACCCAGGTAGCCGTCGATGTTGCCGGCGCGCAGGTTGGCCACCATCTCGGGCGGCGGCACCACGCGGATCTGGATGTCGGTGTCGGGGTTCAGGCCGGCCTCGGCCACGTAGTAGCGCAACAGGAAGTTGTGCATGCTGTACTCGAAGGGCACGGCAAACTTCATGCCCTTCCACATCTTCGGGTCGCGCTTGTCCTTGTGCTTGTTGGCCAGCGTGATGGCCTGGCCGTTGGTGTTCTGGATGGTGGCGACATTCATCGCCACCTGGTTGGAGCCCGCGCCCATCGAAATGGCCAGCGGCATGGGCGACAGGAAATGCGTGGCGTCGTATTCCTTGTTGAGCATCTTGTCTCGAATGAGCGCCCAGCCGGCCGTCTTGACCACTTCCACGTTGAGCCCCTGCTTCTGATAGAAGCCCAGCGGGTGCGCCATGATGAGCGGCGTGGCGCAGGTAATGGGAATGAAGCCGATCTTGAGATTGGTCTTCTCGAGCGGCGCCTTGTCTTGCGCCATGGCCTGCAGCGCACCCAATGGCAGCACCGACGCGATGGCGGCGCGCGCGGTGTTGGCGCCCACGGCCCGCAAGAAGTTACGGCGCACGCTGTCGACGGGGAACAGCGCCTTCATGAGGCTGGCCTCGAGCTTGTCGTCGGGGCTGACGTCGATCTCCGCCCCGCGGCCATGGTTGCGGCCGCAGGCGCAGTGCATGTTCAGTGGCCGGTCGGCGTCATAGAGATCGCAGGCGGTCGAATCGGATGGGCTGGACATGGTGGTGCACCTCGGTGAAAAGATGCATGCCACGATGCAAGGCGCGGGCCGGACGCGAGGCCGAAAGGCCTATGGACCGCAGATCGTGCAGGTGTTGTCGAGGCTTTGTAGGGGCAGCACTACACGCCGGTGCCCACCGGCTTCGTTTTCAGGCAGCCGGAGCCGCTTTGCCGTGGCGCTCGGCATACAGCGCAAGCTCCACGTCGTTCTTGGTGCCGGTCTTTTCGAGAATGCGCGCACGGTAAGTGCTCACGGTGTTGGGCGCCAGGCCAAGCTGCGCACCAATTTCGCTCACGCTGCGCCCGGCGCTGAGCAGGCGGTACACCTGGTGCTCGCGGTGCGAGAGCTGTTCCGTGCCGTTGCCCGCGTTGCGGCCCACAGCCGCAGCCAGCGCTTCGGCCGTGGCGGCCGATACATAAAGGCCGCCTGCCGCCACCTTGCGCACCGCACCCACCATGTCGTCGGCGTCTGCGCTCTTGTTCAAGTAGCCCGAGGCGCCCAGCTTGATGCAGCGCACCGCGTACTGCTTTTCGGGGTAGGTGCTGAGCATCAGCACCGGGAGCGTGGGCCAGTCCTTGCGCAGGGCCTGCAGCACATCGAGCCCGTCCCGGCCGGGCATCGCAATGTCGAGAAGCACCACGTCCAGGCCCTCAGGGCCGCCGAGTTCCTGCACGGCGGCCAGCACTTCGGGCCCTGTCTGCGCCTCGGCACGCACCGTCATCGAGGGCAGTCCATTGGAAAGGTCGCCGAGCATCTGCTTGAGGCCCTCGCGCACGATGCGGTGGTCGTCGCCGATGAGCACGCGGATGTCGTTCATCTCGTGAAGCCTACACCGGCAACGGCAGATGCAGGCGGAAAGTGCTGCCCTCGCCCACATGGCTTTCGATCTCGATGCGCCCGCCGAAATGCCGCGCACGCTCCCGCATGCCGAGCACACCATAGGCGGTGGCCGCCTCGAAGGCCTGCGCCGGCGCGCCGATGCCGTCATCGCGCACGCTGATGCGCAACTGCTGCTGTTGGACATCGATGCGGATGTCGAGGCTGCGTGCCTTCGCATGGCGCCCGACGTTGCTGAGCATTTCCTGGAAGATGCGGAACACCGCCATGGCCGCCGGCTCGGGGAGCTCCACGCCCGCCGGCACGTCGAAGTGCCACTGCAGCGCGAGCTCGGCCGACTGCACGAACTCATGCGCCTGCCATTCGAGCGCGGCCCACAAGCCCTGGTGGTCGAGGATGCTCGGGCGCAGGTCGGTGATGATGCGGCCCACGTTGTCGACCGCGCGCTCGATCAGCTGGCTCATGTTGCCGCACTTGCCGCGCATCTGCTCGCGCATCGCCTGCGCTGCGTCGGGTGCGCGCTCCTGCTGTTCGCCCAGGCGCCTGCCGATCCAGTTGACGTCCATCTTCAGCGCCACCAGAAGGCTGCCCAGCTCGTCGTGCACTTCGCGCGCGATGCGGGTGCGTTCGTCCTCACGCACCTTGTCGAGCCAGGCCGAGAGCTCCCGCAACTGCACCAACGCATCGCTGAGCTCGCGCGTGCGCTCCTGCACGCGCACGCCGAGCTCGTCCTTGGCCTGCTGCAGCGCCTCGGCCTGGCGGCGGCGCTCGGTGATGTCGACGAAGGTGATGACGGCGCCGCGCACCTGCGCGCCGTCCATGATGGGGTGGCTCGAATACTCCACCGCAAAGGCGCTGCCGTCGCGGCGCCAGAACACCTCGGTGTCGATGCGGCACGGCAGGCCGCGGCGAAAGGCGTTGAAGATGGGACAGTCCGTGTCGGCGTAGTGCGAGCCGTCAGGGTGCGAATGGTGTGTGAGCTCGTGCATGTTGCTGCCGATCACGTCGCGCGCCTCGTGGCCCAGCATCTGTGCGCCGGCCCGGTTGATGAACATGCAATGGCCGTCCAGGTCGATGCCGAAGATGCCCTCGCCTGTCGACTCGAGCAGCAACCCCAACTGGTGCTGCCACAGCGGGTGGCTGGCGGTTGGGTTGAGTACGGGCGTTTCCATGCACCAAAAGCAAGCAACAAACGTTCCTGGTTACTTGCTCCCTCTCCCCTGGGGGAGAGGGTTGGGGTGAGGGTGCGTCGGCAGTTGGGCGCTCAGCGTTCCCAGCGGAACTTGCGCTCCGATTCGGAAATCGGCTGGTCGTTGATGCTCGCGTAGCGCCGCTGCATCAGGCCGTTCTCGGCGAACTCCCAGTTCTCATTGCCGTGGCTGCGAAACCACTGCCCCGCCGCGTCGTGCCACTCGTACTCGAAGCGCACGGCAATGCGGTTGTCCATGAAGGCCCAGAGCGTTTTCTTCAGGCGATAGTCGTGCTCGCGCTCCCACTTGCGGGTGAGAAATTGCACCACCTGTCCGCGGCCGTTGACGAAGTCGGCGCGGTTGCGCCATTCGGTGTCGGGCGTGTAGGCCAGGCTCACACGGACCGGGTCTCGCGTGTTCCAGGCGTCTTCGGCGGCCTGCACTTTCCTGGTTGCGGTTTCAAGGGTGAAGGGCGGCAGCGGGGGGCGGGATTCCATGGCGATCTTTCGGTGAATGAAAAAGGGAAGAAGGGATTGCGAACGCCCGCAATGTGCCACACGTAGACAGACCTGTCTACATGCCTACAATACGGCCATGGACATCTCTGGACTGCCCGCGCGTGAGCGCATCCTGCACACCGCGCACGACCTCTTCTATGCCGACGGCATTCGTGCCACGGGCATCGACCGCGTCATTGCGGCATCGGGCGTGACCAAGGTCACCTTCTACCGGCACTTTCCATCCAAGGACGACCTGGTGCGCGAGTTTCTCGATCACCGCCATGCGCGGTGGATGGCATGGTTCGTCGATGCGCTCGGCCGGCGCGGCGCGCATGAACGTGCAGGCAATGCGGGGGCCTTGCTGCTGCTGCCCGAGGTCATGGCCGAATGGTTCGCCGACCCGGTCTTCAGGGGCTGCGCGTTCATCAACTCGGTGGCCGAGGTGGGCGGCAGCGTGCAAGGCGCCGCCGAGCGCGCGCGCGAACACAAGCGCGAGATGGCCGAGGTCATCGCGGGCCTGCTGCCTGCCGGCGCTGCGTCGCGCATGGCGCTCGCGCAGGCTGCCGCACTGGGGGTGGACGGCGCCATCGTCAAGGCGCAGATGGGCGGCCCGGCCCTGGCGCGCGAAGCCGTGGACGATCTGCGCCGGCTGCTCGAGGCGCTGGTTGTCGCGTGCGCACCGTCCACGACTCGATAACATCCGTTCCGGACACGACAACACACATGGCTTCGACGCGACTTCCCTCGACGCAGGGCCTGCAGGCTTTCGAGGCCGTGGCGCGCCTGCGCAGCGTGAACCTCGCGGCGGAAGAGCTCAGCGTCACCCCCAGCGCAGTGAGCCACCGCATCCGCCAGCTCGAAACGCTGCTCGATCTCAAGCTTTTTTCAGGCAACGACTTCGGTCTGAGCGCCGACGGCGTGGCCTACCTGGCCCGCGTGCGCGAGGCCATTGCGGCGCTGCAGCAGGTGCCCGGCCGCGAGCCCGCATCGCAAGTGCGGCGGCTGCGGGTGGCGGTGACGCCCACGTTCTCCCGCCAGATGCTGCTGCCCCGGCTCGCGCGGTTTCGCGACGCCTATCCGAACATCGAACTGATGCTGCAGGTGACCATGCCGGTGCGCAACATGACGGCCGAAGAGGCCGACCTGGAACTGCGCTTCGGCACCGGGCCTTTTCACGATCGCGAGTTCTGCCAATTGCTGGCCGACGACGTCGCGCCTGCCTGCAGCCCGGCGTACCTGCAGCGCCACGGGCCATTCTACGGCTTTGCAACCGATGCCGAGGTCTCGCGCGTGCAGCTGCTGCGCACGCCGCTCGAGTCGTGGCGCACCTGGTTCAAGGCCCGCGGCATCGGCTTGCCGGAGCCGGCCACAGGCCACCAGTTCAACGACCTGGGCCTGGCGCTCGATGCGGCGGCCGAAGACTTCGGCGTGGTGCTGATGCACCTGAAGCTCGGCAGCGCGTGGCTGGAGAACGGGCGCCTCGTGCGGCTTTCGGCAGAGAGCGTGCCCTCGCCCAACGCCTACTTCCTGTGCTGGCGGCCGGGGGCGATGGAACGCTGGGAGTGCGCAACTTTCGTCGAATGGTTGCGGCAGGCGCTGCGCGACTGACTGAATTCTTTTCAGGTCCGGCCTGGGTATTTTTCAGGTCCGAGTCCGTTTTGGACGCCACACTCGGCCCGCGGCGGAGCTTGCCCATAATCCCCGCTCGCGCGATCGAAAAACAGAGACCACCCAGGAGACTCCCCGTGCCCGACCTTTCCAAGATCACCTGCATCGAAGACCTGCGGGTGGTCGCCAAGCGGCGCGTGCCGAAAATGTTCTATGACTACGCCGACTCCGGCGCATGGACCGAGGGCACCTACCGCGCCAACGAGAGCGACTTCCAGAAGATCAAGCTGCGCCAGCGCGTGGCGGTGAACATGGAGGGCCGCTCCACGCGCTCCACCATGATCGGCCAGGAGGTGGCCATGCCGGTGGCGATTGCGCCCACCGGCCTCACCGGCATGCAGCACGCAGACGGCGAGATCCTCGGTGCGCGCGCGGCCAAGGCTTTCGGCATTCCGTTCACGCTGTCGACCATGAGCATCTGCTCGCTGGAAGACATTGCGGAAAACACCGGCCGGCACCCATTCTGGTTTCAGCTCTACGTAATGAAGGACCGCGACTTCATCGAGCGGCTGATCGAGCGCGCCCGCGCGGCGAACGTGTCGGCACTGCAGCTCACGCTCGACCTGCAGATCCTCGGCCAGCGCCACAAGGACATCAAGAACGGCCTCTCGACGCCGCCCAAGCCGACCATCGCCAACATGATCAACCTGGCGACCAAGCCGCACTGGTGCCTGGGCATGCTTGGCACCAGGCGCCGCACCTTCGGCAACATCGCGGGCCACGCCAAGGGCGTGAAAGACCTGTCGTCGCTGTCGTCGTGGACGGCCGAGCAGTTCGACCCGGCGCTGAGCTGGGCCGACGTGGAGTGGATCAAGAAGCGCTGGGGCGGCAAGCTGATTCTCAAGGGCATCATGGACGAGGAAGACGCGCGTCTGGCCGCCAACAGCGGCGCCGATGCGCTCATCGTCTCCAATCACGGCGGGCGCCAGCTCGACGGCGCGCCCTCTTCCATCTCGGCGCTGCCCGCCATCGTCGATGCAGTCGGCAGCAACATCGAAGTGTGGATGGACGGCGGCATCCGCAGCGGACAAGACGTGCTCAAGGCCCGCGCGCTCGGCGCCCGCGGCACGCTCATCGGCCGCAGCTTTCTCTATGGCCTGGGCGCCTACGGGCAAGCCGGCGTCACGCGCGCGCTGCAGATCATCCACAAGGAACTCGACATCACCATGGCCTTTTGCGGCCACACCAATATCGAGAACGTGGATTCGGGCATCCTGCTGCCGGGCACCTTCTAAGCCCCCTCGGGCGGCAGGCTTGCGGCGCTGGCTGACAGCGCGCAAATGCGTGCGTGCGGAAAATTGTTGCTTCCAACAACATCGCCCCGCACGGGCGGCAAAACCCATCATGAGCGCAGTCACGCCTGTCACGGACGGCCATTCGGCCTCCGCATCCCCGCCCCACCACTACACGGCCGAAGAAAAGCGCCACCGCGTCTTCTCGATCATGGCGGCCTCGTCGGGCAACCTGGTCGAGTGGTTCGACTTCTACGTGTACGCTTTTTCGGCGCTGTACTTCGCGTCGGCCTTCTTTCCCAAGTCGGACCCGACGGTGCAGCTGCTGAACACCGCGGGCGTGTTCGCGGCCGGCTTCCTGATGCGGCCCATCGGCGGCTGGCTCTTCGGCCGCATTGCTGACAAGATCGGGCGCAAGACCTCGATGCTGATCTCCGTCACGATGATGTGCGGCGGCTCGCTGGTCATCGCTTTCCTGCCGACCTATGCGCAGATCGGCGCATGGGCGCCCTTCCTGCTGCTGGTGTGCCGGCTGTTCCAGGGCCTTTCGGTGGGCGGCGAATACGGCACCACCGCCACCTACATGAGCGAGGTGGCGCTGCGCGGGCAGCGCGGCTTCTTCTCGTCGTTCCAGTACGTCACGCTGATCGGCGGGCAGCTGCTCGCGGTGCTGGTGATCGTGGTGCTCGAACAGCTGCTCACCGAGGCCGAGCTCAAGGCCTGGGGCTGGCGCATTCCGTTCGTGGTGGGCGCTGTGGCCGCCGTGGTGGCGCTGCTGCTGCGCCGCACGCTGCACGAAACCCAGAGCGCCGAGGCCAAGGCCAACAAGGAGGCCGGCAGCATCGCCGGGCTGTTCAAGCACCACACGCCGGCTTTCCTCACGGTGCTGGGGTACACGGCCGGCGGCTCGCTCATCTTCTATACCTTTACCACCTACATGCAGAAGTACCTGGTGAACACGGTGCACCTGCCGATCAAGACGGCAAGCTACGTGATGACCGGCGCGCTCTTCGTCTACATGTGCATGCAGCCGGTGTTCGGCGCGCTGTCGGACCGCATCGGGCGGCGCAACAACATGCTGCTGTTCGGCGGGCTCGGCGCGCTGGCCACGGTGCCGATTCTCACGGCGCTGCAGCACACCACCAACCCGGTGGTGGCCTTCGTGCTGATCGTCGTCGCGCTGGCGATCGTGAGCTTCTACACCTCGATCAGCGGCATCGTGAAGGCGGAGATGTTTCCGCCCGAAGTGCGCGCGCTGGGCGTGGGGCTGGCCTATGCGGTGGCCAACGCCATCTTCGGCGGCTCGGCCGAATACGTGGCGCTGGGCCTCAAGTCGCTGGGGCACGAATCGGCGTTCTTCTGGTACGTGAGCGCGATGATGGTGATCGCGTTCCTGGTGAGCCTGCGCCTGCCGCGGCAGGCGGCCTACCTGCACTACGACCACTGACCCGCCGCCCCGCGCGCGGCGCTACTCTTCGGCGATCCAGAGACCGGGGTAGTCGCGCACGAAGCAATCGGAGGTGACGCTCAGCGTTGCCGCGTAGTCGAAGCGCTTCGCGTCGTAGGCGTATTCATCGCTCGCGGTGCGTTCGTAGCGCTGCACCAGCTCGCTCAGCACGCCGCCCTCCAGGTCGACCCAGGCCGCCGGCGCATCGGCCCCTTCGCCTTGTGCAAGATTGAGCCGGCGCAATTGCAGCAGGTTGGTGGCTGGCGTAAAGCCAAGGTCGAGGTCCACGCAATGCGAAAGGTCCGGCACCGCTTCGTCGTTGAGTTTCCAGTGCCCGCGCGCGTCTCGGGCAATCGACAGATCGACCGCGTCTGCGCCGAGCCACCCGCGCACGGTGCCCCATTGCGCGTGCCAGTGCAGGTCGCAGCGCACACGGTAGTGCAGTTGCGCAATGCGGCGGTCTTCAAGACGGAACACGGCGGCGCCGTCGAGCTGCCATGCGGTGGCGTTGCGTTCGAGGCGGCAGGCGTCATGGCCCGGTGCATCGAGCCTGCGCCACAGGATGGAAGCGACGGTTTGCATGCCGCGGATGATGGCGCGTGCGGGCGCAACAGGCAAGCCTTGTCACAATGCCCCGCACATGAACAAGAAGAAGACCCGACTCCCCGCGGCAGCCCTGCTGTTGTCCGCCCTGCTCTGCCTGGCTGCCGCGCCGGCCGATGCCGCGCTGAAAGACGGCGACATCGTCTTTCACACCTCGCGCTCCGCCCAGAGCCTGGCAGTGCAGCGTGCCACCGGCTCGCGCTACAGCCACATGGGCATCGTGCTGCTGCGCGGCGGCAAGCCCTATGTGTTCGAGGCGGTGTCGACCGTGCGCTACACGCCGCTCGCCCAGCGGACGGCGCGCGGCGACGGCGGTCACTACGTGGCCAAGCGGCTGCGCAATGCCGATGCACTGCTGACGCCTGCCGCCGTGGCCCGGCTGCACGCGGGCTCCGCCGACTACGAAGGCCGCCCCTACGACCTGACCTTCGAATGGTCGGACCAGCGCATCTACTGCTCCGAACTCGTGTGGAAGCTCTACCAGCGCGCATTGGGCGTGCGCATCGGCGAGCTGCAGAAGATCCGCAGCTTCAACCTGGGCGACCCCGCGGTGCGCGCCAAGATGCGCGAGCGCTATGGCGACAACGTGCCGATGGACGAGCCGGTGATCTCTCCGGTGGCGATGTTCGAATCGCCGCTGCTCACCACGGTGGAGGCGCGCTGAGCGCCGGACGGTCTCGATCAAGGCGTCGTTCGCATCGATGCATGGCGAGCTAACATCGTACGACCGACCATTCAGAGGAGCGTGCAATTGGAATCCTGGTTCGCCCATGCCAAGCCGATCGACTCGCTGGAGCCCGAGATCGCTTTTCATTTGCAGGACGAGTTCCGTCCCGTGTCGGGGGGCCCGGCCGAACCGCTCGCCTTGCCCGGGTTTCCGCGCGCCGAGCGTTTGCTGGCGCGCACCCGCGAGGTGATCGGGCACGAGGCGGAGCTTGCCGCGTACTACGCACAGGTGGTTGCGGCCGCCCGGCGCCACGCGCTCACGCTCAGCCAGGTGCGGCACTACTTCTGGATGGATCTGCAGCTGGACAATGAAGAAGCCGGCGTTGAGCTGTCGTTCCCCTGGTATGACACCTTTGCCACGATGGACCATTTTCTTGCCGCAATAGCCGGCAACGACCAAGGCATGATTTACGACGACCAGGACCAGGGCTGGGCCGTGGAGGTCTGGGCCCGCAACGGCACGCTCTACATCCGCCAAAGCGATCCCGAGGCCGACGATGACCCCGGCATGGCCGTGGCGCTGCCCAGGGCGGGCCTGCAGGCCCGCATCGCACCGCTGCGCGAGCGCACCGTGAAGATCGTGGCCCAGCTTGCAAAGGAATTCGGGGCCGACGTGTGGACCACGGGCGAGGCGCCTTCGTTTCCTTAGCGCAGGGCCTCGGAGCTCAGATCGGATACGCCGTCAGGATGTAGAACGGCTTGCCGTTGTAGCTTTCCATCTTCAGGATGATGCGCACGCCGGAGAGGTCGTTGACGGCCGTGCTGCCGAACTGCACGCCCCGCCCCACCACGTAGCCCAGCACGTGCTCCAGCTCCGGCGACTTGCTGCCCGCGGCCGCACTGCGTGACCAGGCTTGCACCGCGGCTGCATTGGCGCGCAGGGTTTCGGTGATCGCGCGTTCCGCCGTGGCCAGGTCGGCAAAGGTAGACACCGCCTTCGGGCCCGGCCGGGTGGCGGTTCGCACCCTGGCCAGCAGTTGCGCGTCGGTCTGGCCGACGTGCCGCGCCATGGTGTGCCCGCCGAGCCTCGATCCCGCGGCGGCTTCATGCTCGGCCAGGCGAATGCGGCCGCCGCGCGTCACGGCAACGATGCGGGCGGCTCCGAGCCCCGCGGCCACGACCAAGGGAACCGCCACATCGACCGCAAGCCCGATACCGTCAGCCGTTTCACGCGAGGCGCCCAGGGCCTCCGCCGCCGAGCTGGCGGTGACTGCGGTGGCAGTGCGCTGCGGAGTGCCCGTCCAGACCTGGCGGCCCGAGGTGGCGAGGGTGTCGAAGCCGTGCACGCCCAGCACCACGCAGCCGGCCTTGGTCACCATGGTGGGCTCGGGCGCGAGGCAAAGTACGCCGGCGCCCACCAGTTCCACGACGCCGCCCACCAGCCCGACGGTACCCCAGAGCCGGTTGCTCAGGCTCGCGGATTCGGGCACGTCCTGCCCGCCCAGAACGCCGGCCATCTGCACCGGTGTCAGTGCAATGGTCATGCCTTCGACTTCGTCACTCATGCCAGATCCCTTTCCTTGCCATGCTTTTCGATGCCATCGGGCGGCCGAAACCGCGGTCCGCCGCATTCTGGCATGCACCCGCCGCAGGCAGACACGGCCCGGCCGCGAGACAATCGGCCCGTGAGTTCCCAGCCTTTGCCAAAGCCGCCGATACGCCGCATCGCCCACCTCGACATGGACGCCTTCTTCGCGTCCGTCGAGCTGCTTCGCTATCCGCAGCTCAAGGGCTTGCCGGTGGTGATTGGCGGCGGGCGGCGCAGCGTGGACGAGGCGATTCGGCGCCTGCCCGAAGGCGGCACGCTGGCCGACATTCCGGTCGACGCCTTTCCGCGCCTGAAGGACTACGTGGGCCGCGGCGTGATCACCACCGCCACCTACCCCGCGCGGCAGTTCGGCGTGGGTTCGGCCATGGGGCTCATGAAGGCGGCCAAGCTGTGCCCGCAGGCGATCATCCTGCCGGTGGACTTCGACGAGATCCGCAAGTACTCGCGCACTTTCAAGCAGGTCATCAGGGAGGTCGCGCCGCTGATGGAAGACCGCGGCGTGGACGAGGTGTACATCGACTTCACCGACGTGCCGGGCGGGCAGCGCGACGGCGGGCGCTCGCTCGCGCGGCTCATCCAGAAAGCGATTCTCGACGCGACCGGCCTCACCTGCTCCATTGGCGTGGCGCCCAACAAGCTCATTGCCAAGATGGCGAGCGAGTTCAACAAGCCCAACGGCATCTCGGTGGTCTACGAGGACGACTTGCAGACCCTCATCTGGCCGCTGCCTTGCCGCAAGGTGAACGGCATCGGGCCCAAGGCCGATGAAAAGCTCAAGCGCTTCGGCATCGAGACCGTGGGCCAGCTCGCGGCGCGCGACAGGGATTGGCTCATCCAGAATTTCGGCAAGTCCACCGGCGCGTGGATGCACGAGGTGGCCTGGGGGCGCGACAACCGGCCGGTGGTGACCGAAAGCGAGCCCGTGTCGATGAGCCGCGAAACCACGTTCGACCGCGACCTGCATGCGGTACGCGACCGCGCCGAGCTCGGCGCCATCTTCACCCACCTGTGCGAGAAGCTGGCCGAAGACCTGCAGCGCAAGGGCTACGTGGGCAAGACCATCGGCATCAAGCTGCGCTATGACGACTTCAAGATTGCGACGCGCGACCAGACCATCGACCGCTACATCGCCGACGGCAAGACCATCCGCCAGATTGGCGGGCTGTGCCTGAAGCGCGTGCCGCTCGAGCGGCCGCTGCGCCTGTTGGGCGTGCGCGTGGGCGCGCTTGCAAAGGCGGGCAGCCCCGAGGCGATGGCGCCTTCCGGCGCAGGGGTGCAGCGCGCACCGGCGGAAGCGGCGGCGACTACTGCGTCGCTCTTCTAGCTCGATGCCGAACCGCTGGCCCAGGCGCATTGCCATTGCACTACTGGCGCTGCCGCTGCTGGCTGGGCTTTATATGGGCACGGCCTGCGCGTTGATGTTCTGGCCAGCCAACGCAACGCCTCAGGACACCACCACCGCAAACACGCCCGGAGTGCAGGCCTGGGTCTTGAGCAACGGCGTACACACCGACCTGGTGTTTCCGATCCGCTCGGCAACCATCGACTGGCGGCAGCTCTTCCCGCTCGCGCATTTCAAAGCCGTGCCGCCGGACGCCGAGTTCATCGCCATCGGCTGGGGAGACCGCGAGTTCTACCTGAACACGCCGACCTGGGGCGACCTGACCGTGTCGCGCGCATTCGGCGCCATGCTCGGCGGCAACCGTGCCCTGCTTCACGTCACCTACCTGCGCCGCGCGCAGCTGCGACACAACGCCTTCCACCTACGGCTTTCAGAAGCGCAGTACGCACAGCTCGCGGACTACGTGCGTGCCGCCCTGCCGGCAGGCCGCGCAACGCCGATTGCCGGCGCCCACTACGGCAACGACGATGCCTTCTACGAAGCCGAAGGCGGCTACCACCTCTTCGAGACCTGCAATACCTGGACCGGCCGGGGCCTGCGGCAGGCGGGGGTCACGGTGAGCCGCTGGACGCCCTTCGATTTCAATGTGACGTGGCACCTGCAGCCGGTGCGCCCCTGACGCACAGGAACAAAGAGCCTCCATCGCACCAGCGGCGCGTGCGGCGTCCTACAGGCGACGGTTGCCGGCACAGGCACAAGCGACGGGAATCGCTACAACCCGAACCACATGCCGGCACGCTCCACATCGCCTCCTCAGCCCTCGCCGCCTTCCAAGCCGACGCCGATCGCCAACGGCCTGGTCTATGTGAACCCCGACATGCCGGGCATCCGGCGCCTGAAGCACGGGGACCACTTTCGCTACCGCGATGCAAAGGGGCAATGGGTGCGCGACCCGGACGAGCTCTCGCGCATCCGCATGCTGGCGATTCCGCCGGCCTATACGCAGGTGTGGATCTGTCCGCTGGCCAACGGCCATCTGCAGGCCACCGGCATCGATGCACGGGGCCGCAAGCAGTACCGCTACCACCCCGACTGGCGGCTCTTCAAGGACGAAACCAAGTTCGAGCGGCTCGAAGCCTTCGGGCTTGCGCTGCCGCGCATCCGCGCACGCGTGGGGCGCGACCTGCAAGAGGGCGGCAAGGCTGCCGCGCCGGGGCGCCAGCTGGTGCTGGCTGCGCTGGTGCGCCTGCTCGACACCACGCTGCTGCGCGTGGGCAATGAAGAGTACGCGAGCAGCAACGGCTCCTACGGCCTCACCACGCTGCGCAACCGGCATGCCGCCGTGCAGGGTGCGGCGCTCCGGCTGCGCTTTCGGGGCAAGAGCGGCGTCATGCACGAAGCCCTGCTGGACGATCCGCGCGTGGCGAAGGTGGTGCGCCAATGCCAGCAGCTGCCCGGCCAGGCGCTCTTTCAGTACCAGGACGAAGACGGCGAGCTGCGCAGCGTGTCGTCCACCGACGTGAACGACTACCTGGCCGAAGCCTCGCCGGGCGAGCGCTTTACCGCCAAGGACTTTCGGACCTGGCACGGCACCGTGCAGGCGCTGGAGCTCACGCGGCTGGCCTGCGAACCGGGCCGCACCGCCGCCGACGGCAGCCGCTACAGCGCCAAGGAGATCCTGGCCGCAGTGGCCAAGCAGTTGGGCAACACGCCCGCGGTGTGCAAGAAGGCCTATGTGCACCCCGCGGTGCTGGCGCTGGGCAGTGCGCTTGCGGGCGATGCCGAAGACGAATCCGCGGAGGTGCTGCGAAAGATGTCGGCCCGCACCGCGGCCCGGCGCACGCGCGGTCTCCACGCCGCGGAGGAGCGGCTGCTCGCCTTTCTGCGGGCGCACCGGCAACGGCTGGCGCGCGAACTGCGCGAGGCCTCGAAAGCACGGAAGGCGAACGGCAAAGGCAGCCCGACGGCGGCGCCCCGGCCCACCCGGCGCCCCGCGCCGCGGCGAAGGCCTGCTCAGCCCGCGGCGAGCGAGAAGCGAACGCTGTCGCGTTCCAGCGCCGCTGTGTAGCCCAGGTCTTCGGCCAGGCTTTGCAGCGCAATGGCGTCGATGGCCAATGCGCGCGGCGCACGATGCGCACCGAGCACCGGGCTCACGCCGCCGGATTCGCGCGGCAAGGCGCTCAGGCGAAGCGCGTCAGCCCCGTCGGCATCGATGCGTATGGCGCCGGCCTCCGGCACGCTGTCGTGCAGATAGCCGAGCCCGCCGAGAAGCAGGTAGCGCAATGCGGCTCCCTGCGGCCTGCGGGGTTCGCCTTCAAGAGGATCGAGCGCGGGGTCGACGTCCAGCGTCACGCCGTGCATGTCGAAGGCCGCGCGCATCAAGCCCACGCATTGCGCCACCAGCGCGCTGCGCGTGATGCCGTCGTCCGCCGTGGCCAATTCCCAGTCGCGCAGCGAGCGGATGCCCTCCACGAGCTCGGACACCTGGTTGTCGATGAGCGCCACGCGCTCTTCGCAGGCTGCGGGGTCGATGGGCGTCGCGCCGACCTGGCGCTTGAGCATGAGCAATGCCATGCGAATGACCGAGACCGGCGCCGCCATGTCGTGCCGCAATGCCGGCAAGGCGCGAGTGAGCAATTCATGGCGGACGCCGGCGGCGATCCAGCTGCGGGCTCCTGGCGAGGCCTTCATTGCACGGCGGCGCCCGAAGGCTTCGCCTCGTTTTGTGGACAGGCCGGCAGACAGCAGCGGCCTGCAGGTCGGGGGACGGCAATGGGCACGTTCACTTTGCGCTTCCTGAGCGAAGGAAAGTCAACAAGTATCGGCCCCGCCTTCTTCGGCGGGTGTAGGAGCGTGCCTACGCTTTGGGCCTCGGAGAAACCGAGTTTTCGGGGTGGACGCAAGGCTACGGTTTGCCGAGGTAGACCCGCACGTCCTTCACCTCCACGCCCGCGGCTGCGACGGCTGAGCGCAGCTGCGCCTCGGTCACGCCCAGGGTCTGGGTCCAGTAGCGCACCTCGTGCGGCTCGTTCACGTTGATGCGGCTCCGGTCTTGCGGGCCGCGCTTGCTGGGATCGTCTGCCATGGTGGTTGGATGCTCCTTGATCGATGCATACACGATGCGCCCTTTTTCTGCACGGCACTGGAGGACGGCGGCGCGGCTCGATGCAGGAAAAGTCCGAGCAGCAGCGCAGTACCGCATGAGGCCGTGGCGTTGGAGATGTCCGGAAGCGGCGCGCGCGGCGATGGCCTCGCGCCTATCTTCAGCGCTCGATCACCTCCCGCACTGAATACCGCATGACCCCCGAGCAGAACAAGCGAACCATTTCCGACGCATGGAAGGCCTTCGCAAGCCACGATGCAGCACGCATCGCCGCCTGGTTCACGGAAGACGCCGAGTGGCTCGCGCCGCAGCGCAACGCCACCGCGCTGGCGCTGGACATTCCCGACCACATGATCGGACAGAAGGCCATCGTGCACTTTCTAGCGGACATGTTCCCGAAGCTTTTCGTCTCCGATGTCACCGTCGATTTCCGCAGCAGATACTGCGAAGGCGACACCGTGATCGTCGAACTGCGCATGCAGGCCATGCTTGCGAACGGCAGAAAGTACGACAACGACTACTGCTTCATCTTCGAACTCCGAGACGGACGCATCGCCTACATGCGCGAGTACATGGATACGCAGAAAGGCCATGCCTGCATCTTCGGCTGATGCATGCAGCGCACAAGACCGCTATCTGCAGCGCGCCTGCAGTTCGCGCTTGAGCACCTTGCCGTTGGCTGTGGTCGGCATTGGGGCGATTGCCTCGATGCGCGCCGGGCGCTTGTAGGGCGACAGATGCTCCGCCAGGTAGTCGCGCAATGCGGGTTCATCGAGAACCGCGCCTGGCTTCATTTCGACGAAGGCGACGATCTGCTCGTTGCCGTCCGATTCGGGCACGCCCACCACCGCGCAAAGATGCACGCCGTCGAAACGGCCGATCACCGTTTCGATCTCGGCGGGGTACACGTTGAAACCCGAGCGGATGATCATTTCCTTGAGCCGGCCGACCACGAACAGCGCGCCGTCCGCATCGAAGCGGCCGAGGTCGCCGCTCGCGTACCAGCCTCCTGGACGCATGACCTGCGCCGTGGCCGCCGCATCGCGAAAGTAGCCCAGCATGAGGCCAGGGCCGCGCAGCCAGATTTCGCCTGTTTCTCCCGGCGCGACATCGTTGCCGCCCGAGTCGACGATGCGTGCCTCGCCGCCTTCCACCACGTAGCCCGCGGCCGTGTCCGCGCGCGGAGCCTCGACGCGCGTCAGGAACACCGAGCCCGCGTATTCCGAGAGGCCGTAGCCATAGTGCAGCGGCTGGCCGAACAGCGCCTCGATGCGCTGCTTGAGCCCCAGGTCGAGCGGCGCGGAACCCGTATAGACGTAGCGCAACGCCGGAAAGCGAATCGCCGCTCGCTCCGCCTCGATGTGCGCCAGCAGGCGCGCATACATGGTGGGGGGGCCGAGCAGGTTCGACACCTGCTCATGCGCGAGCGCCTGCAGCATGTCGGCGGGCGAAAAGCTGGCGCGCAGCACCAGCGCAGCGCCGCCCGTGAGCGCGGCCATCAGCACCGTGCCGATGCCGAAGATGTGCGTCATCGGCAGGAAGGCGTAGACCCGGTCGCGCTGGCTCAGTGAGCGCACGCGGGCCGACACGCGGCCGAAATGCAGCAGCCCGCGGTGCGACACCATCACGCCCTTGGGTGTACCCGAGGTGCCGGATGTGAAGATGATGGCGGCCGCATCCGCCAGCGCAGGGTCGGCCTCCGGGTGGGCCTCGGCACGCGCGGCCGAGCGCATCACCCCGGGCAGTGCCGACGATGTGGCGTCGGCGCGAACGGCGTGCTGGCGCGCGGCCTCCGAAGCGCCGGTGGTGAAGTAGCACAGTCGCGCATCCGCGCGCTCGGCTATGGCCGCGATCTCGCCCGGCGACATGCGCGCATTGACGCCGCACGACCAGGCACCGACACGGCTGCACGCCATGATCAGCGCAATGTGCGCGGCGCAGTTCTCGGCCACCAGCAGCACGCGGTCGGTCGGCCGCACGCCAGCGGCCAGCAGGTCTTGCGCGGCGGTCTCGGCCATGGCCTGCAACTCTGCATAGGACACGGTGCCCGAGAGCTCGAATAGAAAAACCGCCTCGGGCGAGCGCGATGCGCGCGCTTCGAGCAGCTCGTGGATTCGCGTGGGCACCATCGGCTATTCCGCCTCGATGCCCTTGGACGCGGTGGCCCAGAGCTTTCGGTCGGCCTGGCCCTTGGTGGCCAGCAGTTCCGCAGCGCCCGTCCACACCTCGTAGCCTTGCTCGCGCAGGCGATTGGCGATGTCTTCCCGCGCCATGGCCTTGTGCGCGGCCGCATTCAGGCGGGCGACCAGCGACGGGTCCATCCGCGCGGGGCCGTACAGGCCGAACCAGCCGCCCACGTCATACCCGGCCACGCCCGATTCGATCATCGTCGGCACCTCGGGCAGCATGCGGTTGCGCTGGCGCGATGTGACCGCCAGCGCGCGCAGCTTGCCCGACTGGATGAACGGGCGCGAGGTGGCGATGATGTCGAACATCATCGTCACGGTGCCGCCCATCACGTCGGCCAGCGCGGGCGCGCTGCCTTTGTACGGCACATGCGTGAGCTGCACGCCGGTCATCTTCTCGAGCAGCGCACCGCTCAGGTGGTTCGAGGCGCCGATGCCGGCCGAGCCGTAGAACACCTTGCCCGGCCGCGCCTTCGCGTAGGCCAGCAGCTCGGCCACGCTGTGCACCGGCAGGTCCTTGTTGACCACGAGCACGTTGGTGTAGTCCACCAGCGGCGCGATGGGCGTCAGGTCCTTCATCGGGTCGAAGGGCATCTTGCGCTGGATGTTCGGATTGATGGTGATCGTCGGGCTCGCACCGAAGAACAGCATCGCGGCATCCGGCGCAGCCTTGGCGACCGCGTCGCCGCCCACCGAACCGCTGGCACCCGGCCGGTTTTCCACGATGACCTGCGTGCCGAGCTCCTGGCCCAATGCGGGCGCGAGCAGGCGCGCCGCGCCGTCCACCGGGCCGCCCGCGGAGTAGCCGACCACCAGCTTGATGAGCGGCGGCAGCTGCGGTTGCTGCTGCGCGAAGGCACGCGAAGGCAGTGCGGCCAGCAGTGCGCTGCCTGCCAGCGCGGCGACGGCTTGCCGCCGTGTGATGTCCGTGGTTTCCATTGGCTTGTCTCCTGTTGTTTATTTCTTGGGCGAACGCAATCGGCTCAAACAGGCAGATCAAGCACCTGCCGCACGAGGATGTTTCGCTGGATCTCGTTGGTTCCGCCGTAGATCATTGCGGCCGTCGAGCCGATCAACGGCGACAGCACGTTGAAGGTCTGTCCGTCGAGCACCTGGTCGCCGGCCACCGCGCCCTGTTCTTCGCCGGCCTCGATCAGCAATGCGCCGATACGGTGGTAGGTTTCGCTGGCCCAGATCTTCAGCAGCGACACCGAGGCGGGCAGCGGCTTGCCCGCTCGCACGATGTCGGCAAAGCCGGTGTAGGCGGCCGACAGGTCGAGCACGTCAAGCCGAAGTGCCGCGAAGCGCTGCGCGAACACCGGGTCTGCAAAGAGGCGCCGCGCCTGTGCAAGCCGCGCCAGTTGGCCGAGCGCGTACTGCGACTGCTTGGGGCTGCCGAGAAAGATGCGCTCGAAGCCCAGCAGCGCCTTGGCAATGGTCCAGCCGCCGTGCAGCTTGCCAACCAGGTTTTCGGCCGGCACGCGCACATTGTCGAAAAACACCTCGCAGAACTCGGGCTCGCCTGAAAGCGTGTGAATCGGCCGCACCGTGATGCCCCGCGTGCGCAGGTCGCACAGCAAAAAGCTGATGCCCTCCTGCTTGCGCGCCGCCTTGTCGGTGCGCACGAGCATGAAGATGTGGTTGGCGTCCTGCGCGAGCGTGGTCCAGATCTTCTGGCCATTGACGATGAAGTGGTCGCCCTCTGCATCGCGCCCCTCCACGGCCTCGGTGCGCAGCCCGGCCAGGTCGGAGCCGGCGTTGGGCTCCGAATAACCTTGGCACCACACATGCTCGCCGCTCAATATGCGCGGCAGGAACCGGCTCTGCTGTTCGGGCGTGCCGTGCTGGATCAACAGCGGTCCGATCATCACGATCCCCTGGTCGGGCGTGCGCGCGACGCCGTACTGCTCCAGCTCCTCGATCCATGCAATGAGCTTGTCGGCCGGCAGCCCCATGCCGCCATGCGCCTGCGGCCAGGCCGGCGCGATCCAGCCTTGTTCGGAGAGGGTGAGATACCAATCGCGTATCTCGCTCCAGCGGGCCCGATGCGAAAGGTAGCGCAGCTGCTGCGGGTAACGCTGCTGCAGAAAGCCGCGCACCATGCGGCGGAAATCCGCTTCGGTCATCGCGCTCCAGTCGGCCGTGCGCGGAAACTCGCCTTTCCATTCGGCCGCGCCGGTTCGCGCCTCTCCGCCTTCGGCCAGCATGGCATGGCGGCGCTGGTGCGCAGCGGCATTGCCGAGCCATGCCGAAAGGCACAGCGTGCGCTTGTAGTACAGGCTCAGGTCGCACTCCTGCGTGTAGCCGATCGCGCCATGCAACTGCACCGCCGCACGCGAGACTTGCAGCGCCGCGGCGGTACAGCGGGCATTGACGCGACTGGCCTCGGCTTCGAGCCGGTCGGCCGCGAGCCCCTGGCTGGCGAGCGACAGCACTTCCGCCAACGTCGCTTGCGCCACCTCGAGGTGAATGAACATGTCCACGCAGCGGTGCTGCAGCGCCTGAAAGCTGCCGATGGGCTTGCCGAACTGCGAACGGGTGCGCAGGTACGCCAGCGTCTGCGTGAGCATGGCCTGCCCCACGCCCAGCAGCTCGGCCGCCTGCAGGATCTGGCCGGCAGCCAACGCATGGCGCAGCGCATCTTGCGCGGCGGGGCCTTCTGCCAGCACCGCTTCGGGCGGCAACTCCACCTGTTCGAAACGCAGGCTCGCGGCCTGGCTGCCGTCAACCAGCGGCATCAGGGTTTCGCTCACGCCGGCAGTGCCGCGCGGGACCCAAAGCAGCACCGCGTCGTCGCTGCCCCGCGCCGACACGAGCCAGCCGCTGGCCGCCGCGCCGGGCAGCACCATGAGCTTCTCGCCCTGCAGCAGCACGCCGCCCGCATGGCCCGCACGTGGCTCGCAACCGCAGGCCAGCGGCACGGCGCTCAGGTCGCCCGCGCTCTCCTGCCAAGCCAATGCGGGCAGGCTGCGGCCGGCCACGAGGTCCGCAAGCAGCGACTGCGCGCTCTTCGATTCAAGCCGCGCCAGCAGCAGCGCGCTGAGGCCTGCCACCGCCAGCAGCGGTTCGGGCGCGACGTGCTCGCCGGCCGCCCGCAGTACTTGGGCGGCCCCCGTGAGGCCCAAGGCCATACCGCCGGCAGATTCAGGTGCCAGCATGCCGGTCCAGCCCAGCTCGGCCAGCGCGCTCCAGCCTTGCGCCTCGTCGGCATCGGGGCGTTCCATGCGCTCGCGACGGCGCTGTATGGAACGGCTGCGAACGAAGTAGTCGAGCGCGGCTTCGCGTATTGCGGAGAGTGATTCGGTGTCCATCGCCGCAGCGTGACAGAACACCCTGCCGCGCGGCATTTGCATTTGGCGAAGGGAGGGTTTCGCAATCACAGAACCGCCTCGCGCGGGAGAGGCATAGATTCGGTGGATGAACAGCAGCAACGACACCCGTTTTTCCGATATCCGCGATGCCGTGCGCGACCTGTGCGCGCAATTTCCCAACGAGTATTTCCGCAAGGTCGACGAAGCGCGCGGCTACCCCGCCGAGTTCGTCGATGCGCTCACCAAGGCCGGCTGGATGGCCGCGCTCATTCCGCAGGAGTACGGCGGCTCCGGTCTCGGGCTCACTGAAGCCTCGGTGATCATGGAAGAAATCAACCGCTCGGGCGGCAACTCCGGCGCCTGCCACGGCCAGATGTACAACATGGGCACGCTGCTGCGCCACGGCAGCGAGGCGCAAAAGCGCAACTACCTGCCGCGCATTGCCACCGGCGAGCTGCGCCTGCAGTCGATGGGCGTGACCGAGCCCAGCACGGGCACCGACACCACCAAGATCAAGACCACAGCCGTGAAGAAGGGCGACCGCTACGTCGTCAATGGGCAGAAGGTGTGGATCTCGCGCATCCAGCATTCGGACCTGATGATCCTGCTGGCGCGCACCACGCCGCTGGCGGACGTGAAGAAAAAGTCCGAAGGCATGTCGATCTTCATCATCGACCTGCGCGAGGCCATCGGCAACGGCATGACGGTGCGCCCCATCCTGAACATGGTGAACCACGAGACCAACGAACTCTTCTTCGAGAACCTCGAGATTCCGGCCGAGAACCTGATCGGCGAAGAGGGCCAGGGCTTCAAGTACATCCTCGACGGCCTCAATGCCGAGCGCACGCTGATTGCGGCGGAATGCATCGGCGACGGCTATTGGTTCATCGACAAGGTCACGGCATACACGAAAGAGCGCGTGGTGTTCGGGCGGCCCATCGGCCAGAACCAGGGCGTGCAGTTCCCCATTGCCGAAGCCTTCATCGAGATCGAGGCCGCCAACCTCATGCGTTATGAAGCCTGCCGCCTGTTCGATGCGCGCGAGCCCTGCGGCGCGCAGGCCAACATGGCCAAGTACCTGGCGGCCAAGGCCAGCTGGGAGGCCGCCAACGCCTGCCTGCAGTTCCATGGCGGCTTCGGCTTTGCCTGCGAATACGACATCGAGCGCAAGTTCCGCGAGACGCGGCTCTACCAGGTCGCGCCGATCTCGACCAACCTCATCCTGAGCTACGTGGCGGAGCACATGCTCGGCCTCCCCCGCTCGTTCTGAAGGGACTGATCCAATGACCGATTCGAACCATCCGAGCAAGGTGCTCGCCACCTTCGCCGCCGAGCTGAAGTTCGCGGACATTCCCGCGCCCGTGCTGCGCCGCACCGAAGACCTGATGCTCGACTGGCTCGGTTCAGTGCTCGCGGCCCGCACCGCGCGGCCGGTGCGCTCCATCGAACGCTTCGCGCAGATGATGGGGCCCGCCGACGGGCCGAGCGAAATACTCACTTCGCGCCGCACCAGCTCACCGGTGTTTGCCGCCCTGGTCAACGCCGCGGCCTCGCACTACGTGGAACAGGACGACGTGCACAACGGCTCGGTGTTCCACCCCGCCGCAGTGGTCATCGCACCCGCGCTGGCCGTGGCGCAGAGCATCGGCGCGACCGGCGCGCAGTTGCTGGCGGCCGTGGTCGCGGGCTACGAGGTCGGCATCCGCGTGGGCGAATTCCTGGGCCGCTCGCACTACAAGACCTTTCACACCACGGCAACGGCGGGCACGCTGGCGGCGGCCGCCGCGGTGGGCAGCCTGCTGAAGCTCACGCCGCAGCAGATGCTGCACGCCTTCGGCTCGGCCGGCACGCAGTCAGCGGGGGTGTGGGAGTTTCTGCGCGATGCGGCCGACTCCAAGCAGTTGCACTGCGCGCATGCGGCAGCCAGCGGGCTCATGTCGGCCTACCTTGCGCAGGACGGCTTCACGGGCGCCGCCAAGGTGCTCGAAGGGGCGCAGGGCCTTGGCGTGGGCATGTCGAGCGATGCCGATCCGGCTCGGCTTACCGACCGCCTCGGCACGCGCTGGGCACTGGCAGAAACCTCGTTCAAGTACCACGCCTCGTGCCGCCACACCCATCCCGCGGCCGATGCGCTGCTGCAGGTGATGACGCAACACGGTCTCAAGCCCGACGACGTGGCCCGCGTGACCGCGCACGTGCACCAGGGCGCCATCGACGTGCTGGGCCGCGTCACGGTGCCGGCCACGGTGCACCAGGGCAAGTTCTCGATGGGCACGGTGCTGGGCCTGATTGCGGTGCACGGCCGCGCCGGGCTGGGCGAATTCGACCGCGACTTTCTCGCGCCCGAGGTGGCCGCGTTCCGCGAGAAGGTGGCAATGGAACTCGATGCCGAAGTCGATACCGCCTACCCCGCGCGCTGGATCGGCAAGCTGAGCGTGCAGACCCGCGACGGCCACACGCTGCAGGGCCGAGTGGACGAGCCCAAGGGCGACCCGGGCAACACGCTGAGCCGCGCCGAGATCGAAGACAAGATGCAGCGCCTTGCGCACTACGGCGAGGGTGCCACGGCCGAAGAAGCCAAGGCGCTGTGCGAGCGCATCTGGCAGCTCGAAACCGCGCCGCGCATCGGCCGCTGGCTCGGCTGAGGGCCCCCTCCGTATCTTTGTCTGGCCCTCAGGCCTCGGCGAAGAGCCGGCCCTGCCCGGCCGAGCGCGCATCGAGGCCCGCGGTGCGCACCAGGTCCCAGAAGCCGGCGGGCGAACTCGACACCACCGGCACCTGCAACCGCGCTTCCACTTCGCGCACCGCATCGAGCGTGACCAGCCCGCCGCATGAGATGAGAATGCCGTCCGCCCCGGGCTGTGCATCGAACACCCGCAGGCACAGGTCGACCAGAACCTGCGTGGGCACCTGGCCCACGGCCTGCACGTCCGAAATGGCCAGGCCCTGGAGCGCCAGCAGCTCGAAGCCGCTCTGTTCGAGATAGCGCCGCAGATGTGCGTTGACCTCGTCGATGTAGGCGGTGGCTACCGCCACGCGCCGCACGCCCAGCTGGCGCAGCGCGCCGACGATGGCGTTGCTCATGGTGGTGCAGGGCAAGCCGGTCGCCCGTGCCATCTCGGCCTGCAGTTGCGCATTGAAATCTGCCCCGCGAAAAAAACTCAACGAGGTGCCCATGAGCGAGACCGCGGAAACGCCCTCTGCCTTGAGCGCCACCGCCTTCTCCACCACCGAGTCGATCACCTCGGTGTATCCGCGCGTCGAGATTTCGCCGAGGCCCAGGCCGAGCGCGCTGAAGCGGATGCGCTCGCCGTACAGCAGCGGGCCATCGACCGGCACGGCGCCGGCCGCTGGCGGCACGATCAGGCCAAGGTGCGGCAGCGGTGCCATCTACTTGCCCTCCGCCACGATGTTCTGCTCGGCAATGATGCGCTGCCAGCGCCTGGTTTCTTCGGCCATGTCCTTGCCGAGCTGCGCCGGTGTGGCGTAGGCGCGCAGCGTGCCTTGTGCGGCGGCCGCGGCGCCCGCCTCGGGCGTGCCGAGTACCGTCTTTACGGCGGCCGAGAGCTTGTCGACGATCTCGTCGGGCGTGCCGGCTGGCGCAAGCACAAAGATCCGCGGTGCCACGTCGAAGCCCGGCAGCGCATCGGCCAGCGGCGCCACGCCCTCGGCGCCTTCGAGCCGCGCGGTGTTCATGAGCGCAATTGCGCGCAGCTTGCCGGCCTTGGCTTGCGCCATGCCGGCCGTGGCGCTGACCACGCCAATGGGCACCTGCCCGCCGACCACGTCGGGCACGATCTGCGCGGCGCCGCGGTAAGGCACGTGCACCACGTTGCTCCCGCTCGATTGCTTCAGCATCTCGAAGCCCAGGTGCTGCACCGTGCCAACGCCCGAGGTGGCGAACGAATAGCGCCCGGGGTTGGCCTTGAGCTCCTTCACCAGCTCGGCCGGCGTCTTGGCCGGAAAGTCGTTGCCCGTGACGATCATCAGCGGCGAGATGAAAGCGCCCGCCACCGGCTTGAAGCTGGTGAGCGGATCGAGCCCGATCTTCGGCTGCAGCAGCTTGGCGATGAGCAAGGCGCTGTCGCCCATCATGAGCGTGTAGCCGTCGGGCGGCGCCTTGGCCACGAACTCGGCTGCAATCAGCCCGGTGGCGCCAGTGCGGTTGTCGATCATCACTTGCTGACCCAGGACCGCTGAAAGCCGCGTTCCAAGCAGGCGCGCGACCGCATCGACGCCGCCTCCGGCCGAGTAGCCGACCACGAGGCGAATCGGCTTGTCAGGGTAGCTTTGGGCCCACGCGGCGGGCGCGGCAAACAGGCCCGCCAGGCCCAGTGCCATGGCAGCACGCAGCGCCTCGCGGCGTGCAGGGCGAACAATATCTCTGGCTTTCATCGTGTCTCCAATAGTCATTGGTCGGTGGCCGTCTGCGCGGCTCATTCAAGCGCACCCCGAGGGGCGTTCATTTCTAGGCTTTGCCCTTGCCGTGAGAAGTGGGCAGCTTCGCGAGTTCGCGCACCCGCTCCGCATTGGGCGCGAAGCCCAGGCCCGGGGCCTCTGGCAGGTGCAGCCAGCCGTCTTGCGGTACCGGCAGGCCGTCGAAGATCTGCTTGAGCATCTGCACCGCCACGTAGTGGTATTCGGCCATGCCGCCGTTCGAAACACCCGCATGGAGGTGCATGTTGTGAAAGGGCCAGGCGCCGCCGTTGTCGATCGGCACGTTGAAGGCCTGCGCCATGCCCGCGATCTTCAGGCACTGCGAATAGCCGCCCGAGATGGTCACGTTGGGCTGCAGCACGTCGGCCGCCTGGTTCACCAGCAGGTCGCGAAAGCGGAAGGCCAGTCCCTCGTTCTGCCCGCAGGCCAGCGGAATGCTGGTGCGCGAGCGCAGCTGGGCCATCTGGCGCACGTCGTTCTGCGTGAGCGGCTCCTCGAAGAAGCTGATGCCGTAGGGCTCGATACGGCGCGCGAGCTCGGTCGCGTGGAACAGGTCGAGGCCGCAGTTGGCATCGACATACAGCTTGACCTCGGGGCCAACCGCCTCGCGCACGGCGGCCACGCGGCGCACGTCTTCCGCAATGACCTCGTCGATGGGCCGCGGCTCGTCGCGCCGCGCGAGCGCATGGCCGCCGACAGTCATCTTCAGCCGCTGGAAGCCTTGCGAAACCCAGAGCTTGGCGGCGGCGGCGAGCTGGTCGCGCTCGAAGAAGCCGAAGCCGAAGGTCGCATAGACCGGCACTTTCGAACGGGCACCGCCCAGCAGGCGCCACAGCGGCTGGCCGAGCGCCTTGCCCTTCAGGTCCCACAGCGCGATGTCGAGCGCGGCGATGGTGTGGCTCGCATAGCCGGTCTGGCCGCGGGGGGAGAGCAGCCAGTAGAGCTTCTCCCACAGCCGCTCGGTGGCCATCGGGTCTTCGCCGACGAGCGCCGGGTCGGCCACCTCGCGCACGGCGGCGGCAATGATCTCTTCTTCGGTGATGGCGGTCATGCCGTGGCCGACAAGGCCGGTGTCGGTCTCGATCTCGGTCAGGCACAGGGAGAGCGAGGTCTGCTTGTTCAGCCCCAGCACGTCGATGGTGACGGGAATGTTCAGCGGCGTGGCGCTGACGCGGGTGATCTTCAAGAATGTCTCCTTTGGCTTGCGGTTGCACCACCATTCTTGGGGCGCAGGCTGCGGGGAACAATTCGTTTTTGGCGGACACGAGCCTTCGCGCCGCGCGAAGGCCCGGGCTCAGTCGGGCCGGCCCAGATGCTCCAGCACCGAGCGTGCTGCCGCGGTCAGGTCTTGCTGCCGCCGCACGCACAGAAGATGGCGCCGCACCGCCCACGGAGCATCGAGCTTCAGGCAGCGCAGCTTCAATATCTGCAGCTGCGGGAGGATGGCCGCATAGGGCAGCACGCCGATGCCCACGCCCTGCTCCACCATGCGGCAGACCATGTCGAAGCTGCCCACCTGCATGCGCACCTTGAGCGGCATCTGCGCCTCCAGCGCCGCGTTCAGCAGCACGCGGTGCAGCGCCGTGCCTTCGCGCACCACGATATGGTCGTGCCTCAGCACCTCATCGACGCCTATACGCTTGCGCCTGGCCAGCGGATGGTCGCGCGCCACCACCACGGCGAGCTCATCGCTGCGGTAGGGCAGGCATTCGAGCGTTTCGGCGGGCGTGTGGCCTTCGATGACCCCGATGTCGGCCAGGCCGGCCTGCACCGCCTTCACAACCTCGGTGCTGGCGCGCTCCTGCAGGTCGATCTTGAGCACGGGATGAAGCCGCAGGAACGAGCCGATCTGCGCAGGCAGGAACTGCGCAATGGTGGACGCGTTGGCCGTGATGCTCACCACGCCCGCCACGCCATTCTGAAAGTCGTCTAGCTCCGCGCCCAGCCGGTCCATGGCCGACAGCACGGCGCGCGCATGCAGCAGCAGACCGTGGCCGGCTGAGGTGAGCGTGACACCGCGCGCATGGCGCACCAGCAGGGGCAGCCGCGCGCGGGCCTCGAGATCGGAGATGCGCTTGCTCGCGGCTGCCAGCGCAATATGGCAGCGCTTGGCCCCTTCGCTGATGCTGCCGTGATCGGCCACGGCCACGAACAGGCGCAGCGACTTCAGGTCGGCGGACATGGCTGCACGCCTTTTTGTTCAGGACATGACGAGGTGATCGAACAGCTCGCGCGCCGAAGCGGGCAACTGCTCGCGGTCGCGTGCAATCAGCTTGAGTTCACGCTCCGCCCATGCATCGCTGAGCGCGACGGTAGAGATCTGCATCGCCATCGACAGCCGCTGCGCCGATGAAGCCGGCAGCACGCCGACGCCCACGCCCGCCTCGATCATCAGGCAGATGGCTTCGAAGCTGCTGACCTGGATGCGCGGGTTGAAGCCGCGGCCGGCCAGTTCGGCGCGGCGCTGCAGAAAGCGGTGGATGGCGCTGCCGTGGTGCAGGCCCACGTGCTGCTCGTCGAGCGTGTCGGCAAAAGCCACCGAAGGCGCCCCTGCTAGGTGATGCGTCTTGGGGACCACCAGCACGAGCTGGTTGCTGCCGAAGGGGCGCGCATCGAATTCGCCGGTGTGCACATCGCCCGCCAGAATGCCGATGTCTGCCTCGCCGTCGGCCACCGCGCGAACGATCTCTTCGC
Source organism: Variovorax sp. CCNWLW186 (assembly GCF_037203865.1). Lineage (NCBI taxonomy): Bacteria > Pseudomonadati > Pseudomonadota > Betaproteobacteria > Burkholderiales > Comamonadaceae > Variovorax > Variovorax sp. CCNWLW186. The sequence continues at coordinate 71,544 of NZ_JBBCBO010000004.1, read as the reverse complement.
TCAGGTATTCACGCAGATCGACCTGCACCGCCGGATGCTGCGTGAGAAAACCCGCGAGCTTCTGCGGCAGGTATTCGGTGATCGACGTGGTGTTGGCGAACACGCGCACGTGGCCCTTGATGCCCTTGCCGAAGTCCTGCATGTCGCAGCGCAGGTGCTCCATCTGCTGCATTACGCGCTTGGCGTGATAGAGCACCGCCTGCCCCGCGGCCGTCAGGCTCACGCCCTGGGCGCTGCGGTGCAGCAGCTTGCCGCCCACGGCCTCTTCCATCTGCTTGATGCGCGTGGAGGCCGCCGCGAGCGAGATGCAGGCTTTCTCGGCGCCGCGGGTGAGGCTGCGCGCGTCCGCCACGTAGACGAACAGTTTCAGGTCGAACAGGTCGAAATGCAGGTTCACCGGACAAGCGCGCCAAGAAGGAAAGAAGCGTGCATTGTCGGGCGAATGGCGCTGTATGCGCCCTTCTCGGGGTTTGACCTCAGACCGGGTCCCAGCTGAACACGTCCGCCGACCGATCCAGCGGATAGAAGCTCGCGCGCATGGCGGGCATGGCGTGCTCGGCAATGCTCTCGGGCGTCCAGCCTTCGGAGCGGTGAATGGAGCGCACCGGCCGTGGCTGGCTGATGAGCGAGATCTCGTTGTTGCGCACCGCAAATATCTGGCCGTTGACCGCGCCGGCCGCATCGCTCGCAAGGTACACCGCGAGCGGCGCCACCTTGGCGGGCGTCATCTGCTTGATCTTGTCGACACGGGCGCGCTGCTCGTCGGTGTCTGTGGGAATGGCGCCGATCATGCGGCTCCATGCGAAGGGCGCAATGCAGTTGGAGCGCACGTTGAACTTGAGCATGTCGAGTGCAATCGACTTCGACAGTGCCGCGATCCCGAGCTTGGCCGCCGCGTAGTTGGCTTGGCCGTAGTTGCCGATGAGGCCCGAGGTCGAGGTCATGTGCACCATGGCGCCCGAGTTCTGCTCCTTGAAGTGCGTGGCCGCCGCGCGGCTCACGTAGTAGGCGCCGTAGAGGTGCACCTTGATCACGGCGTCCCATTCGTCGACCGACATCTTGTGGAAGAAGCGGTCGCGCAGGATGCCGGCGTTGTTGACCACGGCATCGATGCGGCCGAAGCTCTCGACCGCGCATTCGACGATGCGCGCCGCACTGGCCGCTTCGGCCACGCTGTCGGTGTTGGGCACGGCCTGGCCGCCCGCGGCGCGGATTTCGTCGACCACCTGCTGCGCGGGGCCTGCGCTGCTTGCCGCGCCGCCGCCTCCGGCGTCGAGTGCCCCGTCGAGCGCGGCACCGATGTCGTTGACCACCACCTTGGCGCCGCTCTTCGCCATTGCCAGCGCAATGTCGCGTCCGATACCGCCGCCCGCGCCGGTGACGACGACCACTTTTCCTTCAACCATGTGTGTCTGCTCCGGAAATCCGCCCGCAGTTCACGGGCAGTTCCAGAATGCCACAGGGGGCGGCTGGCGAGTTCCGGATTTCCGAAGAGGGGCTTCGGTGGCGCCCTCTTCGTTATTGCCGCGCGGTGCGGATGTTCGGCGGCAGCGCCTGCGGCCAGCTGGTGCGGAACGGATTGATGTCGAGCCCGCCGCGCCGCGTGTAGCGCGCATACACGGCGAGCTTGGTCGGTTTGCAGCGGTTCCAGATGTCCGTGAAGATGCGCTCGGCGCACGGCTCGTGAAACTCGTTGTGGTTGCGAAAGCTCACGATGTACGCCAGCAGGCCGGCCTGGTCGATGGCGGGGCCGCTGTAGCGGATCTGCACGCTGCCCCAGTCGGGCTGGCCGGTGACGAGGCAGTTGCTCTTGAGCAGGCGGCTGGTGAGCGTTTCATTCACCGGCGGCTGGGTGGTGTCGCTCGACAGCAGCTCGGGCGCGGGCTGGTAGTGGGTGCACTCGATGTCGAGCCGGTCGAGGTCGAGCCCGTCGAGTTCATGCACCGGCTCGCGGTCAAACATGTCGGGCGCGAGCAGCTTCACGCCAATGCCGGCGGATTGGTCGCTGCCGCGCCAGAGCGCCTCGGTCAGGTCGGCGCGCATGAGGTCGCGCACGGCGTCGATGCTTGCAAAAGCGGTGCTGTTGAAGCTGTTGAGGTACAGCTTGAACGACTTGCTCTCGATGATGTTGGGCGTTTCGCAGGGAATGGTGAAGTGCGCGATGGCCAGCTGCGGCTTGCCGCGCAGGTTGAGCCAGCTCACTTCGAACGCAGTCCAGAGATCGGCACCGAAGAAAGGCAGCGCGCCGGCGGCAATGCCCATGGCCTCGCGCTGGGTGGCGCGCGCAATCGGAAAGAGCAGCGAGGCGTCGTACTTGTCGGCGTAGTCCGAGGCGCGGCCCAGTTGCGACTGCTCGGGCGTGTTTGGGTTTGGGTTGGGGGTGGGGGGAATGTTGTCCAGGCTCATGGCTTGTGGTGTTCTTCGGCCGCGTGCAGGAACGGGGCGATGTGATTGACGAGGATGGCGCACACCTCGGGCGGCAGGTCGTGGCCCATGCCGGGAATGCTGACGAATTTCGAGCCCGGAATGCGCTTGGCGGTGTCTTGCCCGCAGACCATGGGCACCAGCGCATCGGCTTCGCCGTGCAGCACCAGCGTCGGGCACTTGATGCGCGGCAGCACTTCGGGCCGGCGCGAATCGGCGCCGATGGCGAGCATCTGGCGGAACATGCCCGCCGGGCGGTAGGCGCGGCGCATGCTGAAGGTAAGGCGCTCGGCCAGTTCTTCAGTGCTTTGCGGGTAGGCGGGGCTCTGGATGAGCCTGAGCAGCTTGATGCTGTGCGCCACCAGTTCGGCCTCGCCGCCGCCCAGCGGACGGCGCAGCAGCATGGCGGCCACATCGCTACGGGGCCCGGGCAGGCCGCGCGCACCGCTCGAGCTCATGATGCTCACGAGGCTGGTCACGCGGTCGGGTGCGTCGGCGGCCAGGTGCTGCGCGATCATGCCGCCCATCGAGGCGCCAATGACGTGCGCATGCTTGATGCCCAGTGCGTCGAGCACGCCGAGCGAATCGCGCGCCATGTCTTGCAGGGTGTAGGCCGAACGCACCTGCAAGCCCAGCCGCTGGCGAATGCTCTCCCACACGATGTTGCCGGTGCCCGCGTGGTCGAAACCCTGGCTCAGCCCGATGTCGCGGTTGTCATGCCGCACCACGCGAAAGCCCGCATCGACCAGCGCCTGCACAAAAGGCTGCGGCCAACCGACGAGCTGCATGCCCAGGCCCATGATGAGCAAGGCGACCGGGCGCCCTTCGCCGCCGGTGTCTTCGACCTCGATCTGCAATCCGTTGGCTTGGAGCTTCATGGGTTCGTTCTATTTGAATTCGCGTTCGCGCAGCCACTTGGTGGCCACCCATTTCTCGCCCGCGAGCACCGGTGCGCCGCCGTGCAGCGTGCGGGTGGCGGGGTCGGGTTCGTCGTAGCTGAAGAACACGCCGGTGCCACGCACGGGCGCCACTTCCAGGCCGACGTCCGGGAAGGTGGTGGCGCCGCCCTGCTCGGGCTCCTGCAGGTACATGACCAACGTGGCCACGCGCTGGCCGCCGCGCTTGAGGATGGTGGGCGTGCCGGGCTCGCCGGGGTCGAAGTAGTCGTAGTGCGGGCGGTACTGCGCACCGGGTGCGTAGCGCAGGATCTGCAGGCCCTCGCCAAACTCCACCGGCCAGCGAAGCAGCGCGGCAATGCGCTGCTCGAGGCGCGCGACGATTTCGTTTTCGCCGCGCTCGAAGAACATGCCGTCGCTGGTGCGGTCGACGTTCAGCACCTCGCCGCCGGTGCGGGTTTCGACCGTGAGCGAGCGCGCAAGGCGCACGCGCGCGGCGGCAATCAGGCCTTCGCACTCCTCAGGCGACAAGAGGTTGCCGAAGACGACGACACGCGGATGCTGCATGGTGTGCAGCACCTGAACGCGGCGGTCGCCAGCGTCGATATAGAGCGGCGCGCCTTCGAGATTGGGGCCGGGCATGTCGGTGCGGCGCGGCTTGGAAACCTCCACATGCGGGAACCCGGCCTCGAGCTGCGCCAGTGCGAGGTCGGTGGCGGCGTCTTGCCAGCCGGCCGCGCGCATCGAGGCGCGCAGCGCGGGCACCGAATGTCCCGCCGCGAGCTGCGACACCAGCCATTCCCTCAGCTCGGGACTGATCGCCTGTGACATTTCAAGTCTTCCTTCTGAACACCAGCTTTTCGGCCGTCGACACGCCGGCGTCGAAACCATAACCTTCGAGATCGAATTTTTCCAGCGCCTTGGGCGTGGCGGCCTTGTGCAGCACCGCCCAGCGCGCAAGCAGCCCGCGGGCGCGCTTGGCGTAGAAGCTCACGATCTTGTACCTGTCGCTCTTCCATTCCTCGAACACGCATTCGACCACGCGCGCCTTGAGCACCTTCAGGTCGACCGACCGGAAGTATTCCTGCGAGGCGACGTTGACCACCACGGGCGTGCGGTCCGCGGCCAGGCGCTCATTCAAGTGCTCTGCAATGCGCGAGCCCCAGAAGGCATACAGGTCCTTGCCGTGCTTGTTGGCAAGCGGCGTGCCCATCTCGAGCCGATAGGGCTGCAGCAGATCGAGCGGGCGCAGCAGGCCGTAGAGGCCGCTCAGGATGCAGACATGCTCCTGCGCCCACTCCAACTGAGCGGGCGTGAGCGACCGGGCGTCGAGACCGCCGTACACGTCGCCATCGAACGCGAAGGCGGCCTGGCGGGCGTTCTTCGGCGTGCTTTTGCCGGCCCAGGCGTGGTAGCGGGCCACGTTGAGGGTGGAGAGCTTGTCCGACAGGTGCATGAGCTCCGAGATCTGCTGCGGCGACTTTTCGCGCAGCAGCTTGATCAGTTCGGCCGAAGGGCCGCGAGGGGCCTCGAAATGGGGTTTGGTGGCGGGGATTTCATCGGGAACGGGCGTGTCGTAGTCGAGCGACTTCGCAGGGGAGAGCAGAAACAGCATTCGCGGAATTATCGGGCGCGCCGATGACGGGGTACCGCCCCGGTAAAATCACCGCCATTCCCACCCTGTGACCGACGGCACCCGCGGGTGCCGTTTTGCATTCTCCCCATGAGCGAATCCACCACTCCCACCGCCCAACCTGGACTGGACAGCCTGTCCAAATCGTTCGAACCCGCCGCCATCGAGGCGCACTGGGGCCCGGAGTGGGAAAAGCGCGGCTATGCCAAGGCCGGCTTCCGCGGCACCCAGCAGCCCAAGGAAGGCGCCGATTCCTTCGCCATCCAGCTGCCGCCGCCCAACGTGACGGGCACGCTGCACATGGGGCATGCGTTCAACCAGACCATCATGGACAGCCTCACGCGCTACCACCGCATGAAGGGCGACAACACGCTGTGGGTGCCGGGCACCGACCATGCGGGCATTGCAACGCAGATCGTGGTGGAGCGGCAGTTGCAGGAACAAAAAATCAGCCGCCACGACATGGGTCCCACGCCCGCCGAGGCGCGCAAGAACTTCGTTGCCAAGGTGTGGGAGTGGAAGGAAAAGAGCGGCAACACCATCACGGGCCAGATGCGCCGGATGGGCGACACGGTCGACTGGAGCCGCGAATACTTCACGATGGACGAAGACCTGTCGAAGGTGGTCACGCAAACCTTCGTCTCGCTGTATGAAGAAGGCCTGATCTACCGCGGCAAGCGCCTGGGCAACTGGGACCCGGTGCTCAAGACCTCGGTGAGCGACCTCGAAGTCGAAAGCGAAGAGGAAGACGGCTCGCTCTGGCACATTGCCTATCCGCTCGAGGACGGAAGCGGCACGCTCACCGTGGCCACCACGCGGCCCGAGACCATGCTCGGCGACACGGCCGTGATGGTTCACCCCGAGGACGAACGCTACAAGCACCTGATCGGCCGGCGCGTGAAGCTGCCGCTGGTGGACCGGTTGATTCCCATCATTGCCGACGACTACGTCGACAAGGAATTCGGCACCGGCGTGGTCAAGGTGACCCCCGCGCACGACTACAACGACTACGCCGTCGGCCAGCGGCACAAGCTGGAGCTGATCGGCATCCTGACGCTCGACGCGACCATCAACGACAACGCGCCCGAGAAGTACCGCGGCATGGACCGCTTCGTCGCGCGCAAGGCCATCGTGGCCGACCTCGAGGCGCTCGGCCTCATGGTCGAGGTGAAGAAGCACAAGCTGATGGTGCCGCGCTGCGCACGCTCGGGCGCCATTGTCGAGCCGATGCTCACCGACCAGTGGTACGTGGCCATGACGCGCCCAGGTGCCGACGGCCAATCCATCGCGCAGAAGGCCATCGACGTGGTGAAGACCGGCGAGGTGCGCTTCGTGCCCGAGAACTGGGTCAACACCTATAACCACTGGATGGAGAACATCCAGGACTGGACCATTTCGCGCCAGCTCTGGTGGGGCCACCAGATTCCGGCCTGGTACGACGACGAAGGCAATGTGTACGTGGCGCACGACGAGGCGGAGGCGCAAGCCAAGGCACCGGGCAAGAAGCTGCGCCGCGACGAGGACGTGCTCGACACCTGGTATTCGTCGGCGCTGGTGCCCTTCTCTTCGCTCGGCTGGCCCGAGAAGACCAAGGACCTGGAGCTGTACCTGCCCTCGAGCGTGCTGGTAACGGGCTACGACATCATCTTTTTCTGGGTCGCCCGGATGATCATGATGACCAAGCATTTCACCGGCAAGGTGCCGTTCAGGGACGTGTACATCCACGGCTTGGTGCGCGATGCGCAAGGCAAGAAGATGAGCAAGTCCGAAGGCAACGTGCTCGACCCGGTGGACCTGATCGACGGCATTGCGCTGCCCGAACTGCTCGACAAGCGCACGCAGGGCTTGCGCAAGCCCGAGACCGCGCCCGCGGTGCGCAAGAACACGCAGAAAGAATTTCCGGACGGCATTCCGGCCTTCGGCGCCGATGCGCTGCGCTTTACCTTCGCGTCGCTCGCATCGCTGGGACGCAGCATCAACTTCGACAGCAAGCGCTGCGAGGGTTACCGCAACTTCTGCAACAAGCTCTGGAATGCCACGCGCTTCGTGCTGATGAATTGCGAGGGCCAGGATTGCGGCCTGCGCGAGCACACCAAGGAAGAGTGCGCGGTCGGCGGCCCGGCGCACGGCTACCTGAAGTTCAGCCGCGCCGATTTCTGGATCGTTTCGCAGCTGCAGCGCGTTGAGGCCGAAGTGGCCAAGGGCTTCGAGGAATACCGGCTCGACAACGTGGCCAACGCCATCTACCAGTTTGCCTGGGACGAGTTCTGCGACTGGTACCTGGAGATTGCCAAGGTACAGATCCAGACCGGCGACGATTCGCAAAAGCGCGCCACGCGCCGCACGCTGATCCGCACGCTCGAAGCGCTGCTGCGCCTTGCGCATCCGGTGATTCCATTCATCACGGAAGAGCTTTGGCAGAAGGTGGCGCCGGTGGCCGGACGCAAAGGCGAATCGATCATGGTGGCGGCCTATCCGAAGAGCCAGCCCGAAAAGATCGACGAGGCGGCCGAGGCGCATGTGGCGCGGCTGAAGGCGCTGGTCGATGCCTGCCGCACGCTGCGCGGCGAAATGAACGTCTCGCCCGCGGTGCGCCTGCCGCTCTATGCGGTGGCCGACGATGCCGAAGGCGCGGCGTTCCTGCGCGATGCGGCGCCGGTGCTGCAGGCGCTGGCCAAGCTCAAGGAAGTGAAGGTCTTCGACGACGAGGCTTCGTGGTCGGCGGCGGCCGAAGCGGCGCCGGTGGCCGTGGTCGGCACGGCGCGCCTGTGCCTGCATATGGAAATCGACAAAGCCGCCGAACGTGCGCGCATCGGCAAGGAAATTGCTCGCATCGAGGGCGAGATCCTCAAGGTGAACAGCAAACTGGGAAATGAAGCCTTTGTAGCTAAGGCGCCGCCCGCCGTGATCGAGCAGGAACGCAAACGTCTGGCTGACTTCACGGCCATGCTGGAGCGGTTGGGCGAACAGCTTAGGCGCCTCGGCTGACACACATGGATCGGGCCTGGGTTTAGCATGGCAACGGCGGCTTTTTGTGCCGCCGTTGACTGTAAAACCTTCTTCTTCAACCGAACGAACCGACGCCCAATCTGTCCATGCCCACTCCCTCGACACGCATCCGCAAGGCCGTATTTCCTGTTGCAGGTTTCGGCACCCGCTTTCTGCCCGCCACCAAGGCGCAGCCAAAGGAAATGCTGCCGGTTGTCGACAAGCCACTCATCCAATATGCGGTTGAGGAAGCCTACGCGGCGGGCATTCGCGACATGATTTTCGTAACTGGCCGAAACAAACGTGCCATCGAAGACCACTACGACACCGCCTACGAACTCGAGAGCCAACTCGAGGCCAGCGGCAAGCACGCATTGCTCGAAATTGCACGCTCGGTGATGCCCGACGACATGACCTGCTCCTACGTGCGCCAACCGCGCATGCTGGGCCTCGGCCATGCGGTGCTGTGCGCCGAACACCTGGTCGGCAACGAACCCTTTGCCGTGCTGCTGGCCGACGACTTGATGGTCGGCCCGGTAGGCGGTGCACCGGTGCTCGCGCAGATGACGGCTGCCTTCGGCAAGCTGGGCGCCTCGGTGCTGGCAGTGCAGGAAGTGCCGCTCGAGCACGTGAAGCGCTACGGCATCGTGGCCGGCGAATCCATCGGCGACGATCTCGTGAAGGTCGACCGCATGATCGAGAAGCCATCGCCGGACAAGGCACCTTCGCGCCTCGGCGTGGCGGGCCGCTACATCCTCACGCCGGGTGTGTTCGACGAGATCCGCAACCAGCCCAAGGGCGCGGGCGGAGAGATCCAACTCACCGACGGCATTGCGTCGTTGATGAAGAAGGAATCGGTCTACGCCTATGCCTACAAGGGCATCCGCTACGACTGCGGCAGCAAGGAAGGCTTTCTGCAGGCCTCGGTGGAGCTTGCGCTGGCGCATCCGGAAGTGGGCGCGCAGTTCCGCGAATACCTGAAGAGCCTGGAGCTCTGAAAGAAAGAAAAAAGAAAAGGCCCCGCGGGGCCTTTTCTTTTGCCGGTCAGTTTTTGCTGCTGCTCAGCGCCTTTTCAGCACGTGGATGAAGTCGGTGCCGACGGTCTGCTGCTCGACCAGTTCGTTGCCTGTCTGGCGCGAAAAAGCCTGAAAGTCGCGCAGCGAGCCCGGGTCGGTCGACACCACCTTCAGCAACTGGCCGCTGGCCATGTCGTTGAGCGATTTCTTTGCCTTGAGGATGGGCAGCGGGCAGTTCAGGCCCCGCGTGTCGAGTTCGCGATCAATTTGCATGCTTCGGCTCCTCGGGCGGCAAGTTCAGGCCGCGCCGCCGCTCTTCGTTTTCCGCCGCGGTAAAGAACACCGGCTCGTGTCCTCGCGTGCGCAGCCAGTCGGCCAGCGCGTAGCCGGTGCCGGCGGGCCAGCACTTGAGATCGGGCAAGTCGTAGAGACGATAGTCCAGCAGCTCGGGCGAGAGCTTCACCTCACCGTCGGCCACCACGTGATACGCGATGATGATCTGGTTCATGCGCTGGAAGTCGTACGCGCCCACGAGCTTGGTCGCGCTCACGTCGAGGTTGGTTTCTTCCTTCACCTCGCGCGCAATGCCTTCTTCAGGCGTTTCGCCGGCTTCCATGAAGCCGGTGATCAGCGCGTACATCTTCACCGGCCAAGCGGCGTTTCGCGCCAGCAGCACCTGGCCGCGGTACTCGACGATGGCCGCGAGCACGGGCGTGGGGTTGTTCCAGTGGGTGTGGCCGCAGTTGGGGCAGCGCAGGCGCTCCTTGGCGCCGCCGTCCTCCATCAGCGCGATCCATTCGAGCGGCGTGGCGCAGGCCTGGCAAAACTTGGGATGGGGCATGGATTTCTGTCAGGCGGGGAACACGCCGGTCGAGAGATACCGGTCGCCGCGGTCGCACACGACGAACACGATGGTGGCGTTTTCGACCGTCTTGGCGACCTCGAGCGCCACCCACAGCGCGCCGGCGGCGGAAATGCCGCCGAAGATGCCCTCTTCGCGCGCCAGGCGCCGGCACATTTCTTCGGCGTTGTCCTGGCTCACGCTGATCTCTTCATCGACCCGGCTCGCGTCGTAGATCTTGGGCAGGTATTCGGCCGGCCATTTGCGAATGCCCGGAATGCGCGAGCCCTCGGCCGGCTGCGCACCGATGATGCGCACCGCGGGGTTCTTTTCCTTCAGGAAGCGCGAGACGCCGGTGATGGTGCCGGTGGTGCCCATGGCGCTCACGAAATGCGTGATCTTGCCCTTGGTGTCGGCCCAGATTTCGGGGCCGGTGGTCTCATAGTGGATGCGCGGGTTGTCGGCGTTGGCGAACTGGTCGAGCACACGGCCCTTGCCCTGCGCCACCATCTGCTCGGCGAGGTCTCGCGCGTATTCCATGCCGCCGCTCTTGGGCGTGAGCACCAGCTCGGCGCCGAAGGCCTTCATGGTCTGCGCGCGTTCCACGGACAGGTCCTCCGGCATGATCAGCACCATGCGGTAGCCCTTGATGGCCGCAGCCATGGCCAGCGCAATGCCTGTGTTGCCCGAGGTGGCTTCGATCAGCGTGTCGCCAGGCTTGATTTCACCGCGCTCCTCGGCGCGCTTGATCATCGAGAGGGCGGGCCGGTCTTTGACCGAACCCGCGGGATTGTTGCCTTCCAGCTTGCCGAGGATCACGTTGCCGCGCTTGGCGTTTTCGGCGGCATCGATGCGTTGCAGTGCCACCAGGGGGGTCTTGCCAATGGCGTCTTCGATCGTCGGATAATTCATGGCAACGTCCGCATGGCCGCCCAAAGGACGTTGAGCGCCCCCTCGGGGGGCAGCGAATACACGAAGTGATGAGCGTGGGGGCAATTCATATTCCCACTGTGCCATAATTTTGGGCTTCGTTCAGAACCCTGCCCGGGTGGTGAAATTGGTAGACGCAGGGGACTCAAAATCCCCCACCGAAAGGTGTGCCGGTTCGATTCCGGCCCCGGGCACCACATTTTTGACCGGCATTCAGGCCGCCTCGCGCAGCCCCGTATGCACCGTCGGGTGCGCAAGCCGCACGCGCAGTTCGCGCTTGAGCCGGGTGTTGTCCAGCCGGCGCGATTCCCCCATGAAACTCAGCAATTGCAGCGGTAACTGGCGCTCGGCTTCGTCGCGTGCCACGCGCGGCGGGCGGGGCATGCCGTACATGTCGGCGGCCAAGTCGATGTAGTCGCCCATGCGCAGCTCGGTGTCGTCGGCGGCATGCACGATGCGCTGCGGCCGGCCACGGAACAGCGCCGCCACGCAGGCGCGCGCAAGATCGTCGGCATGAATGTGGCTGGTGAACACGTCGTCCTCCCGCCGCAGCACGGGCGTGCCGCGCTGCAAGCGCTGGCGCGGTGTGCCGCCCTCCCGGTCGGGCGCGTAGATGCCCGGAATGCGCAGGATGCTGGCGCGCACGCCCGCGCTGCGGCCGAGCCAGCGCACGGCGCGCTCGGCGTCCACGCGGCGGTGGGCGCGGGGCGTGTCGGGCCGCACGGTGCGTGTTTCGCTCACGCGCGCACCGCCGCAGTCGCCGTAAACCCCGCTGGTGGAGCCATAGACGAATGCAAGCGGCGTGGACCGCAGTCGCAGTGCACGCGCCAGCGCGGTGGTGCGCTGGTCGCGCCACCAGGCGGCGCCGCCGTCGCGAGCGGGTGGGGCCAGGTGCAGCACACGGCTGGCCACGCCAGCCAGCCGGCGAAGCGTGGCCGGATCGTCGAGATTGCCCACGAGCGGGCGGATGCCGGCCGCCCGCAGCGCCTGCACCCGCTCGGCCGACGAAGTGAGTGCCACCAGCTGCATGCGGCCGCGCAGGTTGCGGGCCACACGCTGGCCGACGTCTCCGCAACCGACGATCAGCAGGCGCTCGCGGCGAAAGCGCGCCGGCAGCGCGCCGGAAGGGCTATTGATTGAAGGCAAAATCCGGGTTCCTTTCCCTTTTTTCTCTTTTCTGCTCCAGGCTGAAACAAGCCGAAGAATACCGATGACTGTTGCAGCGCCGCATGACGCGGGCTTTTCCATCACCGTCGAGCCCAGCGGGCGGCATTTTGTGGTGCATGGCGACGAAACCATTCTCGCGGCCGGCATCCGGCAAGGCATTGGCCTCCCCTATGGCTGCAAGGACGGCGCCTGCGGCTCGTGCAAATGCAAGAAGCTCTCGGGCGAGGTCGAATTGGGACCGCACCAAAGCAAGGCCCTGAGCGCCGAGGAGCAACTGGCCGGCTTCGTGCTGACCTGCTGCGCCCATGCCAAGAGCGACGTGGTGCTCGAGTCGCGCCAGGTCACGGAAGCGGGGGCCTTTCCGATCCGCAAGATGCCCGTGCGGGTGCTGGCGCTCACGCGCCTGTCGCACGACGTGATGAAGCTGCGCCTGCAGCTGCCGGCGGGAGAGCCGCTGCAGTTTCATGCCGGCCAGTACGTGGAATTTATCCTGCGCGACGGCGCTCGCCGCAGCTACTCGATGGCCAATGCGCCGCACACGCTGGGCGAACCCGGCACGGGCATCGAACTGCACCTGCGGCATTTGCCGGGCGGCAAGTTCACCGACCACGTGTTCGGCGTGATGAAGGAAAAGGAGATCCTTCGCATCGAAGGCCCTTACGGTAGTTTTTTCCTGCGCGAAGACTCCAGCAAGCCGATGATCCTGCTGGCCTCCGGCACGGGCTTCGCGCCCATCAAGGCGCTGCTCGAACACATGAAGTTCAAGGGCATCGACCGGCCAGCCTCGCTCTACTGGGGCGGCCGCCGGCCCGAAGACCTGTACATGGACGCCTGGCTGCGCGAGCAACTCGCGGAAATGCCGAACCTGCGCTACGTGCCGGTCGTTTCCAACGCCACGCCCGAAGACAACTGGACCGGCCGCACGGGCTTCGTCCACCGCGCGGTGCTGGAAGACTTTGCCGACCTCTCGGGCCACCAGGTGTACGCCTGCGGCGCGCCGATCGTGGTCGATTCGGCCAAGCGCGACTACGTGGCGCTGGCCGGCCTGCCCGAAGAAGAGTTCTTTGCCGACGCGTTCACCACCGAGGCCGACAAGGCGCTGCCCTGATCGGCCTGCCTCTCTTCGACAACACAGAAAAATGAAAACGAGACACTTCCTCATCACCCTGCTCGCAAGCGCCGCCGCACTGCTTGCCACCGGCCAGGCCGCAGCGCAGCATCAGCGTCCCATTCGCCTTGTGGTGCCGTACGCCGCCGGCGGCCCCATCGACGTGACCGCCCGAATCCTGGCCGAGCGCGTGAAGGACAGCCTGGGCACGGTCATCATCGACAACAAGCCGGGCGCGGGCGGCAACATCGGCGCCGACGCGGTGGCCAAGGCCGCGCCTGACGGACTCACGATCGGCATAGCGGCCACGGCCACGCATGCGGTCAATCCGTGGCTCTACAGCAAGATTCCATTCAATGCGGCCAGCGACTTCGCACCCATCACGCAGATGGTGCGCGTACCCAATGTGCTGGTGATGAACGCTGAAACAGCGCAGCGCCTGAAGATCAACACCGTGGCCGACCTGATCCGCTACGCCAAGGCCAACCCGGCCAAGCTCAACTACGGCAGCGGCGGCAACGGCAGCGCCGGGCACCTGGCGGGCGAGCTGTTCAAGAAGCAGGCCGGCATCTTTGCGCTGCACATTCCGTACAACGGCGGCAATCCGGCGCAGTTGGCCCTGCTGTCGGGCCAGGTCGACTTCAACTTCGACAACCTTGCCACTGCGGCACCGAACATCCGCTCGGGCAAGCTCAAGGCCATTGCCGTCACCACCTTGCAGCGCAGCAGCGCCATGCCCGACGTGCCGCCCGTGGCCGACACGCTCAAGGGCTTTTCGATCGACACGTGGTGGGGGCTGGTGGCGCCCGCCGGCACGCCGCACGACGTGCTTGCAAAGCTCAATCAGGCCTTTGTGGCGGCGCTGAATGCACCGGAAACGAAGACCCGTTTTGCCACCCTGCTGGCCGAGCCGGTGGCCAGCTCGCCGGAGCAGTTCGGCGCGTTCATGAAGAGCGAGCTCTCCAAGTACGAAGCCGTGGTGAAGGCCACCGGCGCAAGGGTCGATTGACCCTCGCCACCCCCGCGGTTTACTCGCCCAGGTAAGCGGCCCGCACGCGCGGGTCACGCAGCAGTTCTTTCGCGTCGCCGGTCATGGTGATGAGCCCCGACTCCATCACGTAGCCGCGGTCGGCCAGCTGCAGTGCGCGGTTGGCGTTCTGCTCCACCAGCAGAATGGTCACGCCCTGCGCGGCCACGGTCTGCACCACCTCGAAGATCTTGTCGCACATGATGGGCGACAGGCCCATGGTGGGCTCGTCGAGCAGCAGCACCTTGGGACGCGCCATGAGCGCGCGGCCCATGGCCAGCATCTGCTGTTCGCCGCCCGACATGGTGCCCGCGAGCTGGTCCTTGCGCTCGCGCAGGCGCGGGAAAGTCACGAACACGCGCTCCATGTCGCTGGCGATCTCGGCCTTGTCCTTGCGGATGTACGCGCCGATCTGCAGGTTTTCGGTGATCGTCATGCGCGTGAACACGCCACGGCCTTCGGGCACCATCACGAGGCCCTCGCTGACCAGGTCCCACGCCCCGCGGCCCTTGATGTTGCGGCCCAGGAACTCGATGCTGCCGGCGCCCGCAGGCAGCGTGCCGGTGATCGCCTTCATGGTGGTGGTCTTGCCGGCCCCGTTGGAGCCGATGAGCGACACCAGCTCGCCTTCATGAACCTCGAAGTCGACGCCCTTCACGGCCTGGATGCCGCCGTAGCCGACCTTCAGGCCGCTGACCTTGAGCAGCGTCTTGCCGGGGGCATTGGCAGCGGTCTTCGGCGGGGTGGCGGTGGTTGTTTCTTCTGCGCTCGTCATCGTCGTCATTTCAGTGTCCTCCGGTGCCGAGGTAAGCCTCGATCACCTTCTCGTTCTTCTGCACGTCGTAGGGCGTGCCTTCGGCAATCTGCTTGCCGTAGTCGAGCACGGTGACGCGGTCGCACAGGCCCATGATGAGCTTGACGTCGTGTTCGATGATCAGGATGGTGCGGTCGTCCTTGCGGATGCGGTCGATCAGTTCGCGCAGCAGCACCTTCTCGGTCGAGTTCATGCCGGCGGCGGGCTCGTCGAGCGCGATGAGCTGCGGGTCGGTGGCCAGTGCGCGCGCAATTTCGAGCCGGCGCTGGTCGCCGTACGAGAGCGTGCGCGCCTTGTAGTCGGCAAACTTGCCGATGCCCACGTAGTCGAGCAGCTCCTGTGCGCGGTCGGCAATGGCCTTTTCCTCAGCCTTGAACGAACGCGTGCGCAGCATGGCGCCGAACACGCCCGAATGGGTGCGGATGTGGCGGCCGACCATGACGTTCTCGAGCGCCGTCATTTCGGAGAACAGGCGAATGTTCTGGAAGGTGCGCGCAATGCCCGCCTTGGCCACTTCATGCACGGCCGTGGGCTGGTAGGGCTTGCCGGCCAGTTCGAAGCTGCCGCTGTCGGGCGTGTAGAGCCCGGTGATCACATTGAAGAACGTGGTCTTGCCGGCGCCGTTGGGGCCGATGAGCCCATAGACCTGGCCGCGCTTGATGGTGATGCCGACGTCGGAAAGTGCCTGCAGGCCGCCGAAGCGCTTGGAAATTCCGCGAACGTCGAGGATGGTGTCTGTCGTCATGTTGATTGTTTCCTTCGGCTCACGGATTGATCGACATGGGACGCGAAGCCGCACCCGGCAACTCGTCGGCGGGTGTCTCGATGCCGGGCGCATGGGTCTGGAGCGAGCCCGGGGCCACGGGGGCGTCCGGGGCCACGCCCTTGCGCTGCAAGGTCTTGCCATGCTCGGGCGAAGGCCAGAGGCCGCGCGGACGCATCAGCATGATGACGATCATGGCCAGCGCAATGAAGAGTTGGCGCAGGATGGACGCGTCGAGGCGGCCGTCGGTCATGGCCTGCAGCGGGCCGGCCACGTAGCGCAGCACTTCGGGCAAGGCCGCCAGCAGCACGGCGCCGAGAATCACGCCCGGCAGGTGGCCGATGCCGCCCAGCACCACCATGGCGACGATCATCACCGACTCCATGAGGCTGAACGATTCGGGCGACACGAAGCCCTGGAAGGCCGCGAACATGGCTCCCGACACGCCGCCGAAGCTCGCGCCCATGCCAAAGGCCAGCAGCTTCATGTTGCGGGTGTTGATGCCCATCGCCTTGGCGGCGATCTCGTCTTCGCGGATGGCCATCCAGGCGCGTCCGATGCGGGAGATCTGCAGCCGGTGCGAAATGATGATCGTGGCGATCACCAGCGCAAGGAACAGGTAGTAGTAGAGCGTGACCGACGAGATCGTGAAGCCGTCGAACTTCCATGCCTTGCCGAGGTCGAGGCCCCAGAACTTGATGGAGTCGATGGCGGTGATGCCCTTGGGTCCGTTGGTGATGTTGATCGGCTGGTCGAGGTTGTTCAGGAACACCCGGATGATTTCGCCGAAGCCGAGCGTCACGATGGCCAGGTAGTCACCGCGCAGCTTGAGCGTGGGCGCCCCGAGCATCACGCCCAGCACCCCCGCCACCACCAATGCCAGCGGTATGACGATGAGCAGCGAGGTGTGCAGCCCGTTCGGGAACATGGCCTTGAACCACGGGAAGGTGTCCGAAAGGTGCGACGAGCCCATGAGCGCGAAGAGGTACGCGCCCACCGCAAAGAAGGCGACATAGCCCAGGTCGAGCAAGCCGGCGTAGCCGACGACGATGTTCAGGCCGAGCGCGAGCATCACGTAGAGCAACGCGATGTCGGCGATGCGCACCCAGGCATTGCCCTGGCTTTGCAGGAAGATCGGCAGTGCGAGCACCGCGACGACGCCGAGGATGTAGAGAGCGAGGTTCTTGCTGTTCTTCATGGTGTGCTGCTCCTCAGGCCCGATCCGCCACGCGCTCGCCGAGCAGGCCGGAGGGCCGCAGCGTGAGCATGACGATCAACACGATGAAAGCGAAGATGTCGCTGTAGTTGCTGCCGAGCACGCCGCCGGTGATGGCACCGATGTAGCCGGAGCCGATGGCTTCGATCAACCCGAGCAGGATGCCGCCGACCACCGCGCCGGCCAGGTTGCCGATGCCGCCGAACACTGCCGCGGTGAAGGCCTTGAGGCCGGGCAGGAAGCCCATGGCGTGCTGCGCAATGCCGTAGTTCGAGGCGTACATGACGCCGGCAATGGCCGCGAGCACGGCGCCGATGATGAACGTGGCCGAAATGACCATGTCGGGGCGGATGCCCATGAGCGCCGCGACGCGCGGGTTCTCGGCGGTGGCGCGCATGGCGCGGCCGAGCTTGGTGTAGTTGACCAGCCACATCAGCACCACGAGCGAGAACGCCGTGACGCTCAGGATCATGACCTGTGTGGGCGAGATCACCGCGCCGCCCACCTCGATGGGCGTGGTCGACAGCAGGTTGGGATACGCCTTGTTGGTGGGCTTCCAGATGATCATTGCCAGCGTCTGCAGCAGGATCGACATGCCGATGGCAGTGATGAGCGGCGCGAGCTTGGGGCTGTTGCGAAGGGGCCGGTAGGCAACCTTCTCGATCACGAAGTTGAGCGTGGCGGCCACCACGCACGCAATGACCAGCGAGATGATGAGGATCAACCAGCCGGGCGTGCCGGGCATCGATTCCTGCATGAGCCCGATGATGGTCCAGCTCGTAAGCGCCCCCACCATCAGCACTTCGCCGTGCGCAAAGTTGATCAGATTGATGATGCCGTACACCATTGTGTAGCCCAAGGCTATCAAGGCATACATGCTGCCGAGGACCAGACCGTTGATGATCTGCTGCAGCAATATTTCCATAACGCGTTCCTATTTATTGCACCGTTGCAGGGTGCCATTCACCCACCGTGGCACCGGTTTGGCACCTTGGCTTGATAAGCAAAAAACCAGCCAACATGTGTCGCTGGCTGATTTGTGGGCGGGATTGTAAGCACGCGCCAGCGCCGATTTGGTGCGCGCTCACCGGGGTTTACCCGCTCAAGTCATGCTATATGTAAGTGAAGCCATGCATCGCACGCACGCAAGCGTGCATGCGGCACGTTACTCATCGTGCTGGCCGTTGAGGCGGCGAAGTTCGCGCAATTTTTCTGCTATGCGGATCTCGAGGCCGCGTTCCACGGGCTGGTAGAAAACCTGGCCCTCGAGGCCTTCGGGCAGGTAACGCTCGCCGGCGGCAAAGCCGCCCTCTTCGTCGTGCGCGTAGCGGTAGCCCTTGCCGTAGTCGAGCTCCTTCATGAGCTTGGTGGGCGCGTTGCGCAGGTGCATGGGCACGGGGCGCGTGCTGTCTTTCTTGATGAGCGCGCGCACGGCGTTGTAGGCGGTGTAGACGGCGTTCGACTTGGGCGCCATGGCCAGGTAGATCACGCACTCTGCCAGCGCAAGCTCGCCCTCCGGCGTGCCGAGCCGCTCATAGACCTCGGCCGCGTCGAGCGCCAGCCGCAGCGCGCGCGGATCGGCCAGGCCGATGTCTTCGCTGGCCATGCGCACCAACCGCCGGGCCATGTAGCGCGGGTCGGCGCCGCCGTCGAGCATGCGCACGAACCAGTAGAGCGAGGCGTCGGGGTCGCTGCCGCGCACCGACTTGTGCAACGCGCTGATGGTGTCGTAGAACTGCTCACCGCCCTTGTCGTAGCGCCGCATGCGCTCGCCGAGCACGCGCAGCAGCCATTCGTCGGTGATGTTGTCGAGCTTCTCGGCCTTGGCCGCAACGGCCAGCGTCTCGAGCGTGTTGAGCAGGCGCCGCGCGTCGCCGTCGGCGTAGGCGACAAGCCTGTCGATGGCCGCGCCTTCAATGGCCGGAACGGCCTGGATGGCCTGCGCCTTGGCCACGATCTGCTTGAGATCGGCCTCGGTGAGCGGTTGCAGCACATATACTGCTGCCCGCGAAAGCAAGGCCGAGTTGACCTCGAACGACGGGTTTTCGGTGGTGGCGCCGATAAAAGTGAAAAGCCCCGACTCCACATGCGGCAGGAACGCGTCCTGCTGGCTCTTGTTGAACCGGTGCACCTCGTCGACGAAGACGATGGTCCGCTGCTGTTCGAGGCCGTCGCGCGCCGCGGTGGCGCGCTCGACCGCCTCGCGGATGTCTTTCACGCCGCCGAGCACGGCGCTGATGCTCAGGAACTGCGCATCGAAGGCATCTGCCATCAGGCGCGCAATGGTCGTCTTGCCGGTGCCTGGTGGCCCCCAGAGGATGCAGGAATGCGGCTGGCCCGATTCGAAGGCAATGCGCAGCGGCATGCCCGGCCCCAGCAGATGCTGCTGGCCAATCACCTCGCCCAGCGTCTTCGGACGCAGGCGCTCGGCAAGGGGTTGATGCGAACTGGTGGCCAAACCTGCCTGTCTGATCTTCTATTGCTTGATGACGTCGGCACCGGCCGGCGCCTTGAATTCGAACACATTGGCGTTGAGCGCCGGGTTCACTTCGACCTTGCTGAACTTGAGCACCGAGCGCTGCCCGAAGCTGTCGAGAATTTCAAGCGCCGCCAGGGAGTCGCCCTGGAAGCCGACCAGCACATTCTGCAACTGGCCGTCCTTGTTCTTGGGAGTGGCTTTGACCCACTGCAGGCCATCGCGCTCGGGCGCGGCCTCGAGCGTGAAATCGGCCTGCAGCGCGCGTACGTCCGGCGCCGCGGCAATCAGAGCGGCCGGCGTGGAGCCCAGCGCCTGCGATTGCGCACGCTGCGTCACCTGGTTCAGGTCGGTGTCGTACAGCCAGAGCGTCTTGCCGTCGGCCACGATGACCTGGGCGAACGGCTTCTGATAGTCGAACTTGAATTTACCGGGGCGCTGGAATTCGAAAGTGCCGTTCGATGTTTTGGTACGGCCCGGCTGCCCCTCACGCGGCGGCGCGGTAACGGTCTGGGTGAACTCGGCGCGGCCCGACTTGACCGTCTTCACGAAGGCTTCGAGGCTCTCCAGGCCACCGGCCCAGGCGTTCGCGGATGAGAGAAGGCCGATCAACAGCCAATGACGAAATTTCAATTTGGATTCCTCGGAAAAGCAGTGGCGTTGAAGCGACCTTACCCCGCCGCGCGTTGCGGCATGTGCGGGGTTTGATGAAGTTTTGCAACCTTATTGCAGCTTTTGCAACGTGCCTGTCGGCGCGGGACGCCTGGGCTCGCAGGTGTTTGCCGGTTATTCCGCGCGTGCGGGCACCAGGATTTCGCGTTGCCCACTGCCGCTCATGGCGCTGACCAGGCCCGCCTTTTCCATGTCTTCGACCAGCCGTGCCGCGCGGTTGTAGCCGATCTTCAGGTGACGCTGCACCAGCGAAATGCTGGCCTTGCGGTTCTTGAGCACCACCTCCACGGCCTGGTCGTACATCGGGTCTTTCTCGGCGTCGCCGCCCTCGCCCAGCATGTCGCCGTCGCCATCGACCGTGCCGCCTTCGAGCACGCCTTCGATGTAGTCGGGCTCGCCCTGGCTCTTGAGGTAGGCCACCACGCGGTGCACTTCTTCGTCGCTCACGAACGCGCCATGCACGCGAATCGGCAGGCCGGTGCCGCTGGGCATGTAGAGCATGTCGCCCATGCCGAGCAGCGCTTCGGCGCCCATCTGGTCGAGGATGGTGCGGCTGTCGATCTTGCTCGACACCTGGAACGCGATGCGGGTCGGAATGTTCGCCTTGATGAGGCCGGTGATCACGTCGACGCTGGGCCGCTGCGTGGCAAGAATGAGGTGGATGCCAGCGGCGCGCGCCTTTTGCGCGAGCCGGGCAATGAGCTCTTCGATCTTCTTGCCGACCACCATCATCAGGTCGGCCAGTTCATCGATGACGACGACGATGTGCGGCTCGCGCTTGAGCGGCTCGGGATCGTCCGGCGTAAGGCTGAACGGGTTGTAGATGAACTCTTCGCGCGCCTTGGCTTCGTCGATCTTGGCGTTGTAGCCGGCCAGATTGCGCACGCCCAGCTTGCTCATGAGCTTGTAGCGGCGCTCCATTTCGGCCACGCACCAGTTCAGGCCGTGCGCGGCCTGGCGCATGTCGGTGACCACGGGCGCCAGCAGGTGCGGAATGCCTTCGTAGACCGACATTTCGAGCATCTTCGGGTCGATCATGAGCAGGCGAACGTCGCGTGCCTCGGCCTTGTAGAGCAACGACAGGATCATGGCGTTGATGCCGACCGACTTGCCCGAACCGGTGGTACCGGCCACCAGCACGTGCGGCATCTTTGCAAGATCGGCCACCACGGGGTTGCCGATGATGTCCTTGCCGAGGCCCATCGTCAGGAACGACTTGCCTTCGTTGTAGACCTGCGAGCCCAGGATTTCGCTGAGCTTGATCGACTGGCGCTTGGCGTTCGGCAATTCGAGCGCCATGTAGTTCTTGCCCGGAATGGTTTCGACCACGCGGATAGACACCAGCGAGAGCGAGCGCGCAAGGTCCTTGGCAAGGCCGACGATCTGCGAGCCCTTGACACCGGTGGCAGGCTCGATTTCGTAGCGCGTGATCACGGGCCCCGGAGAGGCCAGCACCACGCGCACCTCAACGCCGAAGTCCTTGAGCTTTTTCTCGATCATGCGCGAGGTCATCTCGAGCGTGTCGGGAGAAACCGTTTCCTGGCGTGCCTGGGCGGCGTCGAGCAGGTCGACCTGCGGCAGCTTGCTGTCGGGTAGTTCCTTGAAGAGCGGCTTCTGGCGTTCCTTGACGACGCGGTCGCTCCTGGGCACTTCGGTCATCGCAGGTTCGATCTGCACCGGCGGAGAGGGCACCCGCCGCTTGGGGCGCGGCTCGATGCGCAGTTCTTCGTCTTCATCGGCGCCCATCGGCTCGACAACGCCGCCCGATTCACGCGAGAACACGGGCTCCTCGGCTTCCGCGCGTTCGCGGGCGGCCTGCTTGCCCATCGCAATGTCGGCCGCCAGTTCGCGTTTTTCGCGGCGCGATTCGAACAGCGAGTAGGCGCGCGCGCCGATGCGCTCGGCAATCAGGCTCCATGAGAAGCGGAACACCAGCGCCGAGCCGATCACGCCGGCCGCAATGGCCACCAGCGCCGAGCCCGTAAAGCCGAGCCAGCGCACGCTTGCGGGCCCGACCAAGTAGCCGAGCGCGCCGCCGCCAGAGCCCGGCAAATACGATTCGAGCCGGTACAGGCGCGACCACTCGAGCGTGGTGCTCGCGCAGAGCAGCAACACCAGGCCGAACCAGAACGCCAGCCGGCTGCGATTGAACCGGCCGCGCACCGGCTGCTCGGCAGGCGCGGCCTCGCCTCCGCGAAGCCAGTTGGCCAGGGAAGACAGCCAGGCCCGGAGCCCCGCGGCCAGACACCACCAGACCGAGTAGCCAGCCAGGAAATAGCTGCCGTCCGCCAGCCATGCGCCGATGCGGCCCGCCCAATTCTTGATTTCTCCTCCGGTGCCGGAGGTCGACCAGGCTGCATCCGAAGGCGTGAAGCTCAGCATGGCAAGCAGCCAGAACAGCAACGCGGCAAATCCCGCGATCAGCGTGATCTCGTGGGCGAAGCGCATGGCGCGAACGCGCACGGGTTGCCCCTCGGCGGCCGAAGAAGATTGAAGCGTATTGAGCGAATAGGTCATGAAAAACACAGCACCCAGCGCTCGGAAGCGGCGGCTGGAGGCCTGAACACTACAACAAAAGGACTTGGCCCCCAGGAGCGCCGGTAACGGCTCAAGTCAGCGACAGGAGCCGTTCCTTGACGAGCATGGAGCCGTCGTCCTGCGTCTGCACGAATCCGCGCTCCTCCAGATCCTTCATCACGCGGCTCACCATCTCACGCGAGGCACCGACCATTTTCGCAAGGTCCTGGCGGGAGATCTTGTCGCGCACCTTGAGGTTGCCCGCGCCGTCGTCAATGGCGAACTCGAGCAGCGAGCGCGCCACGCGGCCATACACATCCATGAGTGCGAGCGACTCGATCTTGCGGTCGGCATGGCGCAGGCGCTGCACCAGCCCACGCATGATGTTGTAGGCCATGGAGGAGTTTTCGGGCAGGCAGCGTGCAAACGCATCGCGGCCGAGCATGAGCACGTCGCACTGGATTTCGGTGCGCACAGTGGCCGAATGCGGCTCGTCGTCGATCAGGCTCATTTCGCCGATGTAGTCGCCGGGGTGCAGCGTGGCAAGAATCACCTCGCGGCCGCGGCTGTCGGCGCTGGTGACGCGCGCACGCCCAGTCAGAATGATGTAGAGCGCATCGGACTTCTTGCCCTGCTCCACAATGATTTCCGCTCGCTTGAGACGCTTCTTGACGATCGCATCCGCAATGCTCGACGACTGAGAAGACGTGAGCGAGGCAAACAGCGGAACGCGCCGCAGCAATTCAAGATTGGACAGCATCGACATTTATCAATCCCTGATACGGCGCGTGGGGAGCCCGTCCGCCGGCAAGCCGATGGATTACTACAATCGCGCGCATTGAAAACACCGTGCACCCGGTGTTGAACCGAGCGGTGATACTCCACATATATCGCTACCACCCTGAAAATGTACACGCTGAAGCAGCGCAAATCCTAGGTTTTCTACTCATGTCCGCACCCCAACACGCCAAGGTTTTGATTCTGGGCTCCGGCCCCGCCGGCTATACCGCCGCTGTTTATGCAGCACGCGCGAACCTCCAGCCTTTGCTGATTACCGGCATTGCCCAAGGCGGACAATTGATGACGACCACCGAAGTCGACAATTGGCCGGCCGACGTGCACGGCGTGCAAGGCCCCGAGCTGATGCAGCGTTTTCTTGAACACGCGGAGCGTTTCAAGACACAAATTGTTTTCGATCACATTAACAAAGTTGATCTAAGCAAGCGTCCTTTTACATTGACGGGCGACAGCGGCACTTACACCTGTGATTCCTTGATCATTGCCACAGGCGCTTCCGCCAAGTACCTGGGTCTCGATTCGGAACAGAAATTCATGGGCCGCGGCGTTTCGGCCTGCGCAACCTGCGACGGATTTTTCTACCGCGAGCAGGAAGTGTGCGTAATCGGCGGCGGCAATACGGCCGTCGAAGAAGCGCTGTATCTCGCCAACATCGCAAACAAGGTCACGCTGGTTCATCGCCGCGACAAATTCCGCGCAGAGCCCATCCTGATCGACAAGATCAAGGAGAAGGTGGCCGAGGGCAAGATCGTGCTGAAGCTGCACAACGAACTCGACCAGGTGCTGGGCGACGACACCGGTGTGACAGGCATCCGGATCAAGAACACCCAGACCGGCGAAACCGAGCAGATCGACCTCAAGGGCTGCTTCATCGCCATCGGGCACCACCCCAACACCGACATTTTCCAGGGACAGCTGGAAATGAAGGACAACTACATCCTGACCCGCTCGGGCCTGCAGGGTTTTGCCACGATGACCAGCATTCCCGGCGTTTTTGCCGCAGGCGACGTGCAGGACAACGTGTACCGCCAGGCCATCACGAGCGCTGGCACCGGCTGCATGGCCGCACTGGACGCCCAGCGCTTCCTGGAACAGGACGGCACACTCTAGACCCGGGCTGCGCCAAAAGGGCTATAATCCGAGGCTTTGCCGAAATGAAGCCGCCCTTGTGGTGGCCATCAGCGTTCCGGCAAGCCGGGGTACCGCCACCCGTTTCTGGCGAGGTCAAGCTGCAAAACACCTGCAATCTCCACGGTTGCGCCGGTGCCAGCTGTTCAAGAAAGAGTGTCCTCATGGCACGCGTATGCGACGTAACGGGCAAAGGCCCGATGGTCGGAAACAATGTTTCCCACGCCAACAACAAAACCAAGCGCCGGTTCCTGCCGAACCTGCAATACCGCCGTTTCTGGGTCGAAACTGAAAACCGCTGGGTTCGCCTGCGTGTTTCGAGCGCCGCGCTGCGCCTGATCGACAAGAACGGCATCGACGCCGTGCTCGCAGACCTGCGCGCACGCGGCCAAGCTTAAGGAGCTGAATCATGGCAACGAGCAAAGGCGGACGCGAAAAGATCAAGCTGGAATCCACCGCGGGTACCGGCCACTTCTACACGACCAGCAAGAACAAGAAGACGATGCCTGAAAAGATGTCGATCATGAAGTTCGACCCCAAGGCGCGCAAGCACGTCGAATACAAGGAAATCAAGCTGAAGTAATTCAGCGCTGGTTCCACCCAAACAAAAACCCCGCAGGGCTTGCCCAGCGGGGTTTTTTGTTGCCCGCCTCTCCTCTCGGCAATGAGAGAAAAGCGGGCGTAAAAAAGCCGGCTCGAAGCCGGCTTTTTACAGAGCGCGGTTTCCCGCCTCTTCTTGATAAGGATCAGGCTCGCGCTGCGCGCAGACGCGTCGAGAACTCGCGCAGGCCGGCAATACCGCTGGCTTCGGCACGATGGCACCAGGCAGCCAGGTCGGCGGCCAGTTGCTCGCGAGATTGCGAGGTGTTGAGCCAGAGCTGGCGCAGCTCTTCGCGCATCGTGACCATCTTGTCGATCACCGGGTGGGCAGCGCGCGCCTGCACCAGGTGCGTGCGAGCCGAGGCCGGCACCTTGTCGTCGTCGCGATGCAGCCAGTTCTTGGCCGCCTTGAGCACCGAGATGTCGCCGCCCTTGGTCTTGAGCGCAATCAGCTCGGCCTTGGTCACGCGGCGCATTTCGCGGGCGTAGCCGGCCATGACTTCGTAGCGGTTGGCAATGACGGCTTCGAGCGTCTTTTCGTTGGCCACGGGTTGGATGTCGCCCATCTGCATCTTCGGCGGCACCTTCTTGACCTTGGCCCAGCCGATCGCCTGCATCATCTGGATGTAGACCCAGCCGATGTCGAATTCGTACTTCTTGACCGAGAACTTGGCCGACGTGGGATACGTGTGGTGGTTGTTGTGCAGCTCTTCACCGCCAATGATCAGGCCCCAGGGCGAGACATTGCGGCTGGCGTCGGGCGCCTCGAAGTTGCGGTAGCCCCAGTAGTGGCCAATGCCGTTGATGATGCCCGCCGCCGTGATCGGAATCCACAGCATCTGCACCGCCCAGACGGTCAGGCCCAGCGCGCCGAAGAGCGCCAGGTTGATGACCAGCATGAGGCCCACGCCTTGCCAGCTGTAGCGGGTGTACAGGTTGCGTTCGATCCAGTCGTCGGGCGTGCCGTGACCGTAGCGGTCCATCGTTTCCTTGTTCTTCGACTCGGCGCGATACAGCTCGGCGCCGCGCCAGAGCACTTCGTCGATGCCCTTGACCTGCGGGCTGTGCGGGTCTTCTTCGGATTCGCACTTGGCGTGGTGCTTGCGGTGAATGGCCACCCATTCCTTGGTGACCATGCCGGTGCCCAGCCAGAGCCAGAAACGGAAGAAATGCGAGGGGATCGGCCCCAGGTCCATTGCCCGGTGCGTCTGCGTACGGTGCAGGAAGATGGTGACCGCGGCGATCGTGATATGCGTGGTGACGAGCGTGTACAACACGATCTGCCACCATGTCAGGTCCCACAAGCCGTGTCCGAGCCACTGGAGGGCCGCGCTCAAAACGGCAGAGTCAGGAATCAACATTGAATTAAGTACTCCATGGCCACACGAAGGTGCAGCCTTCAGTTAACCCACGATTTTAAGGTGGCAAGGCCAAAATGAGGCCTTTTACCCTTCCTTAATAGCGCAGATTTACCCTACTTTGGAGTGCCGAGCCTATTTGCGGTTCCACACCGCCGCAAAGAAACCGTCCGTGGCGTGGCGGTGGGGCCATAGCCGCAGGTAGCGCCGTCCGTCCTCGCCGCCGGCGCAAAGGGCCTCGAAACCCTCTACCTTCAGGCCCTGCAGCAGCTCCGCGGCGTCCTGGGGCACGAAATCGGGGTTGGCGGCGCTGAAAGCCTCGGCAATGGCCTCGTTTTCCTCCGGCAGCACGCTGCAGGTGGCATAAATGAGACGCCCGCCCGATTTCAGGAGGCGTGCCGCGCTCTGCAGGATGGCCGCCTGCTTGACCGTCAGTTCCTCGACCGACTTGGCCGACTGGCGCCATTTCAGGTCGGGATTGCGGCGCAGCGTTCCCAGGCCCGAGCACGGAGCGTCGACCAGCACCCGGTCGATCTTGCCGGCCAGGCGCTTGATGCGGTCGTCGCGCTCGTGCGCAATGGCCGCCGGGTGAACATTCGAGAGCTTGCTGCGCGCCAGCCGCGGCTTGAGCGCATCGAGCCGGTGCGCCGACGTGTCGAAGGCATAGAGCCGGCCGGTGTTGCGCATGGTCGCGCCGATCGCCAGCGTCTTGCCGCCGGCGCCGGCACAGAAGTCGACCACCATTTCGCCGCGCTTCGCGTCCAGCAGCAGCGCCAGCAGCTGGGAGCCTTCGTCCTGCACCTCGACGGCACCTCGGGCGAACGCGTCCAGCTTGGTCAGCGCCGGCTTGCCGTCGATGCGCAGACCCCACGGCGAGAACGGTGTTACTTCGGATTTGATAGCAGCCTTGGCAAGCTCTGCCTTGACTTCGGCGCGCTTGTCGGTGAGTGCATTGACCCGGAGATCGAGCGGCGCAGGCTGCTGCAGGCTTTCGACCAGCGGCCAGAAACCGTCGCCCAATTGCGCCTTGAGCGGCGCGACCAGCCACTCGGGGAGATTGTGGCGATGGCGTTCCAGCAGGTCTTCGGGCTTGACGGCATCGCAGTTGTCGAGCCAGCGCTTTTCGGTGTCGTTGAGCGCGCTCTTCAGAAAGTCGCGCGGGCCATGAAAGCCGAGGATCGCCATGCGGCGCTCCTTGGAGCCGCTGCCCGAGGGCGACAAGTGGTCGAACAGGAGCTTCTTGCGCAACACGGTGTAGACCGTCTCGGCAAGCGTGGCGCGCTCGCGGGGGCCGAACTCGCGGTGGTCGCGAAAAAATCGCGAAACGACCTGGTCGGCCGGATGATCGAATTTCAGGACAAGGCCGACCAGATCGGCGGTGGCCTCCAACAGGGCTTTGGGGTGCATACCCCGATTGTCTCAGCCGGAGGGCTCTCTACGCCCGGCGCGTCCAGATCGGCCCGAAAGCCTGTCGCTCAATGTCGGCCAGCGTAGGTGAATGGCCGGCCCACAGAACCAGCGCCGCCCCCGGCAGGCTCAAGGTGTGCTCGAGGTGGCGGCAAAGCTGCCAGCGGTCTTCGTCGTCCATGCCCGGCAGGTCGACGAACACGATGTAGGCCCGGCGCCACGGAAACTCGCGCAGCGTCTTGCGCACCAGCCACGCCCGCGAAATGGGAAGGCACCGCGCCAGGTCGGCCTGCAACTCGCCCACTTCATAGTCGCTCAGGTCGTGCCGTGCGATCTGGCTGAAGAAAGGCGTTTCGGTGATCTCCTCCCAAGCCCGAGCCTCGGCTTCTTCCGCCTCCTTGAGGCGGCCGCGCCACAGCTTGAGTGCTTCTTCGTCGTGAGCGCCGGCATCGGGGTTCTCGAGTGCGGCCACGGCGCTTTTTGCGGCCCACCATCGGCTGGCGGCACTGGATCCGTGCAAGCGCTCGAGCACGGCAAGACGGGCTGCGCGATCGCGCACGGGGAGCATCTGGGATAGTCCGCGCAAGGCGCCGGCATGCTCGGGCGAGATCTGGAGCGCACGTTCGTATCGAACGCGCACGGGCGCCGCCGGATCGAGCCGCCGCTCGGAATCGGCCCATTCGACGAGTTCGTCAGGCGTATTGCGCTCGCCCCGCGCCGCGAGAAGCTCGACGCGTTCCCGGATGCGAGATCGGTGCGCATGGTGCTGCTTCCAGTCGCTGGCGTGGTTGCGCCGCCACTGGTTGTCGAAATGCGCAATCCACTTGGCGCTGTCTGCCAGCATGCCCAGCGCGGGCTCGACCGACCAGGGCGGCACCACGGCCTTCTGGCCGAGCGCTTTGAGCCGGTCGCGCAAGACCGGATGGGTGTCTTCGAGATCGCTGACGCGCCGCATGGCGTCGCGCAACGCCCGGCGCGCAAATTCGTCGCTGGGCGGCGTTGCGGCAAGCTCCTTCAGCGCCTTGAAAGGCCCCGGCGGCTGCGGCTCCCTTTCGGCACGGGCCCAGTGCGAAGCCC
Source organism: Variovorax sp. CCNWLW186 (assembly GCF_037203865.1). Classification (NCBI taxonomy): domain Bacteria; kingdom Pseudomonadati; phylum Pseudomonadota; class Betaproteobacteria; order Burkholderiales; family Comamonadaceae; genus Variovorax; species Variovorax sp. CCNWLW186. Next base: position 42,688 of record NZ_JBBCBO010000004.1, on the reverse strand, counting down.
AGAACTCATCGGCATACCAGTTCGCCTTGATGGCAATTTCCGTCAGCGCGGCCGCGGCGACGGTCGTGCCCAGGAGCCGGCCCGAAATGCGGTCGGCCTCGTACTCGTCTTGCCGCGCGAGCGCAAACGTGCGGGCCGCAAAACGCGGAAAGTACCAGCGAAAGAAGCTCTGCGACACCAGTGCCATCACGCCTTCGTCGCGCTGCAGGCTGGCGTCGAGCTTGAGCCACGAGAGCCGGGTGCGGTAGATCCAGGCGCTCAGCTTGCCGTGGTTGCCGCGCAGGTGCCCGTACTCGTGGGCAAGCACCGACAGCAGCCGCCGCCGGTCCAGCATCATGAGCAACGGCAGCCCAATGCTGAGGGAGTTGACCGCGCCGCCAAACAGCCCGAAACGCGGCACTTGCCGGATGCTGGCGTTGAATTCGTCGTCCAGGTAGACGCGGTGGACCGGCGGGCCCTTGATCTTCTTGCGTATGCGGTCGAGCGCCTCGAACAGCGCAGGCGCATCTGCGCGCGAAAGCTCCCGCCCCTCGGGTTCGTCGAACCGCATCCAGAGCGCGCGCAGCGTGGCCCAGAGCAGGCCCAACGCAAACAGCGCCAGCCAGCCGCGCCCGAAACTGAAGCGCCCCTGTCCGGCCGACAGCGCGACCCAGGCGATGATGCCGACGGAGAGCGCCAGGCAGGCCAGCACCCACAGGTAGCCGAGTGCGGCAAATGCCGCGACGCTGCGCCGGTAGCGCGCACTGTCGTCCGCGCTGGCATGCTCGCTCAGGCGGACAAGGTGAACAAAATCAGCGCGATCCATCCGACTTTCCCCCAACCGGCCCTACAGTTTGAAAGAAGCAAGACCGTGAACGACAACAACCTGCCACCCCTGATAGAGACGCCGCCCGGCCGTTATCGCCACTACAAGGGCGGCGAATACGAAGTGCTGGGCACTGTGCGCCACAGCGAAACGCTGGAGCCGATGACGCTGTACCGGGCCCTTTACGGCGCCAAGGGGTTGTGGGTCCGCCCCGCCGGGATGTTCGGCGAAACCGTGGAGATCGACGGTGTTCGCCAACTGCGCTTCACCCCTGTCTAGGCTGCTACGTATTCGATCGCATCAAAGTCATCGAAGGCGGTCAGCCGCAGCGAACGTCCGTCACGCGGCCGCGGGCGTCCACGTCGAGGTTGAGGCGTCCGCCGTTGAGTTCCATCGTGACCACCTCACCGGGCTTCAGGGCCCGCACCGTGCCTGCACCGGCGCGAACGCGGGCTGCGGCTTCGAGCTGGGGCGACAGCGGCTGGCCGACGGCGAAGCGCGCGCCATCCGCATTGCACTGGAACACCGGCTCGGGTGCCGGAGCAGCTGCAGCGGGAGTTGCCGCGGGGGTCGAGCCTTGCGTGGCACAAGCCGTCATCAAGACGGCGCCGGCAACGATGAACAGTAGTGATTGGGTTTTCAATTTGTCTTCTCCCGAAAACCCGCGAATATAAACAACTTTAACGAATGTGACCTGATGTATCTGCAAGCCATCCCGCAATGGCGCGTGGATACAACTGATGTTCCTGCGCCAGCACGCGCCCGGCCAGCGTGGCGGCCGTGTCGTCCGGCAGCACGGGCACTACCGCTTGCGCCAGGATAGGCCCGTGATCGAGTTCGGTCGTTACCTGGTGCACGGTGACGCCGGCCACCTTGCAGCCCGCGTCGATAGCCCGCTGGTGGGTGTGCAGGCCCGGAAACGCCGGCAGCAGCGACGGGTGGATGTTGATCAGGCGCCCGGCGTAGCGGCCGACAAAGCCGGGTGTCAGGATGCGCATGAAGCCCGCCAAGACCACGAGCGCCGGCGCGTGCGCATCGACCACCTTGGCCAATGCCTCGTCGAAAGCTTCGCGCGTCGGAAATTCCTTGTGCGGAACCACGGCAGTTGCGATGCCGTGCGTGGCGGCAATCGCAAGCCCGCCCGCTTCGGGCTTGTTGCTGACCACCGCGGCAATGCGGGCGCCAAAGCGCTCGGCCCAGCGGTCGCGCTCGGCGGCGCGCACGATGGCCGCCATGTTGGAGCCGCCGCCGGAAATAAGGATCACGATGTTCTTCATGGGACGCGGGATTATCTGTGCTCGGCTCCGGTCGCCCTGAACTTGTCGCCGCGCGGACACCGATTCACAGCACGACCGTGCTAAAACTCGAAGTTCCGGAGACACACCGCCATCGGCGCGATGGCGGCGGACCGATCAACACAGCGAGGCACGCATGGATTTGAGCTTCACGCCCGAAGAACAGAAGTTCCGCGAAGAAATTCGCGCATGGGTCAGGGACAACCTCCCCAAGGAGATTTCGCACAAGGTGCACAACGCGCTCGAGCTGACGCGCGACGATCTGCAAGGCTGGGCCAGGATCCTCGGCAAGAAGGGCTGGCTGGGCTACGGGTGGCCGAAGGAATTCGGCGGCCCGGGCTGGACCGCCATCCAGCGCCACCTGTTCGAGGAAGAAACCGCCCTGGCCGGCGCGCCGCGCATCGTGCCGTTCGGCCCGGTGATGGTCGCACCTGTGATCATGGCTTTCGGCAACGCCGAGCAGCAGAAGCGTTTTCTCCCGGGCATCGCAAGCGGCGAAGTCTGGTGGAGCCAGGGCTACAGCGAACCGGGTTCGGGCTCCGACTTGGCTTCGGTCAAGACCAAGGCCGAGCGCAAGGGCGACAGGTACATCGTCAACGGCCAGAAGACCTGGACCACGCTCGGCCAGTACGGCGACTGGATGTTCAACCTCGTGCGCACCAGCAATGAGGGCAAGCCGCAAACCGGCATCAGCTTCTTGCTGCTCGACATGAAGTCGCCCGGCGTCACGGTGCGCCCGATCAAGCTGCTCGACGGCAGCCATGAAGTGAACGAGGTGTTCTTCGACAACGTCGAAGTACCGGCAGAAAACCTGATCGGTGAAGAGAACAAGGGCTGGACCTACGCCAAGCACCTGCTCTCGCACGAGCGCACCAACATTGCCGACGTGAACCGCGCCAAGCGCGAACTCGAACGCCTGAAGCGCATTGCCAAGAACGAAGGCGTGTACGACGACCTGCGCTTCCGCGACGAGATCGCCAAGCTCGAAGTCGACATCGTCGCGCTCGAGATGATGGTGCTGCGCGTGCTCTCCGCCGCCACCTCGGGCAAGAACTCGCTGGACGTCGCGGGCCTCTTGAAGATCCGCGGCAGCGAAATCCAGCAGCGCTACAGCGAACTGATGATGCTGGCGGGCGGCGCGTATTCGCTGCCCCTCATCCGGGAAGCGATGGAAGCCGGCTGGCAGGGCGACTTCCCGGGCGGCAACCCGGCCCTCGCGCCGCTCGCATCGACTTTCTTCAACATGCGCAAGACCACCATCTACGGCGGCTCCAACGAAGTGCAACGCAACATCGTCGCGCAGACGGTTCTGGGCTGAGGAGACAAGAACATGGATTTCAATTTTTCTGACGACCAGGAACAACTGCGCGACGCCGTCCGCAAGTGGGTCGACAAGAGCTACGACTTCGAGCGCCGCCGCGGCATCGAGGCCAAGGGCGGCTTCTCGCGTGAAGCCTGGGACGAACTGGCCGAGCTTGGCCTGGGCGGCCTCTACATCGCCGAAGACGACGGCGGACTGGGCATGGGCCCGGTGGCCGGCATGGTGGTGATGGAAGAACTGGGCCGCGGCATCGTGCTCGAGCCCTTCGCCCAGACGCTGATTGCCGGCGCCGTGCTCAGCGGCTACGCCGGTGCCGACCTCAAGGACAACTGGCTGCCCCGCATTGCAGGCGGCCAGGCCATCGTGGTGCTGGCCTACCAGGAACGCAAATCTCGCTACCGCCTCGACGTGTGCGAAGCCAAGGCCGTGAAGGCCGGCGAAGGCTGGTCGCTGACCGGCGCCAAGAGCGTGGTGCCCGTGGGCGACGAAGCCGATGCCTACATCGTGCCCGCGCAGGCCGACGGCAAGATCGCCCTCTTCCTGGTCGAGCGCAGCGCCAGCGGTGTCGAAGCCCGCGGCTACGGCACGCAGGACGGCAGCCGCGCGGCCGAGGTCGTGTTCGACAAGGCAGACGCCACGCTGATCACCGCAGACGGACTGGCCGCGCTCGAGTACGCAGTCGATGTGGGCATTGCAGCCACATGCGCCGAAGCGGTCGGCGTGATGGACAAGACCGTAGCACTCACGGTCGACTACATGAACCAGCGCAAGCAGTTCGGCGTGGTCATCTCCACCTTTCAGGCGCTGCGCCACCGCGTGGCCGACATGAAGATGCAGCTCGAGCTCGCACGCTCGATGAGCTACTACGCCACGCTCAAGCTCAACGCGCCGGCCGACGAGCGGCGCCAGGCGCTGGCGCGAGCCAAGTACCAGCTGGGCGTTTCGATGCGCTTCGTGGCAGCCAACTCGGTGCAGCTGCACGGCGGCATCGGCGTGACGGACGAATACATCGGCAGCCATTATTTCCGTAAGCTCACGCAGCTTGAAATGACTTTCGGCGACACCCTGCACCACCTGGGCGAAGTGTCGGCGCGCATGCAGGACACCGCGGGCGTCTTCGCCTGACGATGTTTTTCCCATAGCATCCAACGCCCGCCCGCCTTGCGCCGGCGGGCGTTTTTACTTGGAACCAGCCAGGAACAAAACATGCCATCACGCCGCACTCTTCTTGCCCTTGGGCTCGCATCGACCGCCATGCTGACCGCTTGCGCCACCGCACCCTCGCCTTCGTTCAGCGAACGCCTGCCGATCGTCTTCATGCACGGCAACGGCGACTCCGCCGCGCTCTGGCAAACGACGATCTGGCGCTTCGAATCGAACGGCTGGCCGCGCAACCGGCTCTTTGCGATCGATCAGCCCTATCCGCTGGCACGCGACGACGACACCGTGGCGCAACCGGGCCGCAGCTCGACCGCCGATTCGGCGGCCTTCCTGAAGGCCGAAGTCGAGAAGGTGCTGAAAGCCACGGGCGCCAGCAAGGTGGTGCTGCTCGGCAATTCGCGCGGCGGCAACACCATTCGCAATTACGTGCAGAACGGCGGCGGGGCGACTGTGGTGAGCCACGTGGTGCTGGGCGGCAATCCGGCGCACGGCATCTGGGCGGTGAAGGGCTTCCGAGAGAACAATGAATTTTCCGGGCTCTCGGCGTTCATGCAGCAGCTCAATGCGCCCAAGGGACCGAACGGCGATGAGGTCACGCCGGGCGTGAAATGGCTCACCCTGCGCTCCGACAACAACGACAAATATGCGCAGCCCGACGGGCTGTGGATCGGCGTGCCGGGCCAGCCGACCAACATCGGCTTCGACGGGCCGGCGCTCAAGGGCGCAACGAACGTGGTGCTGCCGCGCGTGGACCATCGCGAGACTTCGTTCTCCCCCGCCGCCTTTGCCGCGACCTGGCAGTTCCTGACGGGCGAGCCGCCGCGCAGCACAGCGATTGCAGCCGAAACGAACGTCGTGCTCGATGGCCGTGCCGTCGGCGCGGAAAACCTCTCGCTGAACGGCGGCCAAGTGACCGTTTACGCGGTCGATCCCGCCACGGGCGCTCGGCGCGGCAATGCGGTGCACAGCAAGAACATCGGAGCGGACGGCCGCTGGGGCCCCTTCAGCGCACGCGGCGATACGGCCTACGAATTCGTCCTCAGCGCGCCGGGATACGGCATCACCCACATCTACCGCAGCGCGTTTCCGCGCAGCAGCAGCGTGGTGAACCTGCGTCCCGAACGCCTCGCCGCGGCCGATGCCAGCGCCAATGCAGTCGTCGTCTTCACACGCCCTCGCGGGTATTTCGATGCGCAGCGCGACACCATGCGCTTCGACGGCCAGAGCCCGCCGCCCGGGGTGCCGCCCAAGGGCTCGGGCGTGTCGAGCTCGCGGCTGCGCGTTGCCGCGGCGGAGCCTCAGCGCGCCGTGACGGGTGAATTCAACGGCGAGCGCATCACGGGCCTGACCTGGCCGGCTGCACAGCAGCATGTGACGGTGCTCGAATTGACTTACTGAGAGGCAACAGCATGAACGACGCGGCTTCCTCCCCTTTCGTGCTGAAAACACGCGATGCGCGCGGCGTGGTCACGCTCACGCTGAACCGCCCGGCCTCGTTCAACGCGCTTTCCGAGGGCATGCTCGGCGCGCTCGAGCAGGCCATGGCCGAAATCGCTGCGGACGAAAGCGTGCGCGCGGTTGTCATCGCGGCGGCCGGCAAAGCCTTCTGCGCGGGCCATGACCTGAAGGAAATGCGCGCGGAGCCGTCGCTCGGCTATTACCAGCAGCTCTTCGAGCGCTGCGGCGCAATGATGCTGTCGATCCAGCGGCTCCCCGTGCCCGTGATTGCGCGCGTGCATGGCATCGCCACCGCAGCGGGCTGCCAGTTGGTGGCAGTGTGCGACCTGGCGGTGGCTTCCAGCGAGGCGCGCTTCGCGGTCAGCGGCGTGAACGTGGGTCTGTTCTGCGCCACGCCCAGCGTCACCCTTTCTCGCAATCTCGGCCGCAAGGAGGCGTTCGAAATGCTCGTGACCGGTGAGTTCATCGATGCGCAGGAGGCCAGGCAGAAGGGCCTGGTCAATCGGGTCGCGGCACCGGCCGAGCTCGATGCCGCGGTGGAGACGCTGGTCGCCAGCATCGTCGCCAAGCCCCGCAAGGCACTTGCGCTGGGCAAGGCCCTCTTCTATCGCCAGCTCGAAACCGGCATCGAAGCCGCCCTGGCCGACGCGAGCCAGACCATGGCCTGCAACATGATGGACGAAACCGCGCTCGAAGGCGTTCAGGCTTTCATCGAAAAACGCCCGCCCGACTGGAAACGCTGAGCCGAGGCTAGGTGTCGTGCAGCCGCGAACTCTGCGGCAGATGCGCCATGAGGAATTCCATCTGGTCCGCCAGGATGCGGCGATTTCGCAGAATGAAATCTTCCCAGAGGCTGGGCACATAGGGCGCGTACAGCAGCGGCATGTTCGCCTGCTCCGGCGTGCGGCTGCTCTTGCGGTGGTTGCACGGCTTGCAGGCCGTGACCACGTTCATCCAGGTGTCGATGCCTTTTTGCGCGAACGGAATGATGTGCTCGCGCGTGAGCTCGTCTTCGTGGAAATGCCCGCCGCAATAGGCGCAGATGTTGCGGTCGCGCGCAAAGAGCTTGCTGTTGGTGAGCCCCGGGCGCTGGGTAAAGGGGTTGATGCGCGGCACGCCCTTGGTGCCGATGATGCTGTTGATGGCAATCTGCGATTGCTCGCCCGTGATGGCGTTGTGACCGCCACGGAACACAGCCACCTGCGCGCCCACCTCCCAGCGAACTTCGTCCGCTGCATAGTGGATGACCGCCTGTTCAAGCGATATCCATGACTGGGGCAGCCCTTGGGCCGACAGCTTCAAGACCTTCACCACACGCCTCCTCAAAAAGGGAAGAATCACGGAAAGACCAGGGACACGGAGCGCGCCGGAGACCACTTCAAGCGACGCACTGAGTCACAATATACCGGCTTTGTGACAAAACGGCCTGATTCGCCCAATTGACGGGCGAAAGGCGCTATCAAAAAGATACTCACCAATGCAGGTTTTCCGCGGCTTCCGGCACCCGGGCGTGGCTCCGGCCTGCGCCCTCACCATAGGCAATTTCGACGGCGTGCACCGTGGCCACCAGGCCATGCTGGCACTGCTGCAGACCGAGGCGCGCCATCGCGGGCTGCCCAGTTGCGTGCTCACCTTCGAGCCGCACCCGCGCGACTATTTCGCCGCCGTCACCAAAAAGCCGGACCTGGCGCCGGCCCGCATCGGCACGCTGCGCGACAAGCTCACCGAGCTTGCGGCCTGTGGCGTGGCGCAGACGATCGTGCTGCCCTTCGATGGCCGGCTGGCGTCCCAGTCGCCTGACGAATTCATCCAGAACGTGCTGATCGACGGCTTGGGCGCGCGCTACGTGCTGGTGGGCGACGACTTCCGCTTTGGGGCCAAGCGGGCGGGCGACTACGCCATGCTCGACGCCGCTGGCGATGCCCACGGCTTCGACGTGGCGCGCATGAACAGCTACGAGGTCCACGGCCTGCGCGTTTCCAGCTCGGCCGTGCGCGAGGCGCTGGCTGAGGGCCGCATGGCCGACGCCCAGCACCTGCTCGGCCGGCCTTACACGATCTCCGGCCACGTGGTTCATGGACGCAAGCTCGGTCGGGCGCTGGGCGCCTCCGAGCCCGGCAAGGACGATGGTTTTCGCACCCTCAACCTGCGCTTCAAGCACTGGAAACCGGCCGCCAGCGGCATCTTCGCGGTGCTGGTGCACGGCCTGGCCGACCAGCCCCTGCCCGGCGTGGCCAACCTGGGCGTGCGCCCCTCGCTGGACGCCAACGACGTCAACGCCGGCCGGGTTTTGCTGGAGACGCATTGCCTGGAGTGGCCCTCGCATCTGGGAGCCGAAGGGGCCTACGGTAAAATCGTCCGCGTGGAACTCCTGCACAAACTGCACGACGAATTGCGCTACACCAGCCTCGAGGCCCTCACTGCGGGCATCGCGAAGGATGGGCGCGACGCGCGCGCGTTCTTTGCGTCGACCCACGCCGAAACCCATCGCCAGACGACACGCGACCGAATTTAGCCCTGCACGCACCGTGCTGCCGCCCTTCGACAAGCTCAGGGCGAACGGCTTTTCTTCCGCACCGACCGCTCAATGCAGTTCGGGCTGAGCCTGTCGAAGCCCCTCTGTTTCGCACCCCAACATGTCTGACGCTGCTTCCACCACCGACTACCGTTCCACGCTGAACCTGCCCGACACCCCCTTTCCGATGCGCGGCGACCTGCCCAAGCGCGAACCGGGCTGGGTGAAGGAATGGAACGACGAAGGCCGCTACCACCGCCTGCGCGACGCCCGCCACGGCGCACCCAAGTTCATCCTGCACGACGGCCCGCCGTACGCCAATGGCCAGATCCACATGGGCCACGCGGTGAACAAGATCCTGAAGGACATGATCACCAAGGCGCGCCAGCTCGAAGGCTACGACGCGCTCTACGTGCCCGGCTGGGACTGCCACGGCCTGCCGATCGAGAACGCCATCGAGAAGCAATATGGCCGCAACCTGAGCCGCGACGAGATGCAGGCCAAGAGCCGTGCCTACGCCACGGAGCAGATCGCGCAACAAATGGCCGACTTCCAGCGCCTGGGCGTGCTGGGCGAATGGGACCATCCCTACAAGACGATGGATTTCGCGAATGAAGCCGGCGAGCTGCGCGCATTCAAGCGCGTGATCGAGCGTGGCTTTGTCTATCGCGGCCTGAAGCCCGTGTACTGGTGCTTCGACTGCGGCTCGTCGCTCGCCGAATTCGAGATCGAATACGCCGACAAGAAGAGCCAGACCATCGACGTGGCCTTCAAGGCGCACGACCGCGAGAAGGTGCTCAAGGCCTTCGAGACCGACCATACGATCCTCGGCGACATCTTTGCCGTGATCTGGACCACCACCGCGTGGACCATCCCGGCCAACCAGGCGATCAACCTGAACCCCGAGATCGAGTATTCGCTGGTCGACACCGAACGCGGCCTGCTCATCCTTGCCAACTCGCTGGTCGAGATGTGCATGACGCGCTATGCGCTCGACGGCAAGGTGCTGGCCACGGTCAAGGGCGAGAAGCTCGGGGGCCTGGAATTCGAGCACCCGCTGTACGACGTCGATGCTGGCTACAAGCGCCTGTCACCGGTGTACCTGGCCGACTACGCGACCGCCACCGACGGCACCGGCCTCGTGCATTCCTCGCCCGCCTACGGCGTGGATGACTTCAACTCCTGCATCGCCCACGGCGTGGCGTACGACGACATCCTGAACCCGGTGCAGGGCAACGGCAGCTACGCGCCCGACTTCCCGCTCTTCGGCGGCCAGAACATCTGGAAGGCCGTGCCGGTCATCATCGCCGCGCTGCGCGACGCCAACCGCCTGCTCACCACCGAGACCATCACGCACAGCTACCCGCACTGCTGGCGCCACAAGACACCGGTGATCTACCGCGCCGCGGCGCAGTGGTTCGTGCGCATGGACGAAGGCGAAGGCGTGTTCACCAAGGACAAGGCGCCCAAGACGCTGCGCCAGACCGCGCTTGAAGCCATCGAGAAGACGAGCTTCTATCCGGAGAACGGCAAGGCGCGCCTGCACGACATGATCGCCAACCGGCCTGACTGGTGCATCAGCCGCCAGCGCAGCTGGGGCGTGCCGATCCCGTTCTTCCTGCACAAGGACTCGGGCGAACTGCATCCGCGCACGATGGAAATCCTCGACCAAGCCGCCGACATCGTCGAAAAGGGCGGCATCGAGGCCTGGAGCCGCGTCACCGTCGAAGAAATCCTCGGCGCCGAAGACGCACCGCACTACACCAAGAGCACCGACATCCTCGAGGTGTGGTTCGACTCGGGCTCGACCTTCTATCACGTGCTGCGCGGCACGCACCCCAACGTGCACCACGAGACCGGCCCTGAAGCCGACCTGTACCTCGAAGGCCACGACCAGCACCGCGGCTGGTTCCACTCGTCGCTCTTGATCGCCTGTGCGCTGGAAGACCGCGCGCCGTACCGCGGCCTGCTCACGCACGGCTTCACGGTGGATGCCAAGGGCATCAAGATGAGCAAGTCGCTCAAGAACGGCATCGATCCGCAGGAAATCAGCAGCAAGCTGGGCGCCGAGATCATCCGCCTGTGGGTGGCCGCGAGCGATTACTCAGGCGACATCGCGGGCGACGACAAGATCCTCGCGCGGGTGGTCGACTCGTACCGCCGCATCCGCAACACGCTGCGCTTTCTGCTGGCGAACACTAGCGACTTCGACATCGCCAAGGACGCGGTGCCGCTCGACCAGCTGTTCGAAATCGACCGCTATGCGCTCGCGCGCGCTTCGCAGTTCCAGGCCGAGATCCTTGCGCACTACAAGGTGTACGAGTTCCACCCGGTGGTGGCCAAGCTGCAGATCTACTGCTCGGAAGACCTGGGCGGCTTCTACCTCGACATCCTGAAAGACCGGCTCTACACCACGGCGCCCGGCTCCCTTGCGCGCCGCAGTGCACAGACTGCGCTCTGGCACATCTCGCAAGCCATGCTGCGCTGGATGGCGCCGTTCCTGAGTTTCACCGCCGAAGAGGCGTGGAAGTTCGTGAGCACGGGCAAGCCGGGCGAATCGATCTTTGCGCAGACGTTCAGCAAATTCGCGGCGCCCGACGAAGCACTGCTTGCCAAGTGGAGCCGCATCCGCGAGATCCGCGATGTGGTCAACAAGGACATCGAGGCGGTGCGCGCCGAAGGCAAGGTCGGTTCGTCGCTGCAGGCCAACCTGCAGCTCACCGCACCGGCCGACGACTACGCGCTGCTGGGCTCGCTGGGCGATGACCTGAAATTCGTCTTCATCACCTCGGCCATCGCAATCGCCGCGGGCGAAGCGCTCTCGACCACGGTGACACCGAGCAGCGCGCAGAAGTGCGATCGCTGCTGGCACTACCGCGACGACGTGGGCCACGACCCGGCGCATCCGACGATCTGCGGCCGTTGCACGAGCAATTTGTTCGGCGCCGGCGAAGCACGGAGCTTTGCCTGATGGCGGCCGCACGCTCCATGTCGGCATCGCGTTCGCGCAGCGGCAGCATCTGGCCATGGCTCGCCCTGGCGGCGATCATCCTGATCATCGACCAGTTCACCAAGACGCTGATCCTGGGCTACTACAAGCTCGGTGACGCAACGTACGTGACGAGCTTCTTCAACGTGGTTCGCGCGCACAACACGGGCGCCGCGTTCTCGTTCCTGGCCGACCATTCGGGTTGGCAGCGCTGGTTTTTCACGGCCATTGGCCTGGCGGCCGCGGTGTTCATCGTGTGGATGCTGAAATCGCACGCGGGGCAGAAGCTGTTTTCGTTCGCGATGGCGTGCATCCTGGGTGGCGCCATCGGCAACGTGATCGACCGGATGATGCACGGGTACGTGGTCGACTTCCTGAGCTTCCACGCGGGGAACTGGTACTTTCCGGCCTTCAACGCGGCAGACAGTGCAATCACGCTGGGGGCCATCTGCCTGATCGTGGACGAGATCCGGCGGGTTCGGCGCGGCAAGTAAGCCAGTTTCTCAAGGGGCCTTCGGGCCCCTTTCTCTTTAAGACGCAACGCGAGGGTTTTTCCCGGCTTTCTCGGCTTGTCATGGCAGGGTCATACTGCCGCGGTGAAATGTAATCGATTACATAACACCGCACGATGAGCATTCAATCCGTCGCAGCCAAGGCCGGGGTTTCCGTGGCCACCGTGTCGCGGGCGTTCAACTTCCCAGACAAGGTCACGCCAGCCACGCGTGAGTTGGTGGAACGCGTGGCGCGCGAGCTCCACTACGTGCCCAACGCCAGCGCGCGCACCTTGCGCACCCAGCGCAGCCGCGCGTTGGGTGTCGTGCTGCCGACGCTTTTGAATCCGACCTTCGCCGAATGCCTGCAAGGCATTGCGCGAGCAGCCATGGCGGGCGGCTACGCCATCATTCCCGTCACCACGGGCTACCGGCTCGATGAAGAAGAACGCGCGGTCCATCTGCTGATGGCGGGCAATGTCGACGGGTTGATCCTGGTGGTCTCCAACCCTTCCACTTCAGCGGCGCTCGCGCGGCTTCGCGCCACCGGCACGCCTTATGTGCTGGCCTACAACCGGCATCCTGAGCACCCTTGCGTGACCGTCGACGGCGAAGCTGCCGTGGCGGACGCCGTCGCGCGCCTGGTGCTGCTGGGGCACCGCCGCATCGCGATGGTCAGCGGCACGCTGGCCGCTTCAGACCGTGCGCAACAGCGCTACCGGGGTTTCCAGAAAGGCATGGCCGATGCCGGGCTCGATGCGCCGCCGCTCATCGAGGTGCCCTTCGTCGAAAGTGCGGTGGACATGCTCGCGCACCTGCTGCAAGCCAAGGAGCGTCCCACCGCGCTGGTCTGCTCGAACGACCTGCTCGCCATCCGCAGCATCCGCGCCGCGCACCTGAGCGGACTCTCCGTACCCGACGACCTCAGCGTGGTCGGCTTCGACGGCATTGCGCTCGGCGAAGACCTCACGCCGGCGCTCACCACCATTGCGCAGCCCAACAGCGAGATCGGCCGCCGCAGCGTCGAGTTGCTGATCCAGGCCATGGCCGGCGGCGCCACGCTGCAGGCCGACGCGAGCCTGCTGCTGCCTTGCTTCTTTCGCGACGGCGAATCGTGCGCATCCGCACGCGATATCGCCAACGACTGATCACCCGTTTCACCCGCCTCAACCCTCACATCCACATCAAGGAGTTCTTTCATGTCTCTCCGCATCTCCCGCATGGCCCGCCTGGGCTTGCTCACCGCCGCGCTCGTCGCCGCCGGCAGCGCCATGGCCCAGACCGCCATTTGCTACAACTGCCCGACCGAATGGGCCGACTGGGGCACGCAGCTCAAGGCCATCAAGGCCAAGACCGGCATCACCGTGCCGGCCGACAACAAGAACTCGGGCCAATCGCTCGCGCAACTCGTGGCCGAGAAGGCAAGCCCCGTCGCCGACGTCACCTACCTGGGCGTGACCTTCGCGGTGCAGGCCCAGAAGGACGGGGTGGTCGAGCCCTACAAGCCGGCAGCATGGAAAGACATTCCCGACGGCCTGAAGGACCCGGCCGGCAACTGGTTCACCATCCACTCCGGCACGCTCGGTTTCATGGTCAACGTCGATGCGCTCAAGGGCAAGCCAATTCCAAAATCGTGGGCCGACCTGCTCAAGCCCGAATACAAGGGCCTCATCGGCTACCTCGACCCCGCATCGGCCTTCGTCGGCTACGTGGGCGCGGTGGCAGTGAACGAAGCACGCGGCGGCACGCTCGACAACTTCGGCCCTGCCATCGACTACTTCAAGGCGCTGCAGAAGAACGAGCCCATCGTTCCCAAGCAGACCTCGTATGCGCGAGTGCTGTCGGGCGAGATCGCGATCCTGCTCGACTACGATTTCAACGCCTACCGCGCCAAGTACAAGGACAAGGCCAACGTCGCTTTCGTCATCCCGAGCGAAGGCACGCTGGCAGTGCCTTACGTGATGAGCCTCGTTGCCAAGGCACCTCACGCAGCCGAGGGCAAGAAGGTGCTCGACTTCGTGCTGTCCGACGAAGGCCAGGCCATCTGGGCCAAGGCCTACCTGCGGCCGGTGCGCGCCGGTGCGATGCCGAAGGACGTGGAGGCGCAGTTCTTGCCGGCTACCGAATACGCTCGCGCGAAGAGCGTGGACTATGCGCGCATGGCTGAGGCGCAGCGGGCGTTCTCCGACCGCTACCTGAAGGATGTGCGCTGAATAGATCCCTCGGATGAAGCCTTGCTTCTTTCTGCGTCACGTTGTGCGGTTGATGCTCCGTTCAGGGCGCGCTCCCGCCGACGGGGTACCTTGCTCCGCGAATGTCCCCCGGCCTGCGGCCTCCTCCTTTATTTCGCTGCGCAAGGCACCCCATCGACGTGAGCGTTGCACAGAGCGGTGGTTGATCGAACGGAACAAGCGCAGCGCCCGGTGTGCACAGGGCATCGGGTGCTCCCCGCAGCGAAATAAAGGAGGAGCCGAAGGCGGGGGACATTCGCGGAGGGGAGTACCCGGTGGCCTTTGCACACGCCCTGAACAGCAGCGCCCCGAAAACAGGAGCGCCAAAAACAAGCGCGCGACCACTCAAGTCGCAGCGTACCGCCCCGGCTTGTGATTGATCCACAAGAAAAGCCCCATCACCACAGCCGCCAGCACCGACCAGCCCACGCGCTGCGGCGGAATCACGAACAGCGCGAGCAGCACCACCGTGCAATCGATGCCGATCTGCACCTTGCCGGCAGGCCAGCCGCGCTTTTCCTGCAGGTACAGCGTCAACACCGTCGCACCCCCGAGGCTCGCACGATGACGGGCGAGAAACAGGCATCCGGTGCCCAGCAGCAATCCGCCGAGCACGGCTGCGAAGGCCGGGTGCAGCGAATCGATGGAGATGTAGCGCGGCGCCCAGTCGGTCATGACCGAAAGCAATGCGATGGCCGAGAACGTCTTGATGGTGAAGGCCCGCCCCATGTGGCGCCATGCGAACCAGTAGAACGGCAAATTGACCAGGAAGAAGAGTTTTCCGAAGCTCACACCCGTGGCGTAGTGCAGGAGAAACGCAACACCGGCCGTGCCGCCCGTGAGCAGGCCCGCCTGGCCGAAAAGCATCATGGCAATGGCGACGAACAACGTGCCTGAAAAGATGGCCTGCGCGTCATCGAAGCGGGAGTGCCGCAAGAAATCCGCCGGGGTTCTGGGTTGTGGCGCGTTCATGTGAGGCAGTTTGACGCAAGTCCCGCGCCACCCCCAGGGTAGTGTCATACCAGGTGGGTCGCCAGCATTTCCCGGGCGCGGGTCACAAACTCCGTCTCGCCCCGGCGGCCGGGCAAGAACTGGAACGCGACCCGGGGCAATGCCGGCAATCCATGCGGCCCTGCCACCCGCCCCACGCCCTCGCCCGCAGCAGACTCGTTCAAGCACGCCACGCCGAGCCCTGCGGCCAATGCCGACTGCAACCCCGCCACGCCCGACGCCACATGCGCCAGCACATACGGCACCTTGCGCCGCCGAAGCAGCGCCACGGTGTATTGGTGCAACGAGCAGGTGTCCGGCAAGGCCAGCAGCCGGAGCGGTTCGCCCTTGGTCAACCGCATGCCGGCTGCGCCAAGCCACACGAGCGATTCGCGGCGTATCACCGGCGCCTTTGAGCCCTGCTCCGGCGAAGAGGATGCGCCTGCGATGTTCATCGCCAGCCCCACGTCGAATTCGCCGTTCGCATAAGCCGCCCGCAACGCGTCGCTCTTCATGATGCTTACGTTCAGCCGCACCTGCGGATAGCTCTTGCCAAGCCGTGCCAGCAGTTGCGTGAGATCGCCAGGCCGAAAGTAGTCGGTCACGGCGAGCCGCAGCTCGCCCTGCAGCGTTTCGCCGTGCAGGTCGCGAAAGGCCTCGTCGCTGAGCGCGAGGATGCGGCGCGCATAGGCCAGCAGCCGCGTGCCCGCCTCCGTCGGCGCCACACCGCTCTTGCTGCGCGTGAGCAATGACTGCCCTGCCCGCTCTTCGAGCTTGCGGATCTGCTCGCTGACCGATGACTGCGAAAGAAAAACACGCGGTGCGGCCGCCGTGAGGCTGCCGGCATCGATCACCGCAGCAAGAGTGCGTAGCTGCTCCAGGTCGAATGTCTGCATGGCTTATCCATTCGTTAATCCGATGCTTGCCATCATATCTTCCCGCTTTTCCGATGGAAGCGCAGCGCCCAGAATAGCCCCATCGTTCACTCATTCTCGGAGTTCCAAATGCCGCACATCGTTGTTCATCTCTCGGGCGAGCCCGACGCCGATCTCACCCGGAAGACCGTCGACACTGTCGCCGAGCTCACTCAGAGCGTGCTCGGCAAGCAGTTGCCGGTGATCGCCATCACGGTGCAGTACATCGCCGCCGACACATGGTTCATCGGCGGGCAGTCGCTGGCCTCGCTCGGCAAGTCGGCGTTCCACCTGGACATCAGCGTCACGGACGAAACCAATACCAAGGCAGAAAAGGCGCGCTACCTGCGCGAGGTGCATGCCGCCATGGCACGCCTGCGGCCTAACCTGCACGAGGTGTCGTACATCCACGTGATCGATGCCCGTGGCGCGGCCTACGGCTACGGCGGAAAGACCCAGGAGTACCGCCACCAGCAAGCAGGCGTTTGAAGCCCAGGGCGGGGCATGGCACCATCCGGCCATGCCCGCCGCAACCCCGCACGCCGACAGCTTCGGCAACCCGCTCACGCTCGACGATGCCGCCAGCCTGCCGCTTGTCGAAGACTTCGTCATGGGCTTCGTTTCGACCGAGGCACGCGCCGTCAACCTGCTGGCGCTGGGCGACAGCGACCGGAGCCCCATCGTCCAGGCCTATTGCGCAACGCTTCACCTCTTCGCCGAATCGCGCGATGCCGTGGCCAATGCGCGCCCCTATCTCGCCAAGGCCCGAGCCGCATCCGGCCGCGCCACACCGCGCGAGCAACGCTACATCGCAGCGATTGAAGCGTGGGCCGACGGCGACATCGCCAGGGCCATTGCGCTGCACACGGAGCAGTCGCGCGAGTACCCGCGCGACCTCGTGTCGGTGAAGCTGGGGCAATACCACTGCTTCAATACCGGCGACTGTCCGGGCATGCTCCGGCTCGCACTTGCCGCACTGCCGGCCGCGTCCGACGTGCCCTATGTGCACGGCATGGCCGCCTTCGGCTACGAGCAGTGCCACCTGATGCGCGAGGCCGAGGCCAGCGCTCGCCACGCCATCGGCATGTGCCGCAAGGAGCCGTGGGCGCACCATGCGCTGGCGCACGTGATGCTCACCGACGGCCGGCTTACCGAAGGCCTGGCGTTCATGCAGGGCGTGAGCGACACCTGGACCGGCCTCAATTCGTTCATGGTCACGCACAACTGGTGGCACGTGGCCCTCTTTCTCATCGAGCTCGGGCGCGATGCTGAAGCGCTCGCGGTGTACGACGGCGAGGTGTGGGGCGTGGCAAAGGACTACTCGCAAGATCAGATCGGTGCGGTCTCGCTGCTGGCGCGCTTCGAGCTCGCGGGGATCGATGTCGGCACGCGGTGGAGCGACGTGGGCCACTACCTCGTGCAGCGCCAGGCCGACCATGTACTGCCCTTTCTCGACCTGCAGTACCTCTATGGCCTGGCCCGTGCGGGCCGGCCCAAGGCGGATGCGCTGCTGTGCAACATGGAGGCCTATGCGCCACGCGCACCCGTCTCGACCCGCGCCGCGTGGCAGCACGTATGCGTGCCCGCCGCTCGCGGGCTTGTTGCCCATGCGCGAGGCGACTTCGCTTCGGCCATCGACGGGCTCGGCAGCGCCTTGCCTCGCCTCGTCGAAATCGGCGGCAGCCACGCGCAGCGCGACCTCTTCGAGCAGGTGTACCTCGACGCCCTCGTGCGCGCCGGCACCGAAGCCACGCTCAGGGGTGCGCAGGGCATCCTGCAGCAGCAGCTCAATGGCCAGCCCGAATCGCTGCGGCTGCGGCGCCAGGCAGGCGATGTCTATGCGCGGCTCGGGCTCGAGCAGCTGGCTTCTCGCCTTTGAGGGGCAAGCGAGGTCATGCCTTCCAGTCATGGGGCGTGTCGCAAAAGGAATTAACAGGCACGCGGGAGCGACTTCTAAACTGGCCGCTCCACATCGATCCGATTACGTTCCATGCAGAAATCAGTTGTCGTGCTTGCCGCGCTCGCGGCCCTGGCAGGCCTCTCTACCGCGGCACATGCCGCGACCGATGCCCCCGTCGAACTCGACCTGCTGCTGCGCGGCGGCACCGTCTACACGGGTGACTCGGATGAGCCCGTGGTTGGCGATGTCGGCATTGTGGGCGACCGCATCGTCTTCGCCGGCAGGAAGGCACCGGCACAGTTCATTGCACGGCGAACCATCGATGCGACCGGCATGGTCGTGGCACCGGGCTTCATCGACGCGCACACCCACGCCGATGCCGACCTGCATTCCACCGATCCGCGCAAGCGCCTGAACATTCCCTTCCTGACCCAGGGCGTGACCACGGCGGTGATCGGCAACGACGGGTTCGGCAGCTTCGACATTGCCGCGCAGACCCAGCGCCTGCGGTCGGCCCCCGTTGGGACCAACGTTGCCATGTACGTAGGCTTCGGGCCCGTGCGCATCGACCAGTTGGGCGAAGCCAATCGCGCGCCAACGCCCGAACATCTCGACGTCATGCGCAAGCACGTGAGCCGGGCCATGTGCGACGGTGCGCTGGGGCTGTCGACCGGGCTTTTCTATCCGCCGCAGAATTTCTCGAAGACCGAGGAAGTCATCGAACTGGCGAAGGTCGCAGCCCGTCACGGCGGGCTCTACGACAGCCACATTCGCGATGAGTCGATGTACAACATCGGGCTCAAGGGCTCCATTGAAGAAGTGATTCGCATCGGCCATGAGGCACGCCTGCCGGTGCACGTGGCCCACATCAAGGCATTGGGCGTGGATGTGCAGGGCCAAAGCGGCGACATCATCCGCCGCATCGAGAAAGAGCGTGCCGCCGGCCTCGACATCACCGCCGACCACTATCCTTGGACGGCATCGAGCACACGCTTCTCGGCGGCGCTGGTGCCGCCCTGGGCAGTCGACGGCGGGCGCGAGGCAATGCTCAAGCGCTTCAACGATGCGGCCGTCCAGGAGCGCCTGCGAACCGGCATGCGCGAGAACCTGCGCCTGCGCGGCGGTCCGGAGACCATCCTGTTTTCAGCCGGCAGCACCAAGTACGTGGGCAAGACGCTGGCCGACGTGGCCACGGCCTCGAACGCCGACCCGGTGGATGCCGCCATTGCCGTGCTACGTGACGGCGACCTGAACATCGCCTCGTTCAACCAGAGCGACGACGACGTGCGCGCGTTCATGAAGCGGCCGTGGGTCATGACGTCGTCCGACTCCTCGCTGGGCCATCCGCGCGCCTACGGCACCTTTGCACGCAAGTACGAGCAGTACGTGGTGAAGGAGCACACGATCTCGCTGGGGCAGTTCATTCGCAGCAGCTCGTCTTTGACCGCCGACACGCTGGGGCTGAAACAACGCGGGCACCTGCGGCCCGGCTACTACGCCGACGTGGTCGCGTTCGACCCCGCTCGCTATTCCGCCAAGGCCACTTACACCCAACCGACACTGCTGTCCGAGGGCGTGGTCACTGTGCTGGTGAACGGCCGCCTGGCGGTAGACGCCGGCAAGCCCACGGGCATTGGTGCCGGCCAGCCTTTGCTGCGCACGCCGAAGGCCGGCAGCTGCACCTGAGGGGACGTGCCCGCGGCGGGCTCAGTTCTTCTCGAGATGCCGCCGCTGGTCGTACACCGGCTGCGGCGGCAGGTCGGCAAGGTGCCGCGTGTCGGCCCAGTCGACGATCTCGATCGCGTCCGGCATGGCGGGGTCGGCAATGCGGATGCGGTTGAAGCCCGCATTGGGAATGTCGCTCTGCCGCGGCCCGCTGAGACTGAGGCCGCGCGCGGTGCGCCACACCATGTCGAGCACGCCGCCGTGCGTGACGACCACCAGGCGTTGGCCACGGTAGGTGGCTGCAAGATTGCCCAGCGCCGCGACGATGCGCGTGTGGAATTCGCGTGCCGACTCGCCCTCCGGCATGGCGTGGTCCTCGCGGAACTGCAGCCACTCTTCCCATGCCCTGGGGTGCAGGGCTTGTATTTCGTCGGCCCGCATGCCTTCGACCACGCCGAAGTGCTGCTCGCGCAAGCTCGCCGACGTGACCACCGGGAGCGACAGCTGCATCGACGCCGGCGCCGCGGTTTGCTGCGCACGAAGAAGGTCGCTGCTGACGATGTGCTGCGCCGTTTCACCCGCCATCCGCAAGCCCAGCCGGCGCGCCTGCTCGTGCCCCATGTCGTTGAGCGGCACATCGGCATGCCCCTGGAAACGCAGTTCGCGGTTCCAGGCCGTTTCGCCGTGGCGGATCAGGATGAGTTCGGTCGCGGAGTCGGGTGTGGGCGTTGGCATGGAACGCCCATTCTCCACCGCATGCGCGGCGCTCAGAGCCTCGGCGGCACCATCTGTTGCATGGCCGCCACCTGCATTGCGAGCGGTGCCGTGCTCACGCGCGTGGGCGAGGGTGTGAGAAGCGAGAGCACCCAGGCGATCACCACGCCGCCGATGATGGCGCAAACCACCACCACCGCCGTGTATGCCAGCGACTTGTCCGGCGGGCACTTCATGAGCACCGGCAGGCCCACGTAGATCAGGTAGATGCCGTAGAGCGCGGCGAGCGCGCCCAGGATCGAGAGCGACGGAATCAGGCTGAACACCCCGCCCAGGAAGCTCGCCGTGCTGGCATAGGCCGACAGCTTGAGCGCGCCGATCTGGCTCTTCGAGCCTTCGAATGTGGGCGCCAGCGCATCGATGATCAACGCCAGCACAAACACCATGACGAGCGAGAGCACGTAGCCGACGACCATGTTCACGAGCCCCGTGACCACGGGCACACGAAAGTTGACACCGAAGGCGCCAAAGCCGATGACCGACAGGCCGATGAAGCCCGCCACTGCCGGTATCAGCGCGAGGATCATCACGTAGTTCTTGTAGAGCGACGCGGTGTCGGCGGGCTCTGCATCGATGGCGGGCCAGGTGGCCTTGGGCTTGAGCAGGATGTCCTGCACGCGTTGAACCAGGTTCATTTTCTTGTCCTCGGTATGAAGCGGAAACGCGCGAACCGCAGATCGCGCAGCAACGGAAAGTATGTCGATTCCGCCGCCGAATGGCTTCTGGCCAAGCAGCCTATGCCGTTACGCCGGAGGGCGCGATGACGCAAAATCCGCCCATGCCACACCTTGTCTTGCTGCCCGGCCTCGCCTGCGACGAGCGCCTGTGGGGAGCCCAGCTTCCCGTTCTTCCGGCCATGTTCGACGCCCGCGTGAGCGATGCCCACATGCGGCACGACACCATCGAAGACATGGCTGCGGCCGTGCTGCGCGAGAACCCCGGCCCGCTGATACTGTGCGGCGCATCGATGGGCGGCATGGTCGCCATGGAGGCCGCGCGGCAGGCGCCCGAGCGTATTGCGGGGCTCGCGCTGCTGGGCACCAACGCCCGGCCCGAGTCGCCGGAGATGTACGAGCTGCGCGAAAGCGCGATCGAGCTGTTCGAGCGCGGTGAACTGCGCGACGTGATCGAGCCGAACGCCGTGTTTGCGTTTCACCCCACGCAGGCGGCCGATCAGGCGCTGGTCGAGCGCTACGTCGAGATCGTGCTGGATGCCGGTACGCAGCAGCTCATCAGCCAGAACCGCGCGGTGATGCGGCGCCCCGATGCGCGGACCCACTTGCCTTCGCTTCGTGCGCCGGTGCTCCTGGTCTGCGGCGACACGGACCGGCTGACGCCGCCCGACTGCACGCGCGAAATTGCGGCGCTGGTGCCGCATGCGGAAGTGGTGTGGCTGCCGCAGTGCGGACACATGCTGACCATGGAGAAGCCCGCGCTCGTCAATGCGGCGCTGCTCTCCTGGCTGGCTCAATGGAGCTGACCGCCGGTTTCGGCAATGTCCTTTTCAACCGCCAGCGCGGTGGCCACCGCAATGCGCAGCGCCTCGACCATGGTGGCCAGCGACATGCTGGGCAGCCCCGGAAAGCGCGCCGCCTGCTCGGGCAGGTAGGGGATGTGAATGAACCCGCCGCGCAGCCCCGGCACCGGGTGCGTGGCCATGCGATGCATCAGGCCGTAGAAGATGTGGTTGCAGACAAAGGTGCCCGCGGTGTTCGACACCGACGCGGGCACGCCGGCCGCGCGCAGGTCGCGCACGATGGCCTTGATAGGCAGCGTGGAGAAATACGCTGCGGGCGCGCCGCGCACTACGGGCGTGTCGATCGGCTGGCGGCCGGCGTTGTCTGCAATGCGGCCGTCGTCGATGTTGATGGCCACGCGCTCGGGCGTGATCTCCGCGCGGCCGCCGGCCTGGCCGATGCACAGCACCAGCTGCGGCTGAAGCTCGTCCATGGCGCCTGCAAGCGCCTCGATGGCATTGCCGAAGACGCAGGGCATCTGGCGCGCATGCACGGTGGCGCGGCCGCACTGCCAGCCGTCCAGCGCGCGCACGGCCTCCCATGAAGGGTTGAGGGCTTCGCGGTCGAACGGGTCGAAACCGGTCAGCAGGACGTTGGTTCGCTGCACCACGGCGTGAGCAGCGCGTTCAGGCCGTCGCGCGCACCGCGATGCCTTCTTGCTGCAGGCGGTCGCGGATGCGGCGCGCAAACGCCAACGCATGGGCACCGTCGCCGTGCAGGCACACGGTCTGGGCGTTGACCGGCACCGTGCTGCCGTCGATGGCCGTCACCTTGCGGTCGCGCACCAGCGAGAGCGTCTGGGCAAGCGACTGCTCTTCGTCTTCGATGAGCGCGCCGGGCTGGCTGCGCGGCACCAGGCTGCCGTCGGGCATGTAGCCGCGGTCGGCAAACACTTCTTCCACGGGCGTGAGGCCGGCGCGCCGTGCGGCGTCGATCATGCCGCTGCCTGCAAGGCCGAAGAACCTGAGCGATGGATCGAAGCGCCGCACCGCCTCGCACAGCGCGTCGGCAAGCTCGGGCTCCTTCACTGCCTGGTTGTAGAGCTGCCCGTGCGGCTTCACGTGCGAGAGCTTGCCGCCTTCGGCCTTGACGATCGCAGCGAGCGCGCCGACCTGGTAGAGCACGTTGGCCACGATCTCGTCGGGCGGCAGGTGCATGGTGCTTCGGCCGAAGTTCTCGCGGTCGGGAAAGCTGGGGTGGGCGCCGATGGCCACGCCGTGTTCGATGGCCCAGCGCACGCATTGCCGCATGGTCTTGGCATCGCCCGCGTGCCAGCCGCAGGCAATGTTGGCCGAGCTCACGAGTCCGAGCAGCGCTTCGTCGCTGCCGGCGCCTTCGCCGAGGTCGGCATTCAGGTCGATTTGCATTTGGGTTGATTCCTTCTTCAGGCGGCCGGCACATCGATGCCGCACGCGCGCCCGCTGCTCGCACAGTCTATGCCGGTCTGCTCCAGCCCGCAGCCGCCACCCCTTGCGCCACTTGCGCGAGATAGCGCTGCTGCCCGGCCCATGCCTCGAGCGCCGTCGGCATATCGACCTGCACCAGCCGCAAGCGGCCGTCGAGCGGCGCCTGTGCGAGCTTCCACAGGTCGGCGCGAATCACCACGCCGATGCGCGGATAGCCGCCGGTGGTCTGCGCATCGCCCATCAGGATGATCGGCTGGCCCGAGGGCGGCACCTGGATGGTGCCGGGAATGACGCCCGACGAAAGCATGTCGATGCTGCGCTTGCGCTTGAGTTCGGCGCCCGCAAGCCGGCTTCCCATGCGGTTGCTCTGCGCGGTGATGCGCCAGCGCTCGCTCCAGAGCAGCGCATGCGACGCCGCGGTGAATTGCTCGAACTCGGGCCCCGGCAGCACGCGCAATTCGATGGCCGAATCGTCCTGCTCCGGTCCCCATTCGGGGCCGCGCAGCCCGAAGGGCCGCCGCGCGAGCTGGGCGGCATCGAGCGACGTTGCGCCCAGCGCGAGCCGGTCGCCCTTGCGCAATGCCCGCCCCTGGTGGCCGCCGAAGCCTGCCTTCAAGTCTGTGCTGCGCGAACCGAGCACCAGCGGCACATCGATGCCGCCCGCGACCGCAAGCCAGCTGCGCAAGCCGGCCTTCTTTG
The DNA here is from genome assembly GCF_037203865.1 of Variovorax sp. CCNWLW186. NCBI lineage: Bacteria > Pseudomonadati > Pseudomonadota > Betaproteobacteria > Burkholderiales > Comamonadaceae > Variovorax > Variovorax sp. CCNWLW186. The sequence continues at coordinate 18,557 of NZ_JBBCBO010000004.1, read as the reverse complement.
CGCCGGGTGCATTCGCACCTGCGAGCTTGAGCGTTTGCCCGGCCGCGACAGGCACGCTCCAGCAGGGCCAGAGGGGTATGCCGTCGAGCCGGGCGGCGAAATCGTCTCCGGCCAACGCGATGCGAGTGTCGGTTTCGAAGCGGATCTCGCAGCCGCCCATGGTGAGTTCGAGGCCGGCTGCGCCGTCGGCATTGCCGACCAGCCGGTTCGCCAGCGTGAGCGCCAGCACGTCGAGCGCACCGCCGGGGCAAATGCCGACCTGCCGGTGCCCGTGGCGCCCCAGGTCTTGCACAGAGGCCAGCATGCCGGGTTTCTGGACCAGCATCATGTCTCTACGCTTTCGACGATAAACCGCACGCGGTCGCCCGGGCGCAGCAAGGTGGGAGGTTCGGCCGACGGGTCGAAAAGCTCCAGCGACGTACGGCCGATCAGCTGCCAGCCGCCCGGCGACACCAGCGGATAGATGCCGGTCTGCTCCCCGCCGATGCCCACGGAGCGCGCAGGCACCGCCGTGCGCGGTTCGGCCCGGCGCGGCGTGGCGAGTTCGGGTGGCAGCCCGCCCATGAACGCGAAGCCGGGCAGAAAGCCGAGCAGGTAGACCACGTATTCGCCGCCACTGTGGCGCCGCACCACCTCGGCCGGCGTGAGTCCGGTGTGCGCCGCGACATCGGCAAGGTCCGGCCCGTGCTCGCCACCATAGGCCACCGGAATCTCCACCAGCCGGCCTTCGATGGCGGTAGCCAAAAGCCGCGGCCAGACTTCGTTGACCTGCGCCATCAACGCATCGATATCGATCGCCGTCGGATCGAAAGTCAGCGTGAGATTGTTCATGCCCGGCAGCACCTCGCCCACGCCGGGCCACTGCTGAACCTCGGCACCCAGGGCCCAGATCTGCTGCTGCTGCGCGAGTGTGGCGGGAGGCGCCAGTTCGCAAAGCAACGCCGCATCGCCCAGCGGATGCAGACGGGGCAACGGAAGCCGGCTATTCACGACCGAGGCTGCGCACCTTTGCGGCCAGATGCGTCTCCACATCGGGCGAAACGAACTTGTGGACCTCGCCGCCGAGCATGGCGATCTCGCGCACGAAGGTGCTCGAAATGAACTGGTATTTGTCGCTGGGCGTCAGGAACACGGTTTCCACATCGGGCATCAGCGATCGGTTCATGCCCGCCAGCTGAAACTCGTAGTCGAAGTCGGTCACGGCGCGCAGGCCGCGCACCATGGCCTTGCCGCCGCGCGCCACCACAAAGTCGCGCAGCAGGCCTGAAAAGCTCTCGACCGTGACCTGGTCGCTGTAGGGCTTCACGGCTTCGCGCGCCATTTCCATGCGTTCTTGCAAGGTGAACAGCGCTTTCTTGTGGTGACCCGCCGCAACCGCGACGATGACCTTCGAAAAAAGCTGGGTTGCACGCCGCACCACGTCCTCGTGACCGAGGGTGATGGGATCGAAAGTGCCGGGATAAACCGCGATCACGTTGCTGGCCATGGTTGCTTCTTCCTCATGCAGCCGGTGCGGCTTGTCCGGCGGATTATGCAGTCCCGTTTGCAACGTGCCGCAGCAGATGTGCATGCACGGCGCCTGCCTTCAGGTAACGAAATCCAACAAGGCCGAGAGCAGCAAGCTCTTCATCGGTCCAATGCTTCGGCGCCTCCAGGTAGATGGCGCCCCCGGCTTTCACGGCTCGTGACGCGGCACGCAGCGAAGGTTCGTAGAGGGCGGTGCTGTCAAACGGCGGGTCGAGAAAGACGGCATCCAGGCTCGCCGCGGCAACGCGTTCGAGCGCGGTGAGTCCGTTGCCGCGCTCGATGCGCACGGCCTCGGCCGAGAGCTTGGTCTTGGCGGCCTGCAGCTGTGCCACCAGCGCAGCGTCTTGTTCGCACAGCAGCACGCTCGCGGCGCCGCGCGAAGCGGCCTCCAGGCCCAAGGCGCCGGTGCCCGCGAATGCATCGACGCAATGCCAACCCGGCAACTCGCCGCCACCCGCGCCCGCGATGCTCGCAAGCCAGTTGAACAGCGTTTCCCGGACGCGGTCAGGCGTGGGGCGCAGGCCCGGCTTGTCGGCCACGGAAAGGCGGGTGCGCTTCCATTGGCCTCCGATGATGCGCACTTCACTCGGGCGCGATTTCGATCGGGACGGCGACTGCGATGAGGGCGAAGCGGGGCGCTTGGCGGCTGCGGCTTTCTTCTGGGGCATGCGGCAAGCTTAACGCCGCCGCATGCGACGCTAGATGCCGAGAAAGGCTCGCCGCGCGAGCAGAGCGGCAAGCACGAGCATCGTGCCGCCGATCAGCGCGTCGAGCACCTGCCACGCACGCGGACGCGCGAACACCGGCGCCAGCCACCGCGCCCCGAAGCCGAGCGCGGAGAACCACAGCGCGCTTGCCAGCGTCGCCCCCGCGACGAACCAGGCCTTGAGTGCGCCGCCGTACTGCGCGCCGGTGCTGCCGACGAGCAGCACGGTGTCCAGGTAGACATGCGGGTTCAGCAGCGTGAAGCCTGCCGCCTGCGCGAGCACGGCGGCGCGCGAAAGCGATGCGCCCTGGGCCGTAGCCTGCAGCGCACCCGCCTGCCGCGAACGCCACAGTGCGCGCAACCCATAAGCCCCCAGGAACAGCGCACCGAGCCCTGCGAGCGCCGTGGCCACGGCAGGCCGCCCTTGCAGCGCCTGCGCCATGCCGGCCACGCCTGCCGTGATCAGGAGCGCATCGCTCGCCGCGCAGAACAGCACCACGGCGCTCACATGCTCGCGCCGCAAGCCCTGGCGCAGCACATAGGCGTTCTGCGCGCCGATGGCGACGATGAGCACCAGGCTCATGAAGAGCCCGTTGGCGAAAGCGGTAGTGATTTGTTCGTTGGCCATGGTGCCAAGCTTGCCGTTGCGAGCCGATTAACTCAAACTAAACTTTCTAAGGCATATTCAGTTTTTCTAATTTCATACGCAACATGCTCGACTACGCCGCCCTGAACGCATTGGCCGCCGTGGTGCGCGAAGGCAGCTTCGAGCGCGCGGCGCGGGCCCTGAACGTCACGCCCTCGGCCGTCTCACAGCGCGTGAAGCTGCTCGAAGAGCGCACGGGGGGTGCCTTGCTGGTGCGCGGGCAGCCTTGCGTGCCCACCGAAGCAGGTCAGCAGCTTTGCCGCCACTTCGAACGCGTGGGCATGCTGGAGCACGAGCTGCGCGACGCGCTGCCCGCGCTCGGCATGGCCGGCAGCGGCGGCAACGAGCGCGAGCGGGTCACGGTGCGCGTGGCGGTCAACGCCGACAGCCTGGCCACCTGGTTCATGGCGGCCGCCGCGGCCTTTGCCAGGCAGGAAGAATCCGCCCTGCTCGACCTGACCGTGGACGACCAGGACCACACCGCCGAGCGCCTCCGCAGCGGCGCGGTGCTGGCGGCGGTCACGGCCCTGGCGCAGCCGGTGGCCGGCTGCAACAGCGAGGCGCTGGGCACCATGCACTACGTGGCGGCTGCGAGCCCCGAATTCATGCACCGGTACTTCGCCAAGGGCGTGGGTGCGCGCACATTGGGCGATGCGCCCAGCCTGGTATTCGACCGCAAGGACCGGCTGCAGGCGCGCTGGGTGCGGCGCATCTGCCACCGGAGCATCGAAACGCCCCGCCATTGGCTGCCCTCCGCCCACGGTTTTCTCGAGGCGGCGCGGGCCGGCATGGGCTGGGGCATGCTCCCCGTGAGCATGGCGGCCGATGCGATGCGCACGGGCGCGCTGGTAGAACTGGTGCCGGGCTCCGCGCTTCAGGTCCCGCTCTACTGGCAGCAGGCGCGCGCGGCGCCGCAACTCCTCGAACGCCTCAGGACGACGGTGCGCGGGGCCGCCGGCAGCGGCGCACACGCCTTGCGCTGAAGCGCCGCCCGCTCACTTGCCGCCCACCACGACGGTCACCATGCGTTCGGGCTGCAGCTTGCGCGCGAAGGCGGCGCGCACCTCGGCCGCGGTCACTGCGTTCATGCGCGCGGTCCAGGTATCGAGGTAGTCGAGCGGCAGGTCGTGCCACGCAATGTTGGCCACGTTGCCGATGAGCTTGCGGTTGCTGTCCATCAGGAGCGGGAAGCCGCCGATCAGGTTGTCCTTGGCGGCCTTGAGCTCGGCGGCGGTCGGGCCTTCGGCCACGAACTTGGCGAGCACTTCGCGGGATATCTTGACCGCCTCTTCGGCCTGGTCGGGCCGTGTCTGAAAGCCGATGCGGAATGCCCCGGCGTCAAGCCCCGGCGAAAAGCCGCTGTAGACGCTGTACGCCAGGCCGCGCTTCTCGCGCACTTCGTTGGTGAGCCGCGAAACGAAGCCGCCGCCACCCAGCACGTAGTTGCCTAGCGTGAGTGCGAAGTGGTCCGGGTCCTTGCGCGGATAGCCGGGCTGGCCGATGAAGACGTGGGCCTGCGCCGATGCGAACGGAATGCGCTCGTCCTTGGGCGCCGAAAGCGCGGTCACCGGTGCAATGGCCGGCAGCGGCGTGCAGGCCTCGGGGCCGGGCAAGCGCGAGAGCAGCGCGGTGGCCATGGCTTCTGCTTCGGCGCGGGTCACAGCACCGACGATGCTGAGCTTGGCGCGGCACGGCACGATGAGCTGCTGGTAGCGCTGCCGCATGGCCGCCGTGTCGATGCGTGCCAGCGTGGCTTCGGTCACTTCCTGGCCATACGGGTGGCTGCCATAGACGCTTTGCGAAAAGGCGCGGCCCGCGATGGTCGCCGGCTTGGTGTTGGCCTCCTTCAGCGACGCATTGATGCGTTCGCGTTCGCGCTGCCACACGTCGTCGGGAAAGGCCGGCTCGCCGATCTCGCGCGATGCCAGCGTCACCACCTTGGCCAGCAGCGCCGGGTCGGACAAGGTGCGCAGCGAATAGCTGGCGCGATCGGTTCCGGCGCTCGCGTTGAACTCGGCGCCCAGGTCGGCCCAGGCTTCGCCCAGCGCGTTTTCATCGAGCGCGGGCTCGCCGTTCTTGCCGGCGCGCACGCCCTTTTCGACCATGGTCGCGGTCACGCTGGCCAGGCCGGCTTGCGCCACCGGATCGCGCCGGCTGCCGGCGTCGAAGTCGATCTGCACATCGACGATGGGCAGCGCCTGGGTCGACACCAGGTAGATCCTGGCGCCGCTCGCGAGCGTCCAGTGTTCGATGGGAAGCGCGGCGTGTGCAGCGCCCGCCAGGGCGGCAGCAATGGCGACCAGCGCGGGACGGAGGATTTTTTTCATGGCAATCATGGAGGTCCGGCCCTTCAACGCATCTCGCCCGCGGGCGCTGCAAAGCCACGGCCGCGGGGCTTGGTCTCCGGCGGCAGGGGGCGCAAGGTGGCCACCGTGAGCTGGTCGTCTCCGAAGTATTTGGCGGCCACTGCCTGCACCTGCGCCGGGGTCACGGCCTGCAGCTTGGCGATGATGCGGGCGCTGGAGTCGAGCGGCAGCCCCTGCACCCAGTTGCTTCCGAGTTCGCGGGCCTGCGCCATCACCGAGTCGCGCTTGTAGGTTTCGCTGGCCACCCATTGCGTCTTGACGCGCGCGAGTTCGGCCTCGCCCACGCCTTCCTTCGCGATGCGCGCCACCTGGGCCCGCAACGCCGCCTCGACCGCCTCGGCGGTTTTTCCGTTCGCCGGCACGCCCACCAGCGTGAACAGCTGCGGCCCGCGGCCGGCCAGGCCCGAATAGGCACCGGCGGAATCGGCCACGCGATCGGGGCCCTGGGTCAGCGCACGATCAAGCCGCGCGCCGGTGTAGCCGTCGAGCACGGCCGACAGCACTTCGAGCGCCCACACGTCGCTGTCCGCATCGTCGATTTTTTCCAGCTGCGGAATGCGGAACGCAAGCGACACATAGGCCTGCTCCGCGGGTGCCTTGAACTCGATGCGGCGGATGCCGCGCTGCGCGGGCTCGATGCGCGGCTTGCGCGGGGGCACGGCGCGCGCGGGAATGCTGCCGTAGTACTTCTCGGCCAGCGCGCGCACCTTGGCCACGTCCACATCGCCGACCACCACCACGGCGGCGTTGGCGGGCACGTACCAGCGCCGGAAGAATTCGCGCGCATCGTCGGGCGTCATCGCATCGAGGTCGCTCATCCAACCGACCACGGGGCGGTGGTAGGGCGATGCCATGAAGATCGCGGCGTTCTGCTGTTCGCCCAGCAATGCGCGCGGCTGGTCTTCGGTGCGCATGCGGCGCTCTTCCTTGACCACTTCGATCTCGCGCTTGAACTCGTCGTCGGACCACTGGTTGTTGGCAAAGCGGTCCGACTCGAGCTTCATGACCTGCTCGAGGCTGGCCACCGGAATCTGCTGGTAGTAGCCGGTGAAGTCGCGCGAGGTGAACGCGTTTTCCTGGCCGCCCAGGGCCGCCACGCGGCGCGAGAACTCGCCCGGCTTGATGGTCTTGGTGCCCTTGAACATCATGTGCTCGAGCACGTGGGCCACGCCCGAGGTGCCGTCGACCTCGTCGACGGAGCCCACGCGCACCCAGACCATCTGCACCGCGGTGGGCGCGCGCCTGTCGGGCAGCACCAGCAGCGTCATGCCGTTGGCAAGGGTGAACTGCTGGGGCGCGGGTGCCGCGGCGGCAGCGGCCGGTGAAACGGGAGTGGAAGAACCGGCAGAGGCGGCAGAAGCCGGTGTGGGCTGGGCCGGTACAGGCGCGGCCCATAGCGCGGAAAGCGCCATTGCCAGCACCGCACCAGACGCAGCACGGCGTGGCGAGGGGTGTTTCATAGAATGGGTCGGATTGTAAAAAGCTCCCGATGTTCAGTTTCTTCAAGAAAAAACCACCCGCCGAAGCTCCGGCCGCACCGGCGCTCGCCCCGGCCGCTGAACCGGCACCGGCGCCGGCACCCGAGCCTGCCCCGGCGCGCTCGGTGTTCTCACCGTCGAGCTGGTTCGGCTCCAAGCCTGCCGCGGAGGAGACCGCGCCTGCGCCGGCGATTGCACCCTCGCCCGCGCCATCGCCATCGCCTTCGCCCGCTCCCGCGCCTGCACCTGCCACGCCGCCCGCCGCACCTCCTCCTCCCTCGGTGCCCGTCGCCGCTCCACCCGCGGCACCAATGCCTGCACCGGCGCCGGTTCCGGCACCTGCCCCTGTCGAGCCTCCCGCGCCGCTGCCCGTGCCCGCCGCCGAAACGGCGATGCCCGCCGAGCGCAAGGGCTGGTTCGACAAGCTGAAAACCGGCCTGCGCAAGACGGGCACCGGCATCCAGGCGGTGTTCGTCAATGCGCAGATCGACGAGGCGCTTTATGAAGAGCTCGAATCGGCGCTGCTGATGGCCGACGCTGGCGTGAAGGCCACCGAGTTCCTGCTCGACGACCTGCGCGGCCGCGTCAAGCGCCAGATGGCCACCGACGCCACGCAGGTGAAGAAGCTGCTGGCCGATGCCATTGCAGACCTGCTCCGGCCGCTCGAGAAGCCGCTGGTCATCGGCCAGTTCTCGCCGACGGTGATCATGGTGGCCGGCGTCAACGGCGCGGGCAAGACCACATCCATCGGCAAGCTCACCAAGCACCTGGCCAACGAAGGCGCCTCGGTGCTGCTTGCGGCGGCCGACACCTTCCGGGCGGCGGCGCGCGAGCAGCTGCTGGTCTGGGCCGACCGCAACACGGTCGAGATCGTGAGCCAGGAAGGCGGCGACCCCTCGGCCGTGAGCTTCGACGCGGTGACGGCCGGCAAGGCACGCGGCAAGGACGTGGTGCTGGTCGACACCGCAGGCCGGTTGCCCACGCAATTGCACCTGATGGACGAGCTCAAGAAGATCAAGCGCGTGGTCACCAAGGCCGACGCCACGGCCCCGCACGAAGTGCTGCTGGTGATCGACGGCAACACCGGGCAGAACGCCCTGGCGCAGGTCAGGGCCTTCGACGAGACCCTGGGCCTCACCGGCCTGGTGGTGACCAAGCTCGACGGCACTGCCAAGGGCGGCGTGCTCTGCGCCATTGCGCGCGAGCGGCCGATTCCGGTTTATTTCATCGGCGTGGGCGAGAAGCTGGAAGACCTCGAGACCTTCAACGCACGCGAGTTCGCGCAGGCGCTGCTGGGCTGAAGTGCGACCAGCAGCGCCCGCTGCCGCTCAGAAGGCGCTCAGAAGGCGCTTAGAAGCCGCTTAGAAGCCGAACAGCGAGCGGGTATCGCAGAGAAAACCGGTGCAGTTGGCCGGCCGGATGTAGAGCGTCCTGATCTGGCCGCTCGGCAGCCCGTAGTCGCCCACCAGCGCATTGCCCTTGGCGCCCTCGGCGTTCGCCTGCACGATGTAGTCCGCGCTGTTGCCCGCGGGTTGCAGGTTCAGGTAGCTGAACGTGGCCGACTGCGACAGGTCTTTCTCGTAGAGCAGCCTGATGCCATCCGAAAAGACATAGCCCGTCTTGAACCGGAAGCCGCGGGCGCCCTGGGACTCGAGCTGCGCCAGGAAATCGGCGTCGCTGCCGGGCTGGCCCAGCGCCTCGTAGCCATAGGTTGCACTGCCTTGCGAGTCCTTCTGGTACACCAGCACCGTCGTCCCGCCGACCATGTAGGCCCCGGCGACGCTGAAGTAGCCGTTGCCGCCCTGTGCGTTGGCCTGTGCCAGGTAGCCGGCGCTGTCGGCAGGCGCCGTCAGCACGGAATAGGCGTAGGTCGACGACGAGCTGTTGTCCTTTCGATAGAGCGCGCGGATCTGGCCGCCGACCATGTACGGCCCGCCCCACTTGAAGCCCCTGGCGCCCTGGGCGCTGAGCTGCGCCTGCAGGTCGCCCACCGAAGCGGTATCGGGCAGCAGTTCGAAGGTGTAGGTGGTCTGGGCATCCTTCACGTAAGCCTCGACGACTTCCGTGCTCGTCGGGCCCGTGGTGAAGGCAAGGCCGCTGAAGAAGCGAAAGGCTCTCGCGCCCTGCGCATTCAACCGGTCGAGAAACGCCGATGCGTCGGCGGAGGGGGCCAAGGCCTCGTACATGAAAGTGCGCGTGGCGGGAACCGGGGCCGGAGCGGGCGGCGGTGGGGCGGGTGGCGGTGGAGCGGGGGGGGCGGGTGCGGGCGCCGGTACCACCGGCAAGCCGGCGAAGCCACCGCCGCCGCCACCACCTCCTCCACCGCAGGCCGCCAGAGTTGCGGCGAGCGCCGATATCAATAGTTTTGCGTGCATGAAATCACTCCCTGAGAGCATTGATGTGTGAGACCGCCAAAGGTAAATCGCGCCTCACCCGCACACCAGTGCCAAAGGTCATGTCGCGCCGGTGGGCGCGAGTTCGCTCAGGGTTCGAAACAGCTTGCCGGCATCGACCGGCTTGAACAGCACCGCCACGCCCGACGCCCGGACGCGCTGCAAGCGTTCGGGCGCGGTTTCGCCGGTGACCAGCAGCAGCGGCATGTCGGTACCCGGGCGCCGGCGAAGGCGCTGGCCGGCGTCGAGCCCGTCATTGCCCTCGGCCAGGCGGTAGTCGCACACCAGCAGGTCGAAGGGCCGAGCCTCGCCTTCCGCCCGCGCAAGGGCTTTTTCCGCCTGCGCCTCGTCGGCCACGGCCTCCACCTCGATGGACCAGGAGCGCAGCAACTCGCCCATGGCCTCCCGGATTTCCGCCTCGTCGTCGACCAGCAGCACGCGCTCGGGCAGTGCCTGAGCCCCTGCGGCGCGCTGCCGGTGAGCCTCGGCGCCCTGAAGGGTGGAGGCCGCCAGCGGCGCGGCGGCGGGCAGCACCACGCGAAAGTGGGTGCCCCGCCCCGGGCGCGAGTGCACCTGCAGCGGATGGTCCAGCAGGCGCGACAGGCGCTGCACGATCGACAGGCCGATACCCAGCCCCTGCGACCGGTCCCGGCCCGGGTTGCCGACCTGGTAGAACTCTTCGAAGATGCGGCCGATCTGCTCGGGCGCGATGCCGACGCCGGTGTCGCGCACTTCGATCCATACGGCATCGCCGCGCGCCCGCGCCCTCACGGTCACGCCGCCGCTCACCGTGTACTTGAGCGCGTTGTCGATCAGGTTGGAGAGCATGCGGTGCAGCAGTTGCGGATCGCTGCGCACCCACAATCCGCTCGCGCGCACGCGCAGCTGCAGTTCCTTCTGTTCGGCCTGCGGCGAAAACATGTGGTTGAGCGGCAGGAACAAGGCGTCGAGCTGCACTGCCCGGATCTCCGGCGTGACCACACCCGCATCGAGCCGCGAAACATCGAGCATGGTGTCGAGCGAGGTGCCCAGTGCGTTCACCGCGCGCATCAGGCGCTCCGCATGAGCACCTTCGGGACGGCCGCGCAATTCGTTTTCGAGCGCGGCACCGAACAGCGCAATGGCATGCAGCGGCTGCCGCAGGTCATGGCTGGCGCTGGCAAGGAAGCGGGTCTTTTCTTCGCTGGCACGCTCGGTGGCGGCGATCTGCTCTTCCAGCCGCACGGCCAGTGCTTCCTTTTCGAAGCGCAGGGCCAGCGAATCCGCCAGCAGCTGGTGTTCCTGCACGCCCACGCGCAGCATCAGGACGAGATAGATCGCAGCAAAGGCGGCAAGAAAGAGATGGATGGAATCGCCCTGCCATGCGAGCGCGACGATCAGCCCGCCCATCATCGGCAGCGTGTGGCCGAACAGCGCCGCCTTCAACGGCCGGAGCGACTGCACGGCGCGCGCGCAGTTGCCCATCATCACGACCATCAGCGCGGCGGTGACCGGCAAGTTGCCGGCGGGCACGAAGATCCATGGCGCGAGCGCATCGGCAAACCCGAGCAGCGTCACGATGCGGGTGATCTTGCGGGCCCACCAGGCGCTTTCCGCCGCCGGCACCGACGGGTTCCATCGCGGCGTGAAATACATGCCCAGGTACAGCGCCAGGTGCAGCACGACGAACGGCAGCACCATGGGATCGCCCAGCTGCAGGTACATGAACCCGCCGAGCACCAGAACGAAAACCAGGCGAGCCAGGAACGTCGCCTTGTAGTTGAAATACACCGACGCCACGTGCTCGCGCAGCACCCGCTGGCTCAGAGGTGTGTCGGCGGCCATGTGCGGCGGGCTCAACGCAGGCTGCTGATCAATTGCGCACGCGAGCGCACGCCGAACAGCAGCAGGATGGTCGATACATGGTTTTTCACCGTGCCTTCGCTCAGGTTCGCTATCTGGGCGATTTCCTTGTTCGCCTTGCCTTCGAGCACCCACTGCAGCACCTGCATCTGGCGCGGGGTGAGTTCCTGCCAGGCGCTGGCCTGGGCCGTTTCGGCGTAGCCGCCGAGCGTCTTCATGGCGGGAGGAGGCGCTATTGGCCCTGCACCAGCGTCGAGCAGGCCGCAGGCGCGGATAAAGCCCACCACCTCTTTCAGATCCGCCGACTTGGGGAGGAAGGCGCTCGCACCCAGGGCCACCGCACCTTGGGCCAGGGAGGTGTTGCCTGTGCCAGAAAGCACGACGATGCGGGCCGCCGGGTAGCGCAGGCGAAATTCGGCCAGGCCGCTGAGGCCATGGGTGTCGGGCAGCGCCAGGTCCAGCAGCACCAGGCCAATGGAGTCCCGATGCTCTTCGTAGAGCGCCAGCGCATCGGCCACTTTGCCCGCCTCGAACACCTCGATGCTGGCGCCGGAAGAAGCGGCCTGTGCCTGAACCAGCGCGCGCACGCCGAGCCGCAGCAGATCGTGGTCGTCCACCACCAGGATGGCGGTAGGCGGGCGGGCGGGGACGGGTTCCGCGATTAAAGGCGTCGGAGGGGATGAAGATTCGAGCGGAAGAGCCACGCGGCCGATCTTAGCGACGGCCCGAACGCGCAACAGTGCCCTAAGTCATGGCCCACGGTTGAGGTGACGCGAAGGCATTGCTACTTTTTTTATAGCACTTGCCATCGCTTGGCCGCGGAGGCACCATGGAGGTACCTCGCCGTACCGAGCGACGCTTTGGAGACAAACATGATGCACACCGCCGATGCCCCTGCCGCGGCGGGCGACCGCAAGGTCGACCGGCTGCTTGCCCACTATGGCGAAAGCCATCGCCACCCCACCAACGAGATGATTCACTTCGTCGCGATCCCGGCCATCATGCTGAGCATCATCGGCCTGCTGTATGCGCTGCATCCCTGGGTGGCGTACGGCTTCGTGGCGGCGAGCCTCGTCTACTACGCCACCCTGCGTTCGGCCGCCTTCCTGATCACCATGCTGGCCGGAACGGCCCTGGTGCTGGCGGCGGTCCAGGCCATGGGCGTCCTTGTGCTGCCGATTTCCGCCGCCATCTTTGTAGTGGCATGGATCTTCCAGTTCGTCGGCCACAAGATCGAAGGCAGGAAACCTTCGTTCTTCGAAGACATCCAATACCTGTGGGTGGGGCCGCTGTTCGTACTCTCGAGGCTTTTTTTGCGCCTGGGTATCCGCTGGTAAGCCCCGGGTCGGACGCCGCCTCGGGCCGCGCCGCCCTCTTGCCGACTGTCGGTTCTCATTGCCCCTTGAATCTGACGTCAAATCAGATCAACGACTTGCGCAACTCCCGCCGCATGAGTTTTGAACTCGTGAATCGTTGACTTCTGAATTTCGCCCCATTCTGATCAGTGGGGATTGAATCTTGGCTTTTTAAAAACGACGGGCCCTTAATCATTTCGCGGTGTTGGTCGCCGGCAGTCCTCGCCGCAACTGACAACACCAAGATCGTGCGGATCAGTCATCCTCATCCGCGCGCTCGCCCATCAACAGCGTGATTCGATACCCGTTTTGCTGAACAAGCACCTCTTCCCAAAGCTCCCAACTGTGGACGTCTCGGTCCCCAAGCCACCAGTGGGGATCACTCTCCTCCTGGTCGGAAACATCCCCATCGTCTCCGACGAACGTTCGCGCAAGTGAATCCCGAAAAAGGTCCTGACCTCGACGCGGTTCGAGCCACGGGAAATCGCCACCTCTGACCGAGTAGAGGAGCTTTCCTTCTGCGATGCAGGAGATTCTTGCAGCGCTCGCGTCATCCCCTTTGCGTCCACATACCCGAACCTGTTCCACCCACCATCCAGGCCGATCGGATCTGGCTGGCTGTACCGCCCCGTCCTCGCGTCATAGCTCCTGAAGTAGTTGTAGAACAGCCCCGACTCCTCATCCGCATACTGCCCCGGATACCTCAGGTTGAACTTCACCTCGGAGATGCTGGTGGTGCCCGGGTTCGGTGTGGTGTCGAGGTTGGCGAACCGGTGCTTCGCAATCGTCGGCTTGTCCTCCCCGAACGCGCTGTAGCTCCACTGCCAGACAGGCTGGCCGTCTGCGTTGCTGAGTTTGCGCGGGGTGTTCAGGTGGTCGCTGTGCACTGCATAGGTATTGCCGTTGATGACAGCCGCGATCGGCATCGGCCCGTTCGCCGTCGGCAGGTAGATGTAGCTGGCCTGGCCCGCGCTGTTCGCCCCGCCGCTGCCGGCCTCCGAGATCAGCGTGCCGTTCTCGTCGTAGACATACGCATAGCCCAGCTGCTCGGCCTGGTTGGTGGTCGGGTTCCACAGCTTCGTGAAGAACGCGATCAGGCTCTGCATGAAGCCCGGGTCGGCTTCATCGCCCTGGCCCGGCGGGTACAGCGGCTCGGTCTTGAACACGCGCTGGCCCAGCGCGTTGTGCGCGTAGCGCGTGGTCGGGCTCACGTCGGTGGCGCCGGTGGTCGCCGCGGCCAGGCGGCCTTCGGCGTCGTAGGTGTAGCTCCTGAGCCCGTCGCTCACGAGGTCGCCGTTGGCGTTGTAGCCGTAGGTGACGCTGGTGCTGCTGGCGCCGTTGATGCTCTGGGTGAAGCCGGTCAGGCGGTTGCTGGTGGCGCCCACGGTGTAGCTGCGGCTGGTGCTTTGGGTTCCGAGCACCCGGGTGCTGCTGGATCGGTTGCCGTTGGCGTCGTAGCCGAAGCCGGCGGTGCTGCCTGTGGCGTTGAAGCCGGTGATGCGGCCGACCGCGTTGTAGCCCACGGTCCAGGTGATGTCGCTGGCGCCGATGGTGCTGTGGGTGGGGTCGGTGTCGCCCGGTGCGTAGAGGGTCTGCGTCAGGCTGGTGATGCGGCCTGCGGCGTCGTAGACGTAGCTGCTGAACTCCGTGCTGGTCATGCGGCCCGCGGTGTCGTAGCTGCGGCTGGCTGCGAGACTGGGGGAAGCAAAGGCCCAGGTCCACACGGTGGGCTGTCCCAGCGGATTCCAGGCGATGCCGGTGACCAGCGGATTGCCGTTCAGGCTCAGGCCCGTGAGGCGGCCGGTGCTGTCATAGCTGTGGGTGAGCAGCCCGCCGCCGTGGGGGTAGCCGATGCTCGCGAGGGTGCCGTTGGGGTTGTAGCTGTAGCTGACCTGCTGCACGCTGCCGTTGGCCAGGGTCTGCTTCTTCAGCGTCACGCGGCCGAAGCCGTCGCGAGCGTACTCGGTGGTGCCGCTGCGGTCGACGATCTCCGACAGGTAGCCCTTGCTGTTGGCGCTCAGGTCGTAGCGCAGGGTGGTGGTCTTGCCGTCGGCGAAGACCAAGTTGGTGGGGCGGCCCAAGGCGTCGCGGGTGATGATGGTGGCCTGGCCGAGGGCGTCGGTGATCTGGGTCGGCAGGCCCAGGGCGTCGTACTGGGTGCTGGCGGGGCCGGTGTCGGCACTGCTCTCCGCCGTCGCGTTGCCTTGGGCGTCGCGCGCGTAGGTGGTGGCCACGCCCTTGAAGTCCTTGGCTTCGGTGACGGCATCGAGGGCGTTGTACTGAAGGGTGGCGGCAGCGCCCGCAGCGTTGGTGATGGATTTGATCCTGCGCAGGCCGTCCAACCCATACTGCGTGCTCTGGTTGAGACCGTTGGTCGCGCGTATGAGTTCGCCGTTGGTGTCGTAGCTGAAATAGCCGCTCTGGTTGGGGCCTTCGGTTCTGGCAGTTGGCCGGTTGATGTTGTTGATGGTGCGAACGGCGTTCCAGGCGACATTGCCGGCGCTGTCCTTGATCTGCTCGGCGGTGCGGTTGCCCATGCCGTCCAGGGTGTAGAGCCCGCTCTCGCCGCGGTTGTTGCTCCAGCCGGTGAGGCGGTGGGCGGCGTCGTAACTGTAGGTGAGGACCAAGCCGGTGGGCAGCGTGATCGATTCAACGCTGCCGTAGGGCTTGTAGGTTAGGACCGTGGTCTGACCGCCGACGGTCTGGGTCAGCAGGCGGTCGCGTGGGTCGTAGGTGTAGCTGGTGGCCAGGCCGTTGGGGCCCGTTGAGCTCGCGACGCGGTTGGCGTCGTCGTAGGTGTAGCTGGTGACGTGCCCGAGGGCGTTGGTGGCCGTGAGGACGTTGCCTCGGGGGTCGTAGGTGTAGCTGGCGACGGCGCCGTTGGGCTCGGTGGCGGTGGCCACCAGCTGCCGGGCGTTGTAGGCCCATTGCCAGAGCTGGGCGGTATTGCTGGTGGTGTCGGTGACGGTCCTGGACAGCGTGTTGCCCAAGGTGTCGTAGGTGTAGGCGGTGGTGCGGCCTGTCTCAGTCACCAGCGTGGGCAGCGAGAAGGTTGGGTGCCACTGGGTGGTCACCGTCTGGGCTTCGGGGGTCCCGGAGGCTCGGGTGACTGAGGTGGGCAAGCGGCGGGCCACGTCCCAAGAGGTCGTCGTGATGATGCCCTTGAAGTCCGTCTCTGACGTAATCAGGCCATTGGCGTCCTGAACTCGGGTCGCGGCGTCATGTCCACCGGTACCTGAAGGCAGGGAACCCGATGCGACCGAGAGTTGGCCCTTGACGGTGCTGTAGCTGTACGTGCGCGACGTCCCCAAGGGATCGACGACAGTCGTAACGCTCGCCTGGTAGTTGACCTGGTGGCTGTCCGCACCGCTGGCCAGCACCGAACTGGTGGCTCGCCCTTTGGCGTCATAGCCAAAAGTTCCCCAGCGAGCGCCAGTTTCATCGAGGATGCCTGTCAGGGCCTGGCCGTATGTGGCGTTCTCGTAGAGAAAGGTGCGGGCCTTGCCGTCGGAATAGGTGACTGAAGAGAGTCGACCCGCGCCGTCGTATGCGTAGCCTATCGTCCGGCCATCCGGCGTGCCGACGGAACTGAGGCGGCCAGCAACGTAGGTGAAGACAAGGGTACGGCCAAAAGCATTGGTGACGCTGGCGATTTGGCCAGATCCGTTGTACGTGTAGCTGTGCGTCCACCCGTTGGAGGCGACTGTCGTTTGCAGTTGGCCGTTGGCGGCAAAGTTGTAGGTGGTGTCGCCGTCCGCGCGGCGCCAGACCCAGGCGCCGTCGGCGGCCTGCGTCAGGGTATCGGCGCTGTCGCTGGCGCTCCACCCTGCACTGGTAGAAGGCCGCGAGAAGGTGCGTGCATGGCCTTCGGGCAAGGTGATGGCGACCGTCAGCGGCGCGGCGACGGGGATAGCGCTCAGACCAACGCTGTAGCTATGGGCCCAGACTTGGCCCAGACTGGAACTCAGCCTCGCGTCGTCGGTAACCCAGTTGCTGCGGTACGTCCGCGTGAAGGACAAGGCATCGGGGCCTTGGCCGGTCCAATCGGTTTCGCTACGGTATTTTTCTGCGGTCGCGGGCAAGATCGGATGCGTTGTGCTCTCCCCCGGCCTGCACATGTTGGGAGGCTGGGATACCGGTGCTTGTTTGCAAGAGGTATGGGTTTCGTCCTCCACAAATCCTGGGGAATTGCATTGACAGCTTCCGCTGGACACTAAGGTACTAGTCACAGCAGGGCACCACTCACGTGCCACCCGAAATCCGATGCCACCAACCCAGATCAATCCATCAGAGGTGCGCTGAGCGTCATAAGAACAATTCAAGCCATTCGCCGACTCCCGATAGTTACCCAAGATTGTCCAGTTGGCCGGATAGTCGGAATAGAGCCCTCGCATTTGCTTTTCAGCAGCAGCAGGACCAAGTTCCAGGCATGCGGCCATCTTGGTCGGAAATTCTCCCGGTTGCGCAAATAGCGACCATGACTTCTGGGACGGGACATACGCTACGTCGTACTCCTCGAGGTCATCCACCTCCTGGCCAACACTGAAGTTCAGCCTCGACGCCAGTTCTAGCAAGCTTGTCTGGATCGTCGCGACATGAGCAACGTTGAAGCTGAACAAGGCAGGATCGGCTGGCGAAACTGAAGAGGTTGTCACGGACTGTCCTGGGAATGGTTGCACGCAGATCTTCCACCGTCCTAAGCTGTTTATTCAGCGATCTTTTCTTCCGAAGATTGCGAACTCAAGGACTAGCACCGCGATGAGGCCTCCGAGCCAATACGGAAAGCGAAAAAAAGCGAAAGCTGCGGTCTGGAAGATAAGACCCCTCGCATAGGCTTCATCAGTCTGCGGCGACGTGCCCTCAACCACGAACCAGGCAAGATGGCAGACAACCGCGACAACCCACAGGCTCAGCGTCCACCAATAAATTTCCTGCGGCTTTCGCCTCGCTCGGAAGTTTGGGTTCATGGCACATTCGGCGGATTGAATCGTCCAAGGGCCTCGCTCAATCCTGGAGGGATAGGGCCTCCCTTTGGAATGTAGTAATTTTGCGCGCCCGGTGCTCGCATCGCATCACGCGCCACGCCCCCAGGAAAGGGCGACATGTTTGTCGGCACTCCAGCTGCCCGCAAAGCCGAATCGGTACGTACGGCACAGTTGTCAAGTAATCCGACGCAGTTCCTGCAGCCATTGCGGGCCAAGTTGTCCAACGCACCTTGATCTTGGGCAGGCGTGCGAGGGATGAGTGTGACTTGTTGGTCGCGAAACTTGCTCTGCCCCTCGAGGTATTCCCGCGGTGAACCGCCGAGGGGGGTATTGTTGCCATAGCTATACATTCCCGCGCCGCTGACACCCAGAGCGGTGTGCCCGAATGGATTGGTACTCTCGCGGCGTCCGCCGGTCACCGCAAGTAAGTCAAGCCCAGTTGGATCAAGGTAGCTCAACGGATTGGAATCCACATACCCGAACCTGTTCCACCCACCATCCAGGCCGATCGGATCCGGCTGGCTGTAGCGCCCAGTCCGACTGTCGTAGCTGCGGAAGTAGTTGTAGAACAGTCCACTCTCCTCATCCGCATACTGCCCCGGATACCTCAGGTTGAACTTCACCTCGGAGATGCTCGTCGTGCCCGGGTTGGGTGTGGTGTCGAGGTTCGCGAACCGATTCTTCGCAACCGTCGGCTTGTCCTCCCCGAACGCGCTATAGCTCCACTGCCAGACGGCTTGCCCGTTGTCGTTGCTGAGTTTGCGCGGCGTGTTCAGGTGGTCGCTGTGCACCGCATAGGTGGCGCCGTTGATCACGGCCGCAATCGGCATCGGCCCGTTCGCCGTCGGCAGGTAGATGTAGCTGGCCTGACCCGCACTGTTCGCCCCGCCGCTGCCGGCCTCCGAGATCAGCGTGCCTTTCTCGTCGTAGACATAGGCATAGCCCAACTGCTCGGCCTGGTTGGCTGTCGGGTTCCACAGCTTCGTGAAGAACGCGATCAGGCTCTGCATGAAGCCCGGGTCGGCTTCGTCGCCCTGGCCCGGCGGGTACAGCGGCTCGGTCTTGAAGACCCGCTGGCCCAGCGCGTTGTGCGCGTAGCGCGTGGTCGGGCTCACGTCGGTGGCACCGGTGGTGGAAGCCGCCAGGCGGCCCTCGGCGTCGTAGGCGTAGCTCCTGAGGCCGTCGCTCACGAGGTCGCCGTTGGCGTTGTAGCCGTAGGTGACGCTGGTGCTGCTGGCGCCGTTGATGCTCTGGGTGAA